>PAZU01000057.1 GCA_002715725.1 Methanobacteriota archaeon | reverse complement strand
CCTGGATACTCAGGTGTCTTACAGAAACGACCATTATACTGATCTAAGTCACCAGACTGGAAATCATAGAAATAGTCATCTACAAATGTACCAGCAGCATATCCTGATATAGGAGGACCATCTATACGAGCAGGATCAGGATTGGTTATCTCATCATATACAACGTTTGTCTTCAATTTAAAGGAAGTACGCATCCTTCTGATACCACTATTTGCATCAGTAGGATCAATGTATCCATAAGGACCATATATTGGGTTACCATCAAATGCCCAACCAATAATAGGTGAGTGCTCAAAGTTAGCAGCAACTTCTTGGAATTGCTGAGTAACAGGGTTTAGGAATACGTTATCACCAACAACATATCTTAATTCTTTAGGATCTGATAGGTGAGCATATTCACCACCAAACTGGTTGTTATATCCAGTAAATACATAACCTCTTGCAAAGTCATAATTGTCTACTAATTCATACTGAAGGTTTTTATTCCACTGATAAACTGTAGGTGAGAATGACGCTAATTGACCCACTGCTTCGAGTCTAACGGTTGTTAAACCTTGTGTATACCCAATACCCTTGTTGGTAATAGTTACACCTAAAACACGACCTTTATCTTCTCCAATTGTACCGATAGTTGCTTTAGCAATAGCACCAAATCCATCACCATTAATAATGATGTTAGGAGCAGTTGTATAGGATTCACCAGAGTTAATAATAGCGATAGATACGATTCTACCATTAATAACGATTGGTTGTGCTAAAGCACCTTCACCAGAGTTAACTTTAACAGCAGGAAGTGAAGTATATCCACTACCAAAGTTAGTGATGCTTACACTAGAAATAGGACCACGGACGTTTGCAGTAGCAGTAGCACCAGTACCACCGCCACCTGTGATAGAAACTAAGGGTTGTGTAGTATAATTGATTCCTGGTTGCTCAACTAAGATTCTTGTTACTCTACCACCAGTAATAACTGCTTGTGCAGTAGCACCTGATCCACCACCTCCAACAATCGATACAAGAGGTGATTCTGTGTAACCAGTACCTTCAGTAACCATATCAAAGGATACTAGACTACCATTAACGATAACTTCAGCAGTAGCACCTGATCCACCTCCCCCAGTGATCTCTACGTTGGGTTTAGCACCAGCATCGTATGATTCACCAACATTGGTAACTGCGATGCTAGTAAGAGGTCCAAATTGGATAAATTCTCTAGATTTGTAAGACCAGATAGAAACACCGTTTACCCAAGCACCAATTGGTGTTCCTGGGTCAATTGTCTTTCTTTCGGAAATAGTTTGGACTAATCTTGGAAATCTAAGTAATTTTCTTTGGTTTCCTGGAATTAGAGCAGATCCTGTAAATGGACCTATTTTGTAGTTAGGAAGTCCAGATGCAGCGACATAAACGTAATTATCGTTGAAAAACGAGTTTTGGATGTTTGTAGTAAACTCAGATACAACAGAATTGATAGAAGCGATATCTGACTTACCTCTATTCAAATCAACCGATAAAAGGATGTTTCCTTGAGGTAAAATCTCAGTAGGAGTGTTTATCTGATATGAGAAGGTAAATTGGTCAATTCTCGATGTTACAGTGAATGTACCGTTGTAAACAACTGGGTTTGCACCATATATCGTAACTTGGTCAGAAACTAGCAAACCATGAGGGTTACCGCAAACTACAGTAGCAGTCTGGTTATTAACACCACCAGGAGTGATACTGGTGACCTGAATCAGTTTCTTAACGTTATATAACCAAGATTGGAGTCTTAACTCCTCAGCAGTCGATCCAAGGTTTGCAACCTTCAGTTTATCTCCACCAAGGTAGTAACTACCAGTATCGTTTAGTACTGTGGTACCTGCTTCAGCAATACCAAGAATCCTTAACTTACATTCCGTTGCAGTGCCTCTGTTGACATAAACGAAGATATCGGACTGAATTATAGTACCAGGATCCCAATCTTCGACTATTCCATTCTTACTACGTGTACACTCTATGAACTGGTTAAGGGACTTCTCCTTATACTGGACTTGCTCTACATCATTGATTCTAATAGTACCATTACGCTCGGGCCATCCAATTGTGCTGTCAACCGTGATTATCTGCCCAGTAGTGGTTAAAGGCTCAACTAGACGAGTCTTATAAGGAATAATGAAGTTACCTTCTAAGGTTTCTTCAGATATTGCTAATTCATAGATTGTGTCAGTACCTTCAATGATAGTAATGACGTTTTCAATCAATGCTGATGCAGCAGTAACACTACCATCAACTTCATCGGCATATTGGTTAACTTCAGAGTCTATTAGGTTTGCAGCGTCACCTTCTAGTAATTCTGCTCTAAGAATAGTGTCTACAACCCAAGTTGCATGAGATGGACTTATAATCTCATCTTTAGGATAGTAAAGATCAACATCTTCTCCAAATAGGATTTTAAAGAGATATTGAGTTGCTAACTTCGTACCTTTTGAGATATAGAAGTCAGTAATGTTTTTGATAACCTGAACTGGGTTAACTTTACCAAAATCGATGTCTAAGGTTGGAAGATACTGTCTTCTAAACTTATCAAAGACTTCTTTAATGAATAAAGAGTCAAGGTTAGTAACAGCAGCACCAGCAGCATGATTTGACTGTCTTAAAGCTGCTTCTCCAGCATATATCTCATTATGGAGGTTATCATACCCTACAGGTCCAGAAACGCCTCTGGAGCACCCTAGGAAGGCACTAGAAGCATATCCCGATCCATCTTCCAGTATATCAAATCCTGTAACCTGATCAAATCCAACATCTACAGATGACCTTGCTGCTTTTGGTTCAGCAATGTAAATCTTGGGTGGAAACTCTGTAGAGTAACCAGATCCAAAATTAGTAATATTAATGTCTGTAATTTCACCGTTAAAGATGGTTGCTTCTGCTAAAGCACCAGTACCACCTATTGGTTCTCCATATCCGTCTTTTCTGTCATCTACAATATAAACTGAAGGTGCATCGGTATAACCCATACCACCAGTCAACATTTCGATATTTGTTACTGATCCAGATGCTACAGTAACGTCTAATACTTGTGCACCGATAGGGTTAACGATTTGGACTCTAGGAGACGCTGTATACCCTCTACCACGGTTGGTAATCTGGATTTCGTATACTTGACCATCCTGGTTGATTTTTGATATAGCAGCAGCATTGATTCCACCTATAGGAGCAGGATCAATGTAAACTACAGGTGCATTACTATAACCACTACCCATTGTATCAACGGTAATGGTTCCTATGTTGATTCTACCCTCACCATCAATAGTAGGAGGTGAAATGGTTGCTCCACCTGGATTCTTGAAGGATATAGCAGGAATGAAGTCATATCCACTACCACTGTTAGTAATAGTTAAAGAATCGACCATTCCAGTCTCATCATTAACTGTTAGACTCAATTGAGCAGGTGTACCGTTAGCATTAGACGGTGCAGCAACTACAGGGATTGGTGGGTTGTATGAAGAGTATCCTTGACCACCATCAATCAAATTAATGTCTTTAATACCACCAATTAGTGATTTGGCAGTTGCATTTGCTCCTGTTGTACTTGTGATAGTAACTCTAGGTGCAAAATCAATTCTATACTTAGATCCACCAGTTTTGGGGATCAAACTCTCTATTGTGCCATTATCAGCAACCTTAGCAATTGCTGAGGCTCCTGAACCGTAAGAAGGAGGAGTATATTCGACAGACCTAATATGAATAGCATCAGCAGCTCCAATTTCATTTTTGAAAACAACTTTATCTTCAAAAACGGTAAAATCGGTGTAAGGTTCTTGTAAACGTCCATTTTTATTAATTACAAGTCCAATTTCGGAAGTTGGAGTGTAAGATTGTTGATTAATCCTTAATGGATAGAATTTTGTGCCCTGCCACTCTGTATAAGGAATAGAATCGCAAGTTTTGATCGGTTGATCCGAATATCCGACCAAATAAGTCAATGAAGTGAATTCTGAGTCATCAGATCCAATTTGATCTCTTGGAGGCTCTTGAAAACGTATATTAAGACCTTCAACGTAGTAATCTACGTTAGGGATCATCATTGTGTTGTAAGCAGTCACAATTAAGTGCTCTGCTGAAGGAGGAGCAACAGGAGTACCTAAAAAACTTAATGGAAAGACATTTTGGACTCCATCAAACAGTGTAAAGGGGTTTTCTAGTTGTTGCTTCTTCTTATTAAACTGTGGATACGAAATACCTGGAGTAATGATAACATCAGGACCACGAGTGACCTTTTCGTAGTAAATTACTTCATTATCAATCATTATGGAGCCATCTTGCTCCTGGAATCCATCTATTCCTTCAATTTCAATCTTAGAATCGTACAGACCGATATCCTTAAGCAAACTAGTTGCAGAATCTAATTGCTCGGAAGTATAGTTATCTAAATCTAGATATCTCAATAAGTTATTGAGGATATCGTAAGGTCTACCTGTTTTCTCCTGAGATTTATAATATTCAAACAGGAAGTTGACTATTTGTCTATCTTCGTGACGAATAAACTCAGGTAACTGATTTTCGACCCTATCAGAGACGTTGATATTCTTTGTAATCGGCATCTATCTTAGAAACAGGATTCGCTGACTGGATACTCGAAAGTATCACTTGGATAATCGATAATATTTATCCCACTTGTGTCACCGTAATTATAACCATTAAAGTTATTCGGATCGAAGGTAGGGATTGACACATCGTTGATTGTGTAGTCAATTGGATTGACTTGTGGGTTAAAGATTGTAGGATCTACGCCAGGTGGTACTGAAATTGATCCACCAGCAGGTAAAACCTGAATAGGTAACCTTGTAGTGCCATCTGGGGTTCCTTGTATCGCTACGGGACCAACACAGACTTGACCAGTGCCATAATTGACACTTCCTACTGAAGGATTAAGAGTTAATTCAGTTTCATCCCTTACAGTAACGAGAATTAGGTTCCCACGACCATCATCTCTTATATTTACAGGCACCAAGACTTGATTGGTAGTACTTGTGCTAATTCCAGGTGTTGAAACCTGTGCAGACGTAGATCCATCACTTAAAGTAAGATTTACAAGATCTTCTGTATATCCAGTGGCATAAAATGTCCCAGATTTGACTACAGAGAAGGATGGTTTACATTTTCCACCAGTTCCGTTGTCATCATCGTCTGGAGTGCCAGAATAACCTGATGGATCATAAAGTGGGTTACCAAAATCTAAACATTGTGTGAAAACTTGCCCAAAAGCAAATTTATCAAGATTTTGACCCAAAGTCATTTGAGTTACGTTACCAGAAATGGCATTATCAGCATTATCAATCATTGCACCGAATTTAGATCCGTCTATACGGTTTCCAAACCTGTTTGTGGCACCATTTTTGTTAAATGCGTCAATTCCTTGTAAAATCTTAGTTCCAAGTTGTGCACCAGTCAAAGCAGTGTCATTTCCATTGTAATAAACGTAAGATTTCGGTAAAACATAGAAAATAGTTGGGTCAATGATGACTGGCTCAATAGAAGCGATGGAATACTTCAGTAAATCCTTCTTAATCTTCTGTTTTGTAGTCGCATTGAGCTTAGTTCCTGTTTTTGGTCTAATTGCAACGTAAACTTTTCCATAAATCGGTGGATTTAACTTCTCACCACCAAATGCAGTCACTGATGCTGCTTGAGGGTAGATTTCAGAGACAATATGCTCAAAATCATTCTCTGTAACTGCCCTATTTTGGGTTGCATACGCTCTAGGTGCTCTAAACTTGACTGAAAGTGATGTTTCACGATCTTCACCGTCTTGAGCAGCGTCTTTAGTGGTCAAACTAATGGCATTTGGACTTACAACACGTAAATCACTGTCAACTACGTTACCAATGAAGTTAAAACCCCTCGCACCGTTAGCTTCAACCCCATCTGTAGAGACATATGAGATAGTAATGTATTCTCCATCGATTAATTTACGTCCAATTGACCCATCTCCGAAAACAAGACGGTATCTCATGTCATCAGTCTCTTCCAAATAGTAAATTCTGGAAGTTCCATCAGCATTTGTGACATTTGTAGCAGGACTATAGGTATCTGTCTCTGAAGATTGCTCAGTTGGAGAAATATCCACTGTCAAAAGACCTGTATCAACCTTTTCATCAGGAATAATGAAGTCCTGACGCTTTGTATAGTCAACTGTGTAGTTATAAGTGAGTAAATTACCTTGATATACTAGTACATTATCAAAAGTTGCTAATCCTGTGCCACTATCTACAGGCACTTGGATGTCTTGAGTCAATGCAAAGGTATAAGAATCGAAATCATTGTCTGCAACAAAGACATCACCCTTCCTTAGAGTGGCAAATTCGGGATAACTAGTCCCACTTAGTCCAACACTAGTCTGTGCAAGGAGTTTCACACATGCCCTAGGTGCTTTAATTGACCTTGGAGTATAATTTAACTGCTTTGCGAGTCTTACAATGTTATCTCTAACCGTTGCAGTCTCTAAAAATGCTTCGTTTAACGCCATGTTAGCGTTAAATGCTGTGTAATACGTGTTATAAGCAAGTATGTCGATCAAATAAGATGCAGAACTACCCTCAAAATCGTAATCAGTAAACTCTTTTCTAGTTCTGAGGTACGATCTGATGGATTCTTTGATCTCAAAGAAGTCTAGCGACGTTAATTGCGATGGAATGGCTGCCATTTTATGCCTTTTCTAGTAGAAAATCGATATTTTGTACTTCTTGTTGACCAACAATAGTGTAATCTATCGAAATATGGACTGAATTTATATCAGATTCATCACGAAGTCCGACTCCAGTGCATCTAACACGTGGTTCTAGTCGTTTAATGACGTTGAATATCTCACTTTTTATGGTATCAACTGCGAATGGATCCCATGGTTCAAACAAAAGCATCTTAACTCTTGACCCAATCGAAGGTTGAAAGGGTCTTTCACCGAACATAGTTAAAATGAGGTTACGAACAGATTGCTTTATAGCATTCTCATTCTTAACCACACCAAAATCTCCAGTAGAAGGGTTAGCATTAAACGAAATTGCTAGGTCTTTAAACCCTCTACTGACATATTTCTCAGATCTGAACCTATAAGCAGGCATTCTTGTCTACCTTTTCAAGATATTTAGCGTTATATCTTTTATTTATAGGGTTTCCCGACTATTTTCCTTGACCCCTATACTTCTTCCTTGCTCCGTTACGTGAAGTAGCACTCAATTTAGTGTTTTTTGAGTTTCCTTGCCTTGATTTCTTTGCTGGAGGAGACTGATAACCACCGTCTGAGGTATATAATGCCATTTTTATTAGCTAAACTACTATGATGATAGCACAGTTGCATGCCCCCAGGCAACCACAGATGAACAAGGGTAACTAAATCCTGAAAAACCAACACCTAAAGGGTCTAGGATACGAGCAATTGGTAATTTCAAAGCAAATACTGTTAAAGTTGTTGCCATAAGAATCCTAGTATGTCCTACACCACCTCCATCTTCGATTGTAAGGGTGCTACAAGGGATAGGAGTAGGGGTTGGACACATTGCTTTACCACAAGGACACATATAAACAACAATATTAGTACATACCGCTATATGTGGAGTGAAGGTATCCCCATGTAACATGATAGGAATACGATTTACTAGCACAGTTGCCCTATAGGGAGTAACAGGGAATATAGGAATTAGGGGTTGAGGGGGCCACCAACACGTATATTCCTTAATGGTTATGCTGTAGGGGATTGGAGGGGTGCCACACGCTTGTACAGAGTGGATAGTGGATGGTATGCACAATCCATGACCACTACAAGGTAGTCCGTTTAGAGATGATACTGGTAATAGTGCTCCAAATGCCATTATAACCTCTTAGGGAAAATTATATCATTAAGTGTTTCACCGTCAGTCCATGCATTATCTTCACTACATTCATCAAAGTATGGGTTACCATAATTCCTCAATGCTCTTCCTAGTGCTATCACACCACCAGACAGATAATTCCTAACTGCCATAATACCATTATAAGATCCCATATTCATTCTGGCATTTGCACCAGAACCAGTTATTCTCTGTGGGTTAATAGCAATAGAAGCATCCATACATTTATCTAATGCAGCACAGGAATCATACAATTCACTAGTACCACAGAATGTTGATCCTGATTGTCCATTACCATTAGCATCATAACCACTATACACAGTGAGAGGTCCATCTGATGCATTAACATTCCGCACGTATGTATCCCAACACTCATTGGGTGGTACACCATTGGTACAACTTGCCACGGTTATAGCAGTATAATCTACAGAGTGCGGTGTACCAGCTGGGTCACCAGCAGTAGGATGACCTAACCATGTCTGCACTGCTGCATTACTACTGATATTACTACCTGCCCACATCTGCAATTGTTCCAGCTCTGTATAGTTAGATCTATTGTAGTCGTAAGTGTTTTCATCTAACCCCACAGGAACAAAGACCATGTTACCAGGATCTTGAGGATCTCTGTAACATCTACCATCTATACTACTTCTCTTACACTTCCATGTTTTCTCTCCAGCATTAGTAGTTATGGGTCTCTTCGCTTGTAAGAAAGGCACTGGCATATTCTTAAGGAAGTCCATAAATGCTGGTCCCTGACTACCACCAACATATCCCTCTATCTCCATAGACACACGGAATGTTGCTTCCTTTTCCTTAGAAGCACAATACTTATAGGGTAACCATCCGAATGCTTTACGCTCCCCATCCTCATTAGTATCCAAGTATGCACAAGGCATATCAAACCATCTAGTAATATTATACAGTTTTGGTTGTGCAACCTCTATACACTGCTTCTGTCCAAAAGGACCATATAAGTGAGACATGTTGGCACCAAAGGTATCTGCCTGATCCACACCCTGTAATGCGTACCCTAGTGCACCATCTTGGAATTCAGTCACACCAGAGTCATTAGCAGTAACGTATTCTAAATTCTTTGCATCTGGCATACCTGCCTTCATATTGGCAGTACCATTAACCTCAACACACTCTGCTGGTAGATTGAAGCAAAGTTTAGTTATGTCATCATCTATACCATCACCCGCTGCTCTGATGTAACTATCTGGGACTGTTACAGAAACCTGAGTAGCATTGTTACTTGGCATATCAGATGAGTGACTCATAGACTCCTTAACTATATCCCTAGTCATAGGATCCATATTGGAGGATAGAGGTTGCATGGAGTAATCATCCATAGTTGCCTCATCCCTCACACCATACACTACATCCCTCTTCTCAAAGGTATGATCCCATGCCTTATCCATATTCTCTGCGGCTTCCTCCATCTCCTTACCACCAGCTTGGAAGTTACCGTCCTTATCACGCACACCCTCATACTCTATTATCTCAGGATCTACTACATGCACTAATACAGTATTTGCCTGACTGTAACCCGCACCAGGATCTACGACACGCACTGCTCTGATAATACCCTCATCATCTAACTGTGATATCTCCACCTCTGCTCTCTTCAGTCTGTATACATCCTTATTCTTATCCTCTGCATCTACTGCCTCTGTAGAGGACTGCCACACCCTTGTATGTGACTTCATGTCCTGTGTAGACATAGACTGGTCTTCCTTATCAGGGTCTGCTATTGCTTTCTCCGCATCAGGATCCATTCCTAACTTATCTGCCATGAAGTCTGCACTATCATTAGGGGAGAAGTCATCCAGTCCTTGCGGATCCATCACCTGTATAGTCGGATTTACGTACCCTCTACCGCCATTGATAATAACAACTGCCTTAATTTCTCCGTCATCACCCACTACTGCCTCTAATTTTGCCTCATCCATAGTGCGTCGTGGTATGAGTGCTTTAGGATCTATCTCTACTTTCCAGTAAGATATCTTCTTAGGGAATTCATAAGTCCCGCAGAATGCGGATTTATTAGGTATTCCATACCCAGCAAGCACTTCTACCTGACCACCGTCGGAAGAAGTGAAGTTTTGTTGATAAGAAAACGTATTTGCAGTGCTATTTGCAGGACTATCCCACGTTAATTCCATTATTCCGCACTTAAGCTCATCACCAAAGTAATAAACAGACACTATATCCCAACCATTAATCTTCTCACCTGGACCATAGTCACCAGTTCGTGTTAAGTAACGGAAGAATATAATAGGAGTATCCGTATCTACAGTCCAGAATGATTCATTTACACCAGCACTACTAGCATCATGGATGGATAGTTTAGTCTTAGTAGTATTCCACACATCTGAATTAATCTCATAGAAGTGAGAATGGTACGTCCATACTGGTTGACACTGTGGACAACCCTCTGGGTCAGTAGTATTAGGACAACACTTCGCATTACTAATGATATACTGTGAGGAGAATATAGGACCATTCCAAGGATAAGTCGTATCATACAGATAGAATACAAACTGAGAGTCATACATGTCCTCGAATCCAAGGAAACGAGGTACAGCACCCTTTACAGCACCACTCAGACCATATGACCACTCGAATAGTGCTTCGTTATCTAATATGTCTACATTATCGGGCCATCCCCAACCATTAACATTAGGTGGACCTTCTACACTATTACCAGCAGAGTCACGCATCTGCCTATACATGAATTCAGACCATCCACCTGACCCAAATCCAGCTTCACCATAGGAGAATTGATCATCATCAGTGTAGTCATACCAACCACTCTTGTTAATAGACTGTCCAGTAGGTCCAATCTTACCAATATCAAGGATGGTATCAGTTGGACTATCTAATGCACGTGTCTTAAATGCCCACCCTATAATACCCAAGTAAGAGTATTGCTTTCCTAATGCCTCTGCTGGTGGAATAGGACTATTGTCTGCTAAGTTTACTTCTCTAGCAGGGTCTATAGTATAGAAATGATCAGGGTCTGGATGCAAATACTCATAGATGGGTGCTGGAACCTCACCAGCAGAGCAGTATGCAGCTGCTTCTGCCTCTGTAGCAAAGACATACCCTAGAGTGTCTACTTCCTTATATAAGTTTCTACCACAACCTACCCCATTTAATCCAGTAGGGACGTTTGTACCAGCACACAACTGTGTATCATCGGGCCAATGAGAATAATATGCTTTAAGGGGTATACTATTAGTTACCTGTGCAATCATAATATAGAAGACAGGTTTACCACTCCTAGGTTCAGGGTTATACCCAGAAGCAGCACGTTTCCAACTCTCGTTTTCGCAACCGAAGTCTCTCTTCATTAACTGAGGATCACGACTATACTTGTGATCATCCTTTGCTGCCCTATAAAACCTGTATATACCTACTCTTTCGTTTCCACTAGCATTTACATTAGTTGGCTCTTCATCACCAATGTAATGCACTACGTCCTTTCCCATAGGGAGACTACCAGGACCACCATCCTCAAAGGTAATAGCGTACGCCATACTAGTACCTACACCTGGATAGTCAGATGAAGTCCTGTAATTACCACTACTAGGTCTTTTAAAATTCTGATTGAAACCGCCACCCTTAATAGGATTGGGGTAGCTCCTACCAGTTTCCTGAATATAGGCTGGCATTAGTCACTTAATTTTTCCTCTATCTTATTTAGTCTGTTCTCTAGATGATTTAGCGTAGCAAACATAGTATCCAACAACTCCTTCATATTCAAGTAGGTTGGACTACCAGGAGGTTTATACTTTATCATATCAGCACCAGGAGGAGGTATTTTCATTAGTCCCCCTTCTACTTGCTCTAATCTTTTGGTAAGGTTTGTGATTGCCTCGCTAATTTTTTCAAATGTCCAAGCAAAGAATTCCTCATCACTATTAAACTTTGGAGTTTCCACGACGATTTTTTCGATTTTTTTCAGACGCTAATTTTTTATCAAATTGATTAAGTTAATAATAACAAGTAGCGTTAAACATATTTGATTATACCTCATTCTTCCACCTTATGCAATATGACTGATCCGTCAGTCTCTTCCTCATATTCTAGCATAGTACCTATATCCCAACCACACTCTCTCATAACATCATCAGGTATGTGTATATAATTTTCACCATAATCATCTTCTTCTATTCTTAGTGTGAAACGTTTCATTTCATATTTTACTTGTATATCTGCTTTATGTAGCATTTTCCCTCACTATACCTACACAACATTTGCGATAATGTACATCAAGCCTCACAATACATGAGTCTTCTTGCCATAACTGATGGAGCATGAATCCATCACCTAGGTAAACTGCTCCATGATTGGGTGCTCTCTTGTTAAATTTCTCTACGTCTCCCATCTCTGTGTCATATACCTTAAACAGTAGAAGGTCTGACTTCTGTAAGATAGACATATCCCAGTCTACTCCCCATGTAGGTCTGTCTATCCAAACCCCATCCTCTTCACTCACAGCATCATCCATGAAGGATGTATATAATCCTGAGAAGTCCTTCAGTGACCTTCCTAGACGTGTCTGGGCATATTTCTGGACTATCTTATAGCAACCTGGATATCTCCTACCAGACCAAGGGATCCCAATGAGGTCTGCGAATTCTTCCTCTAATTTCTCTAGGGCGATCTCTACTGGATTTTGATTAAACTCTGACACTGAAAAAACCTATGGGGGAATTTTTTATATGGGAAAATTTTTATATATTGCTCTCGATCCTATACTTTTGTAGGTTACACAAACTCGAAAACTTATTTACTGCTTATATAACATTTAGTGAATATACAGTTCTTGTTAATTAGTGTGTGTACATATACACACTAAATGTTAATTAGTGAGGTGATTATCCCCACTAATTGTTAATAACTGTGTGTCCCCTATGTGTTAAGAATCGCTGCTAAATTGCGTTGCATCAAGTAATGCTAACTTCTCAGATTTGAATGGTCCGTTCTTACTATTACCTGGATAATCGTATGCCCAATAGTACTTTTTGCGTGTTTCCCATGTTTTAACATTAACAGGGGGATTAGTGCTAATTGTTGTTACTTTAGTAGACATGATTAGGGGGTTAATTGTTGTTAGCGGGGGGATGGTAATCAGTGCGGGATTGTTTATACTTTTCCACATAATCTGTGGAATTGTTTACATTTTCCCTCCTATACTTAGTCTTTGATTGTTTTCTCTTTTCATGCAAACTTTTCGCTCTATTTGTGTTATAAAGGTCATTTTGTTTGTATGTCCTACCCATTGGTAATTGTGCTTACATTGTTATTATATAGCAAGACGATTGTCATGTCAAGGGTTATAAGCAAATTGTGGCAATTCTTAGCAGTTGTTGACAAAAAAACCTCGCTATGTTACGCTCTTAGATAACACTTTGTGGTGCTATTTATGGGGGTATTAATAACACTAACCTATATTTAATTAACCATTTAAAATATACACTACTTATCCACAATCCTTCCGCTAATTGTGGAAAACTCTTCGTTAATCGTTGTTTAGTTGTTATCATCTAATATACAAATAACTCCCATGACAATCACATTTATTGAAGCAATCTTGGGCATTAATTAACAAATTAAACCTAGGAATAGGGGCAGGTTTAGACCAACTAGCAGGTTTAAATACGTCTCCTGTTATTCTATCAACAAAGCAATGTACACTATTGTCAGTAATAACTTTCCAATACTTATTACCCTTCTTATATGATACATTGTAGTCACGATTGTCCCATCTACGTTTATAATCATCAAATAGATATTGCGTTAGTTTATTAACATTTTTCTCTATTACTTTGGCATCATAAGCAAAGTCTTTTCTGACGTGATGCTCTTTAACTGCTGAGATTAAATCCTGTTTGTTTTGTGTCATTTAATTAGGGAAATTAGGGGCATTAAGTGTTAATAACTGTTTAGTCGTTAAGTATAGACAATTTTCGTGATCTTGGGGGGTTATATACACTTTGCTCTTGTTTTGAGTTAGTAACACTTACTAGTGTTAATATTTTGCTTAGAGTGTTACTATCTAAGTAAGATTTGGGGATAGTTGTTAACATTTTAGGGGTTAATTGCGAAGTCATTTAATGATAAAGATCCAGCATGATTAACCTTATTAAGTATACACGCATGATGTATATTTAACAATTCAGATAAACTAACTCCTTCCAAGTCTGTCCACTCTGAAACATAATCAGTTTGGTCAAAATCTCCTGTATTATCTACACATAGTGGGCAAGATTTGAATTCATAGTTATCATCTACCCAAAAGATTCGTCCAAAAAAGTTAGATTTAAACATTGTAATTTGTCCTCCTATCTGAAATTTAGTGATTTAATTCCGTCATCAGTTTGTGTTACTTTAGTGACCTGATTAGGAAAATTAGTGTTTAACATATCCTGATAATATCTAACCTGAGATGGTGACATATCATTAACAAATCCGTAAACAATCATATCAAGAATTCCATCATGATTAGATGCAATGTTATAAAGATCTGTCTGTAGTGTTTGAGAAGCGTTTGGCATAGTTTTAAAAAAAATCGTTTACTGAAGTGTGAAGTTAAATTGGTCAATTAAAATATCTCTTACTCTCTCTCTGTCTAGTGAATCACCATCACCCCATGTATAAAAAGATCCTGCGGATGCGGTTTCTAATTTTGCTTTATAAACTTTAAATGCTTGATAAATTTCAAGTTTGGTTACCATTCTGTTATCCTTAACAAGTGGGTAAAGGACATCATCGGGGCATCCGTAGAATGAATAAACGTAATCAATGAAGTTTTTTAGGACTGGATTCAAGTTTTCTCCTGTTTGTTTATACTATAATTATACTGTATTAATATCTATTTGGGATGCGTGAGTAGTCACTAATATTAGTGTCACACAAGCGATTGACAATTTCATCTTCATTTCTGTATGCTTTTAACTTCTCTCTAATTGTTGCAAATTGTAGGTTATATTGCCTTTCTAATTTGTTATCAACTAATGAGAGAATTGCATCCCATTCATTATCATTTAGTCTAGGCAATTTGTTGTTATTGTTAACAACTAACTTTGCATCTAATTCACTATTAGTTGCGTTAGGATTTGCTTTTTGATGATAAACTGGACGAGGATTTAACTTAGTCATGTTGTTAGTTTCCTTAGATGATTTGTAGTTAGTTAATGTTACTGAGTCAGGTGTAATTACAACTTTCATTGTTAAATAGCACACCCATCTTCGTCTAATTCTTTTATATCATTGATATCCCACTCTGATACCCATTCATCAATTACTTCAAAGTTATTGATATTTTCTTTAGCAAGATCCCTTGCTTGATTCTCATCTTCCGCATCAACTTCGATGGTGAAGTAGTTAATCTCCGCACACTCTATTAAATAACTTTTCATGATTAAATAACCTCCCTATTTGATTTGATTTCCAGGAAATCTTGATATTGTTGGTTAACATCTTCAATGTTAACATTTTCTACTAATTCATCATAAAGATATTCATCTTCATGCTCATAAATCCACTCTTTTAACTCATTTTGTGTCATTTTAGAATATCTTTCTGTAAGGTCTTCAGTAACATATTCTACGAGAGATTGCGTATCCATTCTATCAACTTGAATTTCAACATATTGCTCTATTATTTCATCAAGTTGAGTGGTAATTAACATTTTATCAGTCATAATGCCACCTCGTAGCATATACCTTCAGCAATGAAATAATCACATAATTGTTGATACTGTGTTAATTCATTATAAAGATCACAATCTATTAAAAATTGTGCCATCTCTATTTGTAAATCAGGGGGAAGTAATCCACCATCGTAAGCATCTAATAAGAGTGCTAATTTCTTTGGAATTGATGTCATTTAATCGTGAAATGTAGGGATGAATGTTTCTAATTTATTGGTATTAATATCAACTTCAAAATCCTGCGTAGCATCCCAAATTGAGATGTATTTTACTAACCATTCTCTTTGAGATATGGATAACTCATTATAACTTTGATAGAGTAAATCGTCAGCACTAATAAACTCTAATTGCTGTGATTTACACCAAGTTTCTAATAAGTCTGAAAGATGATTTAACATGATTAAATGTTAGTAATGGTAGGGGAATTTCACCCCTACTTGTTATTTAACTAACCTTGATTTTCAAGGTATGTATCAATTAGAGCAAGTAATTCGTTACCAGTTTCAGCACGAGATAGTGATTCAACTAGGAAATTAAAGGCAACAGTTTGAGACATTTAAGTGTTAAGCAAAGGAGCAAATTACTGGACTTACATATCATTTATCCTAACCACTTTGCGTAGTCTAATTAAAATGAAATGCCAGTAAAAACTCAGGTGCTGTAAGCGGTTAGACCGCTTCCATACCTGAGAAAAATGGGACTGTGCCAACTTTGCTTGAGTTGTAATACCACACATAATCCTTCTGAAATACACTTCCATCAGGTGTTACATCACTTAGAAGTGCATTTAATCTGGATTTAGTAGTGACTGATTGCCATCCACCATCTAAGATTTGGACGAAATTGTCACCTACTCTAGCAATTAAATTGCCATGTAGTCTTACTTCAGCAATGCGGTCATTGATTGATACAGATGTATTCGCTTTTGAAAAATTACGTCTTGTTAGGACTGCTGAATTCATTTCTGTTTCGATTTTACGCATGTTTGAAAAAGTTGTTTAAGGATTGAAATCGGTTGCTTTGCTTCCGATATACTAATTATAGCAGATCTCCGCACTCTGTCCGCACTTAGTGGACACTTTCTCAACTGGTTGCGGACTGGTTGCGGTTTACACATTTTAACAATATGCTCTAGTGTGGTGACCATCGATGAAAATATCGTTGACTATTCTCTGTATTCTGTTAATAGTCTTTGTGCCATAATTCTTGTGAGTAGGAATAACGCAATTACCATAGGGTTTACGATACAAATTAAGCACCCCACTAGGAATAATATTTTTAGCAATGTTTTGTTTATCCTCTTTGTGTAACCTAATAACTCTACCGATAGTTTGCGACATCTCCACGATGTTAAGATTTCGCAACAATAACGTATGAGATAATCCACTAACATTGATGCCTTCCGATAAAATTGAATAATGAAAAATAACAAATTTCTTTGCTGTTTCTTCTCCCCACTCCTTAAGAGTGTTAAAGAATTCCGTCCGATTGACTTTAGTTTTGTTAACATAAGCACCAAATTTACTTGTAATGTGTAATACTTCATAACCCAAATCTTCTAGGGTTGATAATAATTTAGTCTCACTAATCATCCTCCTAAGTATCTTCGAGGATGGGACACTAATTAATACTTTAGCACCATCATAGTTGTTAATACTTTTAATGAAAGATTGCACCGTTAATGAATGATGAGCATGTGCATTATACTTGCTAAAATGTAAATCAACTGGGAAAGATTGTATTGTTGGTGGTATAATAGCACCTCCATTTATCAAGTCCCTAGCATCAACATCTAGTAATATTTCACCCCAAATGTTAACATTATTCATCCCTCTATCGTGCTTATATGATATTTTAGGTGTTGCTGTAAAGTAATAACAACGTGATGCAATTTGACTCATAGCACTAACACTAACAAAGAAAGATCTTGCTGTGCCATTATGTGCTTCATCAAAATATATTGTATCAATGTTAATACCTGAGTCAACAATCTTTGATAGAGAATGATAAGTTGTAAAGATAATTACGTTTGAATTGTTGTTAACGTAATCTTCAATTTCATCAGGTTTGGTAGAACTATTAAACTTAGTCCTTCCGCTATGTGCATGAAATACATTCAAATCTTCATCGATTGATGTAATAAAATCATCACATAATTGCTGTGCTAATAGTATGCGTGGTGCTACAATTACAGTTACATTGTTGTTAAGATTTGCCTTCAAATCTTCAATCATAATGTATGTTTTACCACCACCAGTAGGCACTATTATTTGACCTATATCATTCTGATTCATAACATTTAATGCTTCAGATTGATGTGGTCTAAGTGTAACTTTCAAGTGATTTTATTGTAACTATTATCATTATAGACAAAAAAAGCACCCGATGGGGTGCTTAGTGGACAGTTTGTAGAGTGGTTTACTTAACAAATTCTGCTTGATAAACCTTAATAACGTAGTTTGAGACTTGATTGTAAGACCATTTAATATCATTTACGAGTGCATTTACCTCGTAAGTGTGAATATTCCATCTGATTTTAATATCATTGAGATAATCAGTGGATTTGAGTAGAGTTGATGGTCTTACATTTGTCTCAACTGTCTTAACTTGCTTTACTGGTGCTTTACGAGTCCTTCTTTTACGAGTAGTAGCAGAAGTGGTCTTTTTAGCAACTGGCATAAGTTAGAGTTGATGTAAATGGGTGAGAGAAACAAAATATACCGTCTTAACTATACTAGTTAAGTCTTTAGTCATCTAATGACTTAGTATGTTTGTTTCCCATACACATTATAAGCATTGATGGGCATTAATGGGCATAGTATAAGCATATCGTAACAAACTGTAACACTATGCTTGATTCATCTTCACTTGCTCATCCAATATTAATTGTGTCACATCCTCATTGATATATGTTTCAATGTATTCTTTACATGATGCAACAGTAGGGAAAGATGCAATTCTCTCGTATGTCCACAATATATTTTCCTGGAATACCATAGGATTTAATACTTTATCTGTTACTGATATGAATTGTTTCATACCTTCAGTATTACCTAGTTTACATCCTATCCTAGCATTTACACGATATTCTTCATCAGTTTGGTCACTATAATATGTGTTATCAACTATAGTAAATGCTGATAATTGTTTATCATTAACTACAATATTATCATCAGTAATATATACTGACTCATAATATTTTAATTCATCGTTATCCCGAATTGCGTTAGTTATTTGTTTCATTCTTGCAACTCATCTAATCGATAAGGAAAATCCATGTTTTCAACTTTATCTAATATTGGGACTATTTGTATTAAATTATCAATTTGTGCCATCATATCTGCAATATGCTTTGATATGTAAGGTTTCTCAGTCCTAGCACTAAATGATAACGCATTGCGTAAATCCTCTTGTGCTTCAACTAAACTTTCTTCAACTTGTTTACTTAGTGCCATAATTAGTATCCGTTAATGTAATCTGCAAGTGCATCGATGTATTCATCGTATGTAGCATATTTATGCTTAAATTGATCGGGGACTTCTGTCCTTCTGATCGGTTTATAACACTCCCTAGTGCTATATCCCTTCTCATTAGCATATCTTGTTATGTAATTCTCCATCATTTTAATTGAATCTCGTAGTAAATGTTTTTAATATCCCATCCAGATGATGCTGTTATTTCATCTAATAAATCGTTATCATCATCTGCTTCCCACACACCGAGGTGTGAATCCCTTACCTCTTGTCTAACTGACTCTTGAGCAATAAAGAATGTATCTAAATCTTGATTGCAAACACTATCACCTTCATCCTTATCGAAATGGAATTCAATGTCAGTAACTAGAAATTTCATCTTTCGATCTCCAAAGAATCAATAAATGCAACACAATATTCAGTAAATTTCTTCACATCAATGGGTGCTACTTTGTCATCTTCCTCTCCAATATAATAAAATTGGTTATTGGTATTTGAGATAAATGTCTCAAGTGCGATTTCGTTTTTAGTGTAACTCATTACTCCCCCACAAATTTGTAGTTGTACTCTTCAAGTAGAATGTCTCTGACTCTCTCACGATCAAGAGAATCGCCATCCCCCCAAGTGCAATTTTGAACTCTGTCATCACTACATTGTGCTAAGTAGAACTCTGTAGCTG
>PAZU01000056.1 GCA_002715725.1 Methanobacteriota archaeon | reverse complement strand
TTCTCTGACGGAATGCCATTAGGTATCTCAGGTACGTTCAACTTTATGTTCGTGTTCCAAGCAGAACACAACATTCTAATGCACCCCTTCCATATGGCTGGTGTTGCTGGAATGTTCGGTGGTAGTCTCTTCAGTGCAATGCACGGTTCACTTGTTACTTCATCTCTAATCAGAGAGACAACAGAGAACGAGAGTCAAAACTACGGCTATAAGTTCGGACAAGAAGAAGAAACATATAACATTGTTGCTGCTCATGGATACTTCGGTAGATTAATCTTCCAGTATGCATCATTCAACAACTCAAGAAGTTTACACTTCTTCCTTGCTGTATTCCCTGTGGTCTGTGTATGGTTAACCTCTATGGGTATCTGTACAATGGCATTCAACCTTAATGGATTTAACTTCAACCAAAGTGTCGTAGATGCTAACGGTAAAGTTGTTCCTACATGGGGTGACGTGCTTAACAGAGCAAACTTAGGTATGGAAGTAATGCACGAGCGTAATGCTCATAACTTCCCACTTGATTTAGCATCTGCTGAGTCAACTGAAGTTGCATTAACCGCACCTAGTGTTGGCTAATTCCTATACATATGTTATAGTTGGAGGGTCTAACGACCCTCTTTTTTTATATGAAAGTAGCAATCATCGGAAAAGGATTAGCAGGTATACTAACTGCAATGGCATGGAAAGCACACGTCCCTTCCTCCGAGATAGAAATTTATTACGACCCCGATGCACCTATTGAACCTGTAGGGTCGGGGTCATGGCCTAATCTGTTAGATCTTATCACACAGTTTGAAGAGAGATCACCAGAGTCTTGGTCATCTATTGGTCCTATGTTGTATAATAATTGGCGAGATGCCAAGTGGGATCAAACAGTTAAGACAGGTATAAGTTACAGTGGATGGGGTGGTAAGGATTGGTTCCATGACTTCGGTATTAACAGAGTGGCAATGCACTTTGATCCTAAGATGTTTTGTGATGACATGTCACAATACTTTAAGTGCATCCCTAAGAAGGTAGGATATAATATTGATGCTGATTACATCTATGATTGTGGAGGGTCACCCTTCAGTGGAAGGGAGTGTTCAAGTGAGTCATGGGATCGTTATACACTGCTGCAAAATCCCCTCAACAGAGTACTACTGGCCGAAACTGACCCATATACTAGAGTCTATTGCACCACTGATAATGTTGCCACTAAAGATGGTTGGTGTTTTGTTATCCCACTACAGAGTAGGACATCAATGGGATATCTTTTCAACAGTGACATCACAACTGATGAAGAGGCACTAGAGAATTTTCATGAGCAGTTTGGTGAAGCAAAGGTAACTGGTTGGAGATCATTCCATAACTATTGTGCAAAGAATCCTGTCATGGATGGTAGGATCTTTATGAATGGAAACAAATACTTCTTTATTGAACCACTAGAAGCAACAAGTATTACAGGATATATGGTGTGGATTGAGAGAACCTTGCGTTATATTATGCAAGGTGCTAGTATACAAGAGATGGTTGCAGATAATCAGCGAGACATCTGTGAGAATGCTAACTTCCTTCTCTATCATTATGCACATGGATCTAAGTATGACACACCCTTCTGGGACTATGCTAAGAGTCTTTGGAAACCTACTGATACTTGGAATAATATATTAAAGGATGCAAAGCAAGGTAACTGGAAGCATAGGGTGCAAGGCACAGCATATAATTACAGTTACTTTAGTTTCTTATCAGTCATTGCTACCTACTGCAACATGGAAACACAACAAGACTTCAAGTCTTTATTAAGGAATAATTGGTAATGATTCATTCAATAGCATTAATTTTAATCGTAGTTTTATCAGTAACTATAATAGTATTAAAGGTATACAACCCTCACTAAATAAAGTGTAGGTGTATGTAATGCATGGCTGGCGAAACCATAAGAGATATAGTAGAGAGGTGTTACTCAACACCGAGTGGGATACTGGCAGCGAATCCATTAGACCAGTTAAATCCTAGTGTACCTACTTCTGGATCGTCAGGTAATGTTGTACCTCCTGTCAATCCTGGTGATGCAATAAGAAATATAGTTGGGAGATGTTACAGTGTCCCAGTTTATAACCTACCTAACGTATTGGATGAACAGAATCCAATACCAGTACAGATCCCTCCTACGGTACCACCCGACCCTAAACCTGGTGATGTCATAAGAAGGATAGTTGAGAGATGTTACTCTACTCCACCAGAATTACCACAAATAATAGATCCACCAACACCCCCTGATATTGGATGGGGTTGGGAGTTACCTCCTTGGGGACCGTGGATGCACAGAGAGTTTGGATGGCTCCCTCCAATAAAAATAACACTTCATCCACCATACAAAGGTGGGTCAGCAATCATAGTCAAGACTGGACCTGAAGACCAGTGTGATAAGGTTAGGAAGTTATTAGAATTAAATTTACTCAGAGCATTAAAAGATTACAGTGAACCTGGATTCCCTTCACCTGGATGGTGGGAGCACATAGAAACTGGTGAGAAATATTATTGTGATTTAGATCAGGGATTACCTGGTGACCCATTCAAAACTTGTGTTAGGAATGCATTAGACTGTCTCTTTAGACCTTACCTTGGTGGTCAATGGGAACCACCCAAGGCAAACTGTGATGCTTACTGGCCTAATGGATGGAGTGGTAACCAGACTGAGGTATGTGTAGAGAATTGTTATCCAGATAGGATACCAATCTATGAATCAACCATGTCCACAGGGACATTAGCATTCTCATTTGATGGGTCGGGTAATCTAGTTGCTACTGGTAGTGGTACTGCTGTTGCGGTACTAAAACTACAGTGGAATGATAACCCCAACACATATAATGTTGCCATCAATAATATTCAGATGGGAGGACAGCAGTGGACAAGGACAGGTAGATCTGGTGAAGAGATTCATACACTTAATATTACTGGTGCTGGTACCACATCTATCACTATGAATGGTAACTCTGGTGGGTTTACTATCGTTGATAACAACACCAGAATATGCATGAAGGATCTGGATGGTAATGATTGTAATGCTAACTTCAGTATCGTATCTATTAACACTGGTTCTGACCATGCATACGATCCTAATGGTGCCAAGTCAGGTTACACTTTAACTAATTCTAAACCAGCATTCTATATCCTTGCACAACCTATAGAAAATGTAACTGTCCCACTGTTTAGATTCTACTCAACAACACAGCAAGATACATTCTTAACTACTAACCCAGGTCAACCTGATACTGCTGGTGCAGGGGAGAGAGCAACCATGAATGCTTCAGGTATGGCAGGTGGTGAAGTCTTAGGACATGTATTCCCAACTGCTAGTGCAATGAGAAGTTATCTACATGATGATGAGCAAGCAGAGGCACTCCATAGATTCTGGAGTACTAGTCCTTTCGATCACAAGTATACTATTGATGGTGAGATAGTAGGTGGTAACCCTCAGAAGATACCTAAGAGGTGGTGCTATCGTATACCTATAGAATCTAAGGCAGACCTTAACATCTCTATGGATGTTGAGAAAGGAGGAGCAGGATATGATAATGCACTTGGATTCTACCTAGCAGATGCTACAGGTCCTAAGTATGGACGCATCGTTGTAACTAGTGCTAGGAATGGTACCAATCTATACAACGCATGGATGACCAGTCTAAAACTCAACGAGTATGCTGGAGGGACGATGGGATTTTTCCTCATCCCTAATGGTGGTGGCCAGAATTCACTCAGCATCATGCAAGAGGTAACATTCAGTCCACTTAACTCTCCTTACTCAGGTGGTTTCAGTGCAGTAGGTATCAATACAGCACAGAATAATTACTGTCTCTTCAGTGATAAGACATGGAATCCTATGCAGAAGGATCAAACTAAGTGGCAAGGAAAGAACAATCAATTCTGGGAAGACCTTATCGCTGGTGACGATGACTATGATGATCTAAGACTATGGCACAGGTTAGGGTGGACGTATGGTGGTTACACCTACGAGGGTATCCAATGCTATTTGTATGAGGGTGCTGCACCAGAGAAGGTGATGAGAAAGATAGACCCTACTACAAAATGCGATGCTAGAATATTAAAGGCCAGCTTTAAGGATGTAATTATGAGACGCATGGACTGTGGTAACAAAGTCCCTGCTGTCTTTGGTAACGATGTGGAATGGGAGTGTGGCACATGTAATGGTGAATACTCAGTCAAATTAAATACCAACCAGAGTATTAAAGCAGCAGTCGGTGGTACCTTTAGGTTTGTATCTATGGGTGGTATTAATGGTGGTCTCTTCGGAGCATGTATGAAATTTACTGTGGAGATGAGGAAGAAGGACAAGGATGATGTTGTTACAACTCTATTCAATAAACAGTTTGAAGCACAGTATTGGCCTGCAATAGGTAGAGACTTATACGATCAGGATATTATTTTAGAACCAACTGATGAGTTAACCTTTGAGGTAGTAAGTATTGATACAGGTGCAGTTACAGGTGACATATCACTAGAGGCAGCACTCTATGCTCTTGACACTACTATGTTTGAGGGTGCATTCAAGATCA
Source organism: Methanobacteriota archaeon (assembly GCA_002715725.1). Lineage (GTDB taxonomy): Archaea > Thermoplasmatota > Poseidoniia > Poseidoniales > Poseidoniaceae > MGIIa-K1. The sequence continues at coordinate 31,274 of PAZU01000056.1, read as the reverse complement.
TGCTTGGCACTCAGTCACATGACAGTGTGATAGCAGCTCAAACAGGTAACCCAACACTTAACCCAATTACTAAAGAGGGTGGACTGATAGAAGGATTTGCATTCTCATATAATCCTACCAACAGACTAGAGTTTGAGTGGGAAGCAGGTAGTAAACTGTCTGAGACATGGAGTGAGGACAACGTGCCTGATCCAGGAGATCCATACACATATGTCTGGGCAAATAATATACCAGTGGCAATGCATGGATCACTCCAAGCAAACCCAGAGATACCAGGACAGAGTAGGATCATAGGTAACACTGCGATGCCTACATTACCTGGTGCTTACATAGATACAGGGTATCTCTATGATGTTGAATCAAATTATTTCTCTGCTACAGTATTAGAGTCCTATAACTATAGGAATCTCTCAGGAGTATACAATCACCTTGTTGAGGACTATCTCTTCACTAGGTTTGAAACTCTGAGTGGTACCAATATATCACAGGGATACAGAGACATCCTCAGTGAAGCAGCCCCCACCACGTTTGCAAGAGGAAGCAAACCGTGGTATACTATTGGTGCTAACTCTGTTGGCAGTCATTACCTCACTGTGGTGAATAATATATGGGATGGTGCAGCACAAGCACCACAAAGAGATACATACTTCTCTCCTATCACATTCATACAGGACTACACCCTTGATAACTATCATGGTACAGGTGGTGGTAACTATGCTGACGCTGCTAAGATACGTGTAGGTATCACATTCTACCCAGTTATCTTTGATCAGACTACCTCATCTAAACAGGTACACTACTGGCAAGCAATGATACATGTCATTGATGTTATAGATCAGGGTAAAGGATACACTAAAGGGTCAGAGTTTGTGTTAACATGGCCTCCGATGAGAGATAGAGCGAGTGAGGATCCCTCACAGACACCATACTATCCTGATCAGGAAGCAGGTTTCTCATTCCCATTAGGTAAACAACTAGCATGGTGGGAGAATGAAGACCTAGTAAGAAGAAGTCTTAAGGAAGCCTTCTATCAAGAGTCACACAATAAAGACTCAGTTGTATGGTATTCAGGTACCGACAAAGCAAAATTCAGAGTTAGATTTAAAGTAACTCTCACACAATGTACAGATCCACCTTAAATTATGGCAGGTTTTAATCCAAGAGAGGTCAATGCAGAAAGATCTCTAGAGAAATCATCAAAAGAGTTAAGGACTCTTAAGAAGGTCATCGAAAAGTATAAGGATGATCCTAAAGGTAAGAAGAAGATGCTCAAACAGATGCAGAAGTACTGGAGGAGTCCTTTGGCAGAGGTAAGGTCTCTCGACTACAAACCGAAGGGACCTAACTGGACACCGCCTAAAGATCTTGAGGCAAATCTGGAGGCAATGGCCGAATATGTTGACCCACGTAAGGAATGTGATGAAACCGAGATAAATAACAGTTCGTTAACACCTGACCAAGAACAGGAGTTACGTGCTAAACTGTCCAAAACAAACAAAACCGATGATTAATCTGGAGGAGAAGTATGGGTCTTACATAGGAAGTAGTAAGACTTTTAAAATTGATGGAGTAAGAGAACCAGTAACAGGGTATGGATACCACTGTGATGGGTCAGATATAAAAGGTTACTGGGTTAACACTCGTAACTATAAATTATTCTACAATTTGAATGAACAATTCATTAAGATGGTACCATTAAATGACGTGGAATATACAGAACCTATTTCCAAAGCCCCTAGCATCGTCGAAGATTAATCCAGAGGTCTGTGACATTCTTACTGAGATGTTACAGGACTATGATTTCTCAGAGGATGAGGGTGGACTGAGTGCTGTTACTGTTAATAAGCATGTCTTACAAAACAAAACAGCAGTCCACGACTACCTTTATAGGAAGGTGCGACAGGTTATATGTGAGTTAGGATATCATTGTGATGTCCAGATCACTACCTCTTGGTTTACTGCTACACTTAGTGGTGGGTCAGCAGATGAGCATGCACATTGCAACTCTTGGTTTTCTGCTGTAGTATATTTTGATGAGTATGATAAAGATACTTCTCCAATCCAGTTTGTAAACCCTCCACAAGGGGTCTACGTGAGTCCTTCACAGGACAATGATTATAATGCTACGGATGAGGTTATAGTACCTGAAAAGGGTACTATATTATTGTTCCCTAGCAATGTAAGACATCGAGTGTTAAAGAATTACTCTCAGTATGAGAGATACTCACTAGCATTTAATGTGTTACCAAAAGGTTATGTAGATGTAGGTGATTCATCCTACATGTATCAGTGACACAACTGTCACAAGGGGGGTTGACGGATAACCCTAATGTATACTATTATAAATACTTCTTAACAAAGGACTCGAAATTATCGTAACCCTGTGTTGGAATTTAAAGACTCCCATGTCGGGGAAGTCTATCATCCGCAGGGTTTTTCTATGCCCATGCGAGAAACTAAAATCAAAAATGATTAAATCAACAATCGCAGCTCTTGCTGCATCACCTCTACTACTCTCTGGAGCCGCTTTTGCTGGTCCATATGTGAATGTAGAAGCTTCAGGTTCATATCCAGACGGAGCATACACATCTGGTACAATTGAAACAGTAATCGGATACGAAGGCGAAACACCTAGTGGTCTTGGTTGGTATGTTTCTGGTGGTCCTACAGTAACTCACAGTGAGTCAAGTGATGACTTCGGTGACGTTGAATTAGTAGGTTACCTTGGTGGATCTTACGATAAGTTCTACGGAGAAATCTCTGGTACAACTAACGAAGATGACATCGACTGGGGTGCTAAAGCAGGAGTTAAGTTTACTTTCTAAGTTAAACTTCATACTAAATAACAAGGGTCACAGAGTGACCCTTTTTTCTTTCCCACTTATAATAATATGGCCAAACAACCAGGTAACACCGCAATTTATACACGAGAAGGATGTGGATTTTGCACAAAGATTAAGGAACTTTACAAAAGTAAGGGTTGGTCCTTTGCAGAATACAAATTAGATGTTAACTTTACTAGAGAGCAGTTCAAAACAGAATTTGGACAACGTGCTACCTTTCCTCAAGTTATCATTGCTGGATATAAAATGGGTGGATGCACGGAAACTGTTAAATACCTCCGAGAAAACACTTATCTATGACATACATGGACCCCAACTCCGAAGAGCTTTATACTATTATTGATCGAGCAATCGATGAAGCGATGCTCAATGGTAGGTTCCTCTTTAATATGAAGTCGTATCTAACTGGCAACAAGTGGACACGCAAACAAACAAAAGAATTAATAGACTCATCCTCTATGGTTGAGTTGACACAAGTAGTGGATGAGTTATCTCAATACATTGCTCGTGATAAGTATATGTCTGAGGCATATGGTAACGTACCTAAACCACAGGCAAGGAAGATCAGGAAATATTTCGAGACGGTTATAAATGATGCTAAAGAATATTATGAACACCGTAGACCAGGCAGACCTAAGAAATCTGCTAAATAAAAAAAATTAGTAAGGGAGAAATCTTATGTCCGACATGTCATTCATGTACATTGCTTTCTTCCTAACAATAGGTAGTTTTTTATTAGGTTTTGTGCTATCATGGAACCTAAAGGATGTCTTTGATACATGGAGAGAGGACGCAGAGTATGCCGCAATCGTTATGCATCCTGAGATGCAGACCGATGATGGACCTGTTGACCCTAGTGAGTTACTATACTTGCGTATTCATGACGAAGATGATACAATGTATGATGACGAGACTGAGTAACTATGAGACTTATGATTTCTGAGGTGCTTCAGAAGGCTCACAATGCCAAGACGAAAGCACAGAAGATAAAGATCCTACAGGATAACAATACTCCTGGACTACGATCTGTCTTCATTATGAACTTCGACGAGAGTTTAGAAGCACGTGTCCCATTAGGTGAGGACGTACCTTACCGCAAGAATGAGGCACCAAAAGGCACAGAGCATACACTATTAGAGAAGGAGTCTAAGAAACTCTATCGATTCTTTAAGGGTGGTGATGATGCACTGAAACCTATGAAGATAGAGAGTATGTTTATACAACTACTAGAAGGACTTCATGAGAGTGAAGCAGAGGTAGTAGTAAAAGCAATTAACAAGTCGTTGCATAAGAGATATAGAATCACTAAAGCAACAGTGCAAGAAGCATTCCCTTCTATAGAATGGGGTGGCAGAGGTAGATGAAGTTAACTGAAGAGCAGATCCTTCAGATTAATGAAGCAGGACAGGGTTGCTCCATCATTAAGACTGGATGCACACCTGATGCAGCTAACGATAAGACGTTGCCAACTAATGCATATCTGCTAGAATTAAAGGTGAAGGATGATACATGGTTTGACATAGTAATGGGTGAATCTGTTGGAATCTTTGACACCTACTATGATATGTTTGGTGACTGCATGCAGAAGATGTCCTATACCAAGGGCACCAGACAACCAGGCATGTATAATAATCCTTTGACTACACTTCCTAAACCAAAAAAGAAAAAGAAATGACAGAAGATAAGCATAGATCAACTCTACTTCATCTACTGAAGGAGAGAGCATATAGATATGGGGAATATTTTCTATCATCTGGACAGAAGTCACACCATTACGTCAACTGTAAGCCTGTGACTCTATCGTGTGAAGGTAACGCACTTCTATCACATCTAATGATCGACTTGATTGATCCTGATGCAGTAGCAGTGGGTGGACTGACACTAGGAGCAGACCCATTAGTCTGTGGTGTAGCACAGAAGGCATACTACACAGGTAACAAGCACATCGATGCTTTAATTGTTAGAAAGAATGCCAAGGGATATGGTACAAAAGAATACATTGAGGGTAATAAACCACCCGAAGGATCAGTTGTAACAGTCCTAGAAGATGTCACTACCACAGGTAGTAGTGCAATGCAGGCAGTCAGAGTGCTACGCAAGGCAGGTTATATTGTTAACCGTGTCGTTGCTATCGTTGATAGGATGGAAGATCATAAGACATGGAAGGATAATGATCTAGAATTTGTATCAATATTTAAGTTGGAGGACATTATAGAATGACAGTATATTTTGACCCTCGGAAGGCAAACAAACCTGTCGAGGAAATGACAGAAGAAGAGAAGAATCAGGAGCTTGGTAAGCAAGCTGTGCAAGCAATCGCTAACCTAACTCTATCACCTTTGGTTCTTATGTTAGTATGGAATGCATGTATTCCAGGTATATTTGGACTAGCAACCCTAGGTTACTGGTCAGCAATGGGACTCTATATAGTCTCAAGAATATTATTGAGGAAGTATGACTAGATGGTGGAGGGTATGGAAGTATGCGTTGGGTTCGTTCTCTGATGAATCGACGAAGCGGTATGATAATCTTGTATTGCTTGTACGATCTGGCATCTTTCTCACTTATCTCATTACTAATTGTTTTATTATTAGCGGAGTAATCAGGCATTGGAATGACTAAAGTATGTTTAGTGAGCGTCACACCTGACGCAGAAAAAACTATTGGATATGTTGCAAGAGTATCCAATCCAAATAATCAAGACAATCCAAAGGTAGATAAACTACTAGCGTATTGTATCAAGCATGGACACTGGTCTATCTTTGAGCAAGCACACATGACGTTGGAGATTAATACGACACGTGGTATTGCAGCACAGATACTAAGGCATAGATCATTTACATTCCAAGAGTTTAGTCAGAGATATGCTGACACTAATCTACTTGATCAACCAGAGGTACCTGACCTTAGAAGACAGGATGATAAGAATAGACAGAATAGTATAGATGACATCGCAGAAACCGAGAAGGCGTACTTACAAGGCCGAATTTCGCAATATTTCAAAGAAGGGATGGACTTATACAATGACCTTCTATCTAAGGGCATTGCGAAGGAGTGTGCGAGGTTTGTTCTCCCCCTAGCAACACCAACTAGGATCTACATGACTGGCAGTGCTAGGTCATGGATGCACTACATACAGTTACGTACTGCTAACGGTACACAGAAGGAACACATGGACATAGCAAACCTATGTCGTGACCACTTCATCTGCAACTTCCCAACCATTGCTAAGGCATTGGACTGGTGTCCCCAAGTAGAAGACGACTGTGACTGTCGCTACGATGGGTGGGATGACTTACAACCTTGTTTACGAATAGACTAATGCCAACATACCCTGTCATAAATAAAGATACAGGAGAGAAAAAAGAACTCTCTATGTCTATGTCCTCTTACGATCAGTGGAGGAAGGACAATCCCGAATGGGATAAAGACTGGTCTGAAGGGACTGGTGGAATAACATACGGAGATCCGAAGCAATCGGATGGATTTAAAGAAGTAATGAGTAAAGTCCAAGAGAAACACCCACGTGCTAACCTTTCGAGGTTTACTTAACTATGGCAGTAAAGAAAAGGAAGAATGGTAACGGTAACGGAAACGGTACTGTGTCAAGAGCAATGAAGAGAAAACCACCCATCAACCTTGAGCATCTCAGGGTCATCGAACCTTTGACACCCAGTCAAGAAGATGTCTTCGCTGCGTTCAAGAGTGACCAGAATCTAGTACTACATGGGTCAGCAGGTACAGGTAAGACATTTATCAGTCTCTACCTAGCATTACAGGCAGTATTGGAACCATCTTCTCCTTATGATAGAGTATATATTGTCAGGTCTCTTGTCCCTACAAGAGAGATCGGATTCCTACCAGGTGATGAGGAAGACAAGTCTTGTCTCTATCAGATCCCTTACAAACATATGGTACGATATATGTTTAACATGCCTGATGAGGGAGCATTCAAAGTATTATATGAAAACCTAAGAAACCAAGGATCAATAGATTTTTGGTCTACTTCTTTCTTGCGTGGCATAACACTTGACAGAGCCATTATAATAGTAGATGAGTTCTCTAACCTAAACTTCCATGAGTTAGACAGTATTGTCACTCGTGTTGGTCAGGATAGTAGAATCATATTTTCTGGAGATTACACACAGTCTGACCTCGTTAAGTCACATGAGAGGACTGGTGTGCTAGACTTTATGAAGATCACTCAGGCAATGGAGTCATTCACTTGCACTGAGTTCGGTATCAATGATATCGTGAGGTCTGGTTTCATACGAGACTACCTCATCTGCAAACATGAAATGGGATTTGATTAATGTTTAATTATGTTGGTCCTGCTAAACCTCTTGAGGAGGTTGAGAGTAGGACCCTTGACTCTGGAAGATTCTATAAGATAGATGACAGATGGTGTCCTAGTGTCACCACAGTGTGTGGAAACCAATCGAAGCATGGTATACTAGCATGGCAGAAGCGTATTGGATTTGCTGAAGCAGAAAAGATCAGACGATCATCTGCATGGCGAGGCACACAGTACCATAACTTAGTGGAGAAGTATCTTAAAAATGAATTGGAAGAAGATAAGAAGAGCGAGGGTCTTCCCACATACCTTTTTAGGTCTGCTCGTGAGACTCTTGATAGGATTAATAATATTCATGCTATTGAAGCCCCTCTTTTTTCTCGTAATTTATTTCTGGCTGGTCGTGTTGATGCTATTGCTGAGTTTGATAGGGAGCTTGCTATAATAGATTTCAAGACCACAAAGAATCTTAAAAAGGAAGAGCACCTAGAGAAATTCTTTGTCCAAGAAGCAGCGTATGCTTACATGTATTACGAGCAGACTGGTGTAGAGGTTGACAAACTTGTTACAATATCAGTAGCAGAAGACGGAAGCATGCAAGTGGTAGAAAAGTATGATAAAATACCATACATAGACACTCTTATTGATTGGATAAGAGACTATCACAATGAGAAAACTGTAGCATGAAGCAGGAAGTATTAGGTATCCCTTTCTTTAAGTTTGATATTAATCCAGACAAGATTGAGGAGATTGCTAAGATACTTACACTCCTACCTTGGAGAGAGAATGACACCAATCTAATTTGGGAAGGTGTTAGTCTTGATGGTCAAGGAGGTAGTGACCTCTATAAGAACCCAGACCTCGCCTATCTTTTCGACTGGATGCAAGACTGCATGGCCGAAGTGTGTGATGAGATGGGTATACCGAATAAATTGGTATGTAATGCTGCATGGGCAAATCTAAATAAAAAAGGTGATTGGTTTTACGACCATACTCATTCCAACTGTTTCATGAGTAGTAATTACTTTGTATCGGGTAATAGTGGTACTACTAAGTGGTATTATCCTAACCCATATTATGATAAGAGTAACATCTGGCCCTTTAATTCTAAGGACTGGGATGATAAATTTAATCTAACTCATGAAGAACCAACTGTACCTGGTAGGTATATGGTTTTTCCACCTACTATTAGACACAGAGCTACCCCTAACAATGGTACTTGTGATAGAATAACAGTAGCAGCAAATTGGTTCCCGACAGGGATCATCAACTCAAGTGGTGTATCCCACCTTAACATTCAGGTTATACAATGAAAGAAATTGAAGAGAAATTTATGACACAAGGTAAATTCACCTCGCTCGTTGAGGACAGGGTAAAGGACAGTAATGGTCTTATAAATTATATCGAGGGTGTAGCCTCAGTATGTGAAGAGTTTGAGATTGAGGTGGAGACAGTAGGTAAACTGATCTCTAAACCATTAAAAGACAAGATCAAATGGGACGCACAACAATTAAACTACATTAAAAGGACAAGTAAAGGCATTTTAAACCTATGAATGACAATTTCTTTCAATCAGAAGTAGTGCAAGAGGAACTAGAGTCAATACAAGAGTGTTATACTGAACTCTTGAAGATGTCTTCTGGTTTAAAGGAATTCAATCCACATGAGAGACTTGAGCACATCGAGAAGACATTAGAGTTAGTAGCGAAGCAAAAAGTATTCTATGCACGGTTACAATTAGCAGCTAATGAGTTACAGGATGATGACTCAGCAAAAGAAATAAAGAATAGAATTGAGATGATGTCCACCGAGTATAGTGGTGGTCTTAACCTCAATATGGTACTAGATCAGATGGAAACAAAACTACGTCAGTGGAGAAAAGATCTTAAAGATGAGGGTGTTGACAAGCCTAAATAACTATGCTACTATAATCCAGTAGCAATATCACAATACAAATTCGGAGACAAATACGAATGTCATTTGCAAGTCTAAAGAGTAAGTCAGGTAAATTTGCCAAGCTTACACAACAGATAGAAAACCTTTCCAAGCCTCAAGGAAGGGGTCCAGACGAAAGACTCTGGAAACCAGAGGTAGATAAAAGTGGTAACGGTTATGCTGTTATCCGTTTCCTACCAGAGCCAGATGGAGAAGATCTCCCTTGGGCACAGGTATGGAGTCATGCATTTCAAGGACCAGGTGGTTGGTACATAGAGAATTCTCTTACCACACTTAACCAAAAGGATCCTGTAGGTGAATTAAATAGGACACTATGGAATAGTGGACTAGACGCAGATAAAGATACTGCACGTAAGCAAAAGCGTAAGCTTTCTTATTACAGTAACATCTATGTTGTAAAGGATCAACTTCATCCAGAAAATGAAGGTAAAGTATTCTTATATAAGTATGGTAAGAAAATTCATGACAAGATTGCATCAGCGATGCAACCGCAGTTTGAAGATGAAACTCCAATCAATCCTTTCGACCTATGGAAGGGTGCTAACTTCAAGATCAAGATTCAGACCATTGGTGGATACTGGAACTATGATAAGAGTGAGTTTGACTCACCCTCAGTGTTAGGTGGATTGGAAGATGATGCACTTGAGAAAGTGTGGAAGTCACAGTACTCTCTTAAAGAGTTTACTGACCTTAAGAATTTCAAGTCCTATGAGGATTTATCATCACGTTTGAATATTGTGCTTAACAAGTCAACAAGACCTGTAGTACAAACTAATGAAGAGGACGAAGAACTAGCTCCTCTTACTAGTCCAGTTGTCAAAGCGGACCCTCCTGCACCCACAAAGTCAGGTTTTGGTGCTAAGATAAAGGAAGTTGAAGAGGCAGGTGATTCACCTGATTTATCCTACTTCGCTGCCCTTGCTAACGAAGACTAATGAAGAAACTACTACTGCTCCCACTTCTACTGATTGGTGTTGCTACACCAGTCCGTGCAGAAGCATTAACTTGGAAGGAATTCTGGGAGCCGTTTGTAGAATCTTATCATCATGGACATGATCATGGAGGTGGACACTGGCATGACTGGAAGTACGATCATCGTCATGGACACCGCCATCCTCATTACGGACCATACCGTAGGAGATGTGAAGTTACAATCACAAAGAAATACTGGGTACCAGGTCATTACCTAGGTCATGGCAACACATGGGTACCAGGATATTATGAGCGACGTGATGTGATTGAGTGGGAGCGTTGTAGACGCTAACTCGTATATTATTCGACTTTTTGAACAAGCAAAACCCCCGAAAAAATCGGGGGTATTTTTTTGCTCTGTAGGTTTTTTAAGAACTTCCGTATTGATTAGTTGTAGATCCATCATCACTCACACCTGCTGTAGTATTTGATGTTACTACTGTACTGCCATCTGATAATACATCTCCTGCTTCAATACTAGCAGCAGAGGTGTCAAACTCTCTAGATGAGTAATCTGCCTCTGAAGCAAATTCGATAGAACTCGTTTCACCGATATTTGTGCTATAAGTCGGTTTAACGGTCTGAAACTGCTCTTGGGTAGTATTGAGTGATTTCTTAGCTCCTGTTGTATCGTCAGTTTCGCTATTTGGAAGATATCCGCATAAAGTGCTAAATTCTTCAATAAACCCATTTATGAATTCTTTCTTCAAAAGGTAAATATTGCGTTTATAGTCATTTTTCATAGTTTCGTGGTCATAGACAGAAATGGGTCTAACTGTCTCTTCCTTTGGTATCAGTGTACCGTCAGGTCTGGTATATGTGTAATCTTCACCCACAACACGATCTTCTTTAACAAGAATACGTCCTCTTGTATCTGTGATTCTTTGAGTTACCCAATGATGAATTGAATCAGCATCCTCTTCATATGTGTTGTCAATATACCTTTCTAACTCATCTTCTGCCATGGGCCATTCTTCATATACGTTAGTTATGTTATTGCATAGCAAAACAATCCAATCAAATTGCATATTGCCATATTTCTTATAAGCAACTTGATCAGGTCTTTCATTGATGCTAATGGTATATTGGTCAAATCCCAATATGACATCTTCCAGTTTTTCACGTATTTTAATCCTTCTAAAGAGGTTTTTAGCAAGTTTATAAGGATCTACATTATTCTGACGATAACTAGATGTCCTGACCATTACGTCAGGTAAGTAAGTAAAATATGCCATTATGCAGTAGAATTTGAATTGAATGAATTACCATAATTTAGAAGATCTCTTTGATTCAATTCATCTGTAGAAAGAGTTGAAAGAAATTCATTCTCCCTTTGTGTATATGCTTCTTTGGCATCGAAACCGTATGTTTCCTTTGTAAGGAATTCAGTCTCTTTGAAGTCTAATTTTAATGAATACTTTAAAGCACCAAAATCAAAGAATCTTTGGTTGCTCATTGCAGATCTCAAAGAAGTGAAATCTGGCATATTGACAGAAACACCAGTGCAAACCATTTTGGTTGGGAATTGCATTACTTGACTTAAGATACCTTTTGAATCTCCCTGCTCAGGGTTAGCGATTGATTCGTTACCGCCACCTTTATCAACATATCTTACAGTAGTAAGACGGAAGTATTCTGGTAATGTTAACCAGTTATCTCCATCTTTACCAGGTAGTGAATATCCTCTAAATTTACGAATAATGTCATATATGGTTAAAGCATCATCAGTGCTCTTTGGTACCATTTCCCAAGTCCAAGAATGTCCCCTGAAGTTACCCTGACCTTCGTATGTTGCTTCTGCATATGGGTTGAATATCGTTTTATTAACTATTGAGCTTAATTGATTCTTATTAAGACTTGCATCACCACCAGCAGTAGCAATAGCAGCATTAATTACCTTACTTGCTGCTGTATAACCTAATTGTGGTAGTGCTGCTTCTGCTGCATCCTGAATATCATCAGCAATCGAATCAGTGTTAATACCGCCATCAGCACCAACTACCTCACCTGCCATATCCATTAATGCATTTCCAAATTTTCCAAGTTCTACCTTACCCCACCCTTGTGAATGACTTTCACTTAGCGACTTGGGTAAATAGAGATATATCGTATCTAACAGCGTTTCTTCTTTATGGTGATATACATCAAATTTTAGATAATCGATTACTTCAGTCGGAAAAGCCGCACCATCTGTAATTGTTTCTCTACTATTTGCTGAATTGACACCTAGGGGTTTAGCTTTTGGAAATACTAAAGTTGACATGGCATACAAAGGAAATTTTAGACCATCAAATAAACATAAGTACAAAGGTGATCACACTAATGTTATTTATAGAAGTTTGTGGGAAAAGAAGTTTATGATGTGGTGTGACCGCAATACCAACGTATTGGAGTGGGGTAGTGAAGAGATTATTATTCCTTATAGGTCTCCCTTGGATAATAGGGTTCATCGTTATTATCCTGATTTCTATGTCAGAGCGAGGACCAAGGATGGAAGAATCGCCAAATCGATCATCGAAATTAAACCAGCTTCACAAACTAAACCCCCTAAGCGTAAATCGCAGAAGGCACGGACTTTTATAACAGAAGTTAAGACTTGGAATGTAAATAGTGCTAAGTGGAGAGCAGCAAGACAGTATTGTGCTCATAAGAATATGCAATTTATTATACTGACCGAAAAACACTTAAATGTATGAGTATCTTCACAGACGTAAAAGACTTAGCAGGTGGTAAGTCACAGTCTAAACAATGGTATAGAGAGCAACTACAGTATGGACTGGAGTCATATCAAGGTGGATTTATTGTGGGTGATATCATATTCTTCAATTATTCAGCCCAGACACCAGATCTTAAATTTTGGGATACCTTCCCTATGGTACTAATCACAGATGTAGATTATGGGAATAGGCAGTTCTCTGGCGGTAATATGCACTATTTGAGACCTAATAGTAGGAAAAGTATGGCAAATACCTGGGCTGCTGGTAGTATTTCATATCCTATGCGTTGCCATCATAAATACTTTATGAATAGTGTCACATCAGCATATAATGTACCTCAAGAAGAGTTGCGAGAGATGACACCTCTCCCAGTGGAGCAATTTGTTATTAGACCCAAAGGACTTGGAAGAACTATGGAAGTGCCAAGTAGCATAATCTGGAGTAGATTAAAATGAGTCAAGAACTAGAAACCTTTAGTAACCCGAATAGCTTTGAAAAATGGAGGGCTCAAGTCCAGACTGGTAAACTTGAACCCTCTAGATCTAACCTGTACGGAGTTAGGTTATTTCTTCCTACATGTTTGAAGGAAAACACTCAATTTATAATGCAAGACCAGAGACATGCATTTGATTCCATGAATTACATGGCAGATCAAGTTACTATACCTGGTAAGAGGATACAAGATCAAAAGGTAGCAGCAGCATGGCAAGGTGCAGCATATTCACATGCTAGGACTCAGCAACATGGTGATCTGGATATTACCTTTATAACAGACAAGTATCAATACCATCGTCAATTCTTTGAGCATTGGATGAACTGGGCAGCACCAGACATGGAGAATAGATCAGGGATATATGAGGAGTATATTTGTAACCTAATAATAACAAAGTGGGAAGTTGGATCCCCTATTAGTTGGGAAGGTCTTACAGAGGCAAATGCAACATATAGGACAAGACTTAATGCATCTATGGCAGTTTGGCAATTCTTTGGAGCATGGCCCTATGACATGGGTGGAGCATCATATAGTAATGGTCCTACCAATTTAGTTAAGTTTAGCGTTAAGTTTAAGCACGAGAGATATAGATTTGATGGAGTAGGAACAGAAGGACTGGGAATTAATACACCAGATAGATACATAAACACCTCATCAGGATTAGGTACTACTGGCGTTGCAGACGAACAGAATGCAGCAGCTGGATTTGGTGTCTAAATAGAATTATAATAATGCAATCGTTATGCCATTACCTAAGTTAGCCATACCTGAGTATGAAGCGACCCTGCCTGTAACAGGCACTAAAATATCATATAGACCATTCCTAGTTAAGGAAGAGAAACTACTCTATCTCGCTATGGAGTCGCAAGACAACAAGCAGATGGTCAAAGCAGTGAAGACTATTATTAAAAACTGCACTAACCTAAAGACTAAGGTTGAGTCACTCTCTACTTTTGAGATTGAACATATCTTCCTTAAGATTAGATCTGTTGCTGTTGGTGAGACAAGTGAATTTAAAGTCACATGTCCAGATGATGAGAAAACCCAAGTGGATGTCAGTATCCCTCTTGCAGAAGTCAACGTTGAGATCCCTGATGATCACAATGCTGAGATTGATTTAGATGGGAATGTAGGTGTGAAGATGAAGTATCCTTCATTGGATGTCTTTATTCAACAAAACCTATCAGATAACCCTGATATAGAGGATGTATTTGAATTAGCTGCAGGATGTATTGGTCAAGTATATGATAAAGAAGAGGTTTATGATTCTTTCACTAAGAAGGAAGCATTAGAATTCTTGGAAGATTTGAATGCAGACCAGTTTGGTAAGATTCAGCAATTCTTTGAGACTATGCCTAAACTATCTTATAAATTAAAGGTAACAAACCCAAATACAAAGGTCGAGAGTGAATTAGTGCTTGAGGGACTAGCAAGTTTTTTCGAGTAGCGTTAATGCATGACAGTCTTGAGAATTACTACAAGACTAACTTCGCATTAATGCAACATCACAAATACTCTCTGACTGAGTTGGAAAATATGATACCGTGGGAACGTGATGTATACGTGAACCTTCTTATCGCTCATATTCAAGAGGAAGAAAGAAGGCAAAAACAAGACGAAAATAAAATGTCTCTCTAATGGCAATTAAGAGTTACGTCAAAATTAAACCCATCAAGGATGATGGTGCTTATTCTGGAACTTTCAATCAGATTCGGAAGGGTATCAATCGTACAGGTAAGACAGTAACTAGTATTAGTCATAATCAGGTAGAGACAGAGAAACTTATTACATTTGAAAGAGATTGGTTACGTACCAAATCTTTTAAAGAGGTAGATGAAGATCAAAAGGAAGAGAAAGAAGATCTGAATGTGTTCCAGAAATGGAGAAAAGGTTTCTTGGGCATGTTCAAGTTTGAGCAGAGGAATAAGAAAGAAAATAAAGCAGAGACGAAAGGTACTAAAGGAAAAGAAGAAAGTCCAATACAGAAGAAGGCAAAGAAAGCAGCTCTGAGCTTTCTTGAGGTTTTATCTGGGTTCTTGACACCTATATTTGATGTCTTTATTAAGATGTCATTATTTTCGTGGTTAGCTAAGCCAGAGAAAGCAAAGAGAGCTGCGAAGGTGTTCAAGTTACTTACTGCTATAGGTAAGTTTGGATTCGCTATATTGGGGTTTGGTGTCTTTAATATTGCTAGAGGTATTACTGATCTCTTTGGTGCTGGTAATAAGACAGGTATTGCTAAGGCATTAGCACCACTTACAGGATTCCTACAGTTAATTGCAGGTTTTGCTACACTTCGATATCTATTAAATCCATTAAAACTATTCAGTGATGGTAAGAAGGTAAAGAATCTCTTCCGAGATACTTCTGTGAAGGAGGTGGAATGGAAGAAACAAGAGCAATGGCGTAAGTTTGGTTATAAGGATTCAGAGACAGGTAAGATATACACTGAAAAAGAATATAAAGCACAGAAGAAGTCTGTCGAGAGACAGCAGAAGAAGTTAAGATTACAGGGTCGAAACGATCAAGCAAGAAAGATTGGTAATAAGTTTAATGCGAGGATGAAGAATCCTACCAGATTACAGTCTGGTAAGAACTTTGGTAGAAAGATGGGGAAACCTGGCATGCAGAAGGGACTTGCAATAGCAGGTGGTCTTACTCGTATGATGTCTGGTATTGCAATGGGTGAGGATAAGACTGAAGCAGTCGGTGCAGGTGTTGGACAGGCAGCAGGTGGAATGATAGGTGCTGCAATGTTAACACCATTCTTAGGACCATTTGGACCTATAGTTGGTAATGCATTAGGTGGTTTCTTAGGTGAGTGGGTAGGTAAGACATTCTTACCAGTAATCAAACCACTATTTAAACCTATTAAGCAGTATTTTGAAATGATGTGGGGATTAGTTCAGGGTATTGCTAGTGAAACAGGTGTAACAGAGTTTCTTGGTACCTTATTTGATTTCATAGGTCAAATTGGTAAGGTAATGTTTGACATTATAGGGTGGATAATGAAACCTATCGGTTGGTTATTAGGTGGTGTCATTAAAGTACTGGCAGGTACAATCAAGTTTATTATAAGTGCTGCTAAGAATATATTTGCGTTTATGACGAATCCCATAGGATTCGCATGGAAAATTATAAGGGGTAAGGATCCTGGAAAGGATGTAAAACTGGAGGAGATGGCAAAGGGTGGACCTTTGAAACTTCCTCAATATTTCCTTGGTGGTTTATTTAAGAAGAAAGAGAAGTGGGAAGTAACGGATGAGGTTCATGTTGAGGGTGTATTAAGGTCTATAGAATGGCAGGATATGAATGCACTGCCGAAATACAAAAAAACTAGATCAACAATACTAGAAGGTAATACATATCCAGAATTTGATGCAGAGCAAATTCTTCTAGGTTTGCATAAAGCACAAAAAGATGGACAGGAACCTGGTGAAACTGGTGAGAAAGGAGAAAAACGTGGTTGGAAAGGTGTATTAGGTGGTGTTGCTGACACTCTAACAGGAGGTATATTTGACTTCGATGGTAGGGGTAATAATGCTTTGCAGAATATACAACAACTTCCATTGAAGTTGGCAAGTATGGCAGCTAAGGGAGTAATAGGTACTGGTAAGAAAATAATTGGTGGTATAGGTAATGTTGCTAAGGGATTATGGGGTGGTGTAAAGGGACTCTTTGGAGGTAATAAGAAGGAAGAGATAACACCTACACCAACTCAAGAAACACCTGCATATTCAGATATGGATATAAGGTCACAGATAGAGCAGCAGGTACTTCAACAGCAAGCACGACATGATGCTCTTGAATGGAAGAAGAAAAAGGATGCATCAGTTCAGGATGTAATATTACCACCTAGGACAGTTGTACAGAGGGTGACGGTACCAACGATAAATACTATCAAAACTGGTACTAGATCTAGAAGGGTTACTAAAGTCCCAAGTCCAATGTTTGTTTGTTAATAGATGGCAAAAGTATCTGCAAAAGTTAAAAAGGCATCGATGTATAAGATGATCTCTTATAAAGGGGTCACTGGTGTTCAGTCAAAGTATACACCTATAACTGCTGCAGCAAGATTACCAAAGGTTGAGAAGAGTATAGGTAGAGGACTACAATCGATTGTATCTGGTCTTAACTCATTAGGATCTACTCTTAATAGTATTGCTGCTAATACACAGAATTCTCTCACCAGTTGGAGAGATAATATTAGGACTCAGGTTAAGAGTGCTGATAAGATAGCTAAACAAGAAGCTCTTACTGATAGGAAAGACAGGAAGAGAAAAGCATTTAAAGATAAACAGACAAAGAAGAGAAGACTGTTTCAACTAAGGAATAGTAAGGAAGATAAGGCAGAGAAGAAGAAGGGTAAGAAAGCAGGATTTGGTGAGGGTGTTATTGGTGCAACTAAGAAAGCAGCTGGTGGTATCTTTGGTGCTCTTTTTCAATTCTTTGGTGTATATCTTGCCTTGGTTAAGTTCAAGATATTTGAATGGATAGCAAAGAATCCTAAGACAGTAGCAAAATTAGGGATGATACTGGGTGGTATAGGTAAGTTTGTATTCAATGTGTATTCATTCCTAGGTGGAATGGCACTTGATGGACTTGTCTCTTTCTTGGAGAATCCTATTAGTTTGAAAGGATTCTTTGGTGCAATCAAGTTTGTTCTTGGTGCGGTACCTATATTTGGTACCATGCTATTCTTGAAGAATCCTAAGCTGATGCTTGATGGTGCTAAGAAGGTAATAGGAGGTATAGTAGGAGGTCTGAGGAGACTATTTGGATTCCAAAGTAAAGACCAAAAGTTTAGAGACTTTAAACTTAAGAAATTAAAAGGTGGTAAAGGCAACTGGTTTGGTAGTAAAGTAGGTAAGATTGCTACTGGATTAGGTGCTGGTGCCTTGGCATTTACAGCAGTAAAAGGTGAAGGTGGTAGTAATGCTGAAGCAGCAGGTGCTGGTGTAGGTGCTGCTGGTGGTCAGGCACTTGGTGCTAAAGTTGGTGGAATGCTTGGTGGACCTGGAGGTGCTGCTATTGGTGGTCTTGTTGGTGGTTTGGCAGGTGGTAAGGTAGGTAAGGCGATTGGTGGTCTTATAGAACCTATTGTTAAACCTATAGGTGATTTCTTTAAGATGATTGGTGATACATTTAATGGTGTTATTAAAGAGATAAAGGAACCATTGGAGGAATTCTTTAGTACTCTTGGAAAATTCCTAAGTGGAATTCTTGATGCAGTAGAACCTCATATGCCTATCATCACTAAGATTTTAGGTATTGGATTTAAGGTACTATTCTGGCCTCTATTCTTAGGGATGAAAGCATTAACCGCAGTCCTTAAACTCTTTACAGGTGGTGAGAAAGGGGAGGATCCTGGTACGGGAAATGGGGATAAGAAAGAGGATGGTACTAAAACTACCCACTATTCTACTACTGATCCGTTTGAAGCTGGTACTTATGATGATGTTAGGGTTACAAAAGATGGCAAAACACTTAAGAAAGGTGATGAAGGTTGGAAAGAAGCAGTAATAGAAAGTCGGGAGAAATTCAGACAGATGCAGATGGAGCAGCCCTCGGAGAATCCCCCAAAGGCAGCTGGTGGAGAATTACCTAAGAAAGCTAAAGGTGGTTGGATCAATGGTCCTCAGTCAGGGTATCCAGTAACATTAAATGGTATTACACCAGCATTTATAGGTCATGGTCTTGAGTGGGTAGGAAATAAGAAGGCATCTGGTGGACAATATATTGTTCCATTTGATACTCCTGCTACTAGGAGTGATAAGGGTCTAACATCTAGACGATTAAAGCAAGCAAAGAGAGCAGGTTACAGTACTCCATTTGCTGCTGGTGGTGAGTATAAAGTAAAACATCTACACTCTTATGAGAAAGGTGGAGAATCAAAGGATGATACTAAACCACAAGGTATATGGAGATGGTTAGCAGGTGCTGCTGATCATATGACTATGGGTCTGACTGACTTTGATCAACGTGGTAGCATGCTTGATGGTGCTAGAAGATTAAAGGATAATATAGGTCAGAAGTTAGAAGATTCAAAACAGAAAGAGCAGCAAGTAAGATATGAGAAGTTGAAGAATGCTCTTCAAGATAGTTCTTCTACTGTTGTTATAAATGGAGAGACAGCAGAAGTAGGAAGTAGTATTGATGCTTCAAGTGATAACCCTATCATTGTTCCTGGTAAGGAGCACCATGATGCTGATAAGTATATCTATCCTAAGTTTGGTATTATCAATGAGTTTATGACAGATCCTGTGGAGTTTATGTAAATGTCAGTAGTAGAAATAGTTAATAATATTGCTCAGACATGGGAGTCTATCACCTATGGTATAACAGAGGGTGATGGATCAGGCACGTTCGATAAAGATAATGCTAGAGACTTTGAGATTCAGAAGTTACAACTAGAGACAGCAGATGGTAGCACAGTATATGATATGACTGAGATGGTATTGGAATTTCAATACCATGAATCTATTGAGTCTTCTTTCTTGAGATGTGATATCAGTATATTAGATGCTATTGACTGGAATAAGAATTTACAGGGTGGTGAGAAAGTTACTATTAAGATACTAACTGGTACTTCTCTTAGAAAGGATTACTTAGATACTGAGTTAACAGTATATAAGATTGGTAGTGTATCTAAGACTGAGAGAGGACAGTTATATGTCTTACATTGTGTATCTCCAGAGATGTATAAGGATGAGGGTAATAAGATCTTTAAAGCATTTGGACCTGGAGAGAAGTCTATTGATGCTGACAATGTACCAAAGTATATTTGTGATAATTATCTTGATACTGCTGGAACTAAGAAGGCAAACAAGTTTAATTTTGAGAGTCATTCCAAATATACATTCATAGCATGTAGTTGGAAACCCAGTGATGCTATTCACTTCTTATCTGATAAGGTAACTAGACTTACTGGTAGTAGTGGTAGTAATAAACAGTCTGGATTCCTATTCTGGTCAAATAGAAATGGATTTAATTTTAGATCTATTGATAGTATTGCTAAGGGTGAGGCAACTAGGAATGGTGTCTACACATACACTTATGTTCAGGGTGCTCAGGAAGGAGCAGATCAAAGGTATGCTATTGAGTCAGTAACATATCCTGATAAAGCAAATCATTTATCTAACATGAGGATGGGTACTTATAAGACATCTGCTATAGGTATATCAATGGGAGTACAGAAGGATAGTTATACACCTGTCTCTGGTGCTAAGGATGAAGCAGATGCAGAAGAGTCAGTGGATGCTGTCACCAGTGAAGGTGGTGTGGTTTCAGGGACTGGACTTTCACATGTACCTAGTGGTACCATCAGTGATCTTAAGGTACTCACATTTAATATGGTATTTGGTAAGGCAGATAAGGTGGTAGATGGTATAGATGGTAAAGGTAGACAATCACAACCACCATTTGTTATGCCAGCATTCTTTGATATAGAGAAGGCACAACCTACTAGGATGAAGATAAGAGCATTACCTGGTGCAACTCATCAAACTAGTACTGGAAATGTGAATAACGGAACAAACTCTAATGTTGATGTCATGGCAGTTGCACAATATGCAGCAGCAAGGTATAATTTATTCAAGGCAATCAAGTTGAATATAACTGTCGCTGGTAATACAGCATTAACAGCAGGTAATGTAATTGATATAAAGATCCCTTCTTCTACACAGGAAGGTGACACAGTTTTAATGGATAGGAAGTTCAGTGGTAAGTTTATTATTGCGGGACTAACACATATCTACCAAAGAGTAGGCATGACTACCAAATTATACCTAATTAGAGACTCGATACCGAAGAATATAACATAAATAACTACACACTCTCAATAGGAACTATGACAACTATAGAGCAACACATACAGCATGATAAAGAGATTCTTGATGATCCTCTAACTAATCCTGCTGCTCGTCGTCACTTTAAAGAAGAGTTGCACGACCTTATAGATTATGCTGACCACCATAAAGCAGAGATAGATGCTGGTGATCACCATGATCCAAATGCACTGGAACTATTTTGTGATCAGCATCCAGATGAACCCGAATGCTTAGTTTATGACGATTGATCTTTGGTTTCCAACCGCAATATATCATGAAGACTTAAAACCTACTCAACATACTAAAGATCGAATGATCGAGTATTTTGATAGTATACATCATGAAACAGACATAAAGGACGGTAGATATTCTGGTGACATTCATCAGAATTATCAACTGTTCAATGATTCGAGATTTCATTGGTTAAACACTGAGGTCTCTTTTCATTGTAAGAAATTTCTTAGTGCTTTTAATGTTGATGTAGATAAGATTTCAATCTACGCATCTAAGGCATGGCCTGTGATTATAAAACAGGGAGGAGATATATTCAGACATACACATCCAAACTCAGTATTATCTGTAGTATATTATCCTCAGTCATCTAATCCTTTGAATGGAGGTAAACTTAAATTCCATTCACCTAATCCTAGGCATATGCCTGTGCATCCAGAAGAATTAAATGACCTTACTTATAGTGACACACTATACGTACCTGAGGAGGGTAGACTATTCATATTCCCATCTCACATAGAGCATGAGGTAGAAAGGTATCATGGTATAACTCCCCGATATTCTATATCATATGATATAATAGTTACATCATCTAATAGTAAACATAATAATGAATTTGCTATTATAGATCCATATACTTGGAAAAATATTGATCCAGTGAATACGAATGCTATTTAATGAAGTAGTAGGTCACTATAGGAATAGAAATCAGGCATTCTCTAATCCCTCACAGTGGCCTCAGATAGATATAAGAATAACTGAACCTGAATACGGTAGATTACATGTTAAGTCATGGTATAAGTATAAGGGAGAAGATGATCCATATAATCATATTGAATATCAGTGGGCAAAGATGGATGAAAACATCGTCTATACTAAAACTACTAATCTTATCACCAATACTCCTAGTTGTCCTTTCATTTGGAACTGGGATGGAGTTTGGTGGAATGGTAATACTGATGGAGAATGCATCCAAGGTGATACAAGGATGGACTCAAGAATAAGATTCGATGGACTCAGGTATCGTGCTATAGATACTGGTTATGATCTAAAGACTGGAGACTTTCGATGGGGCAAGCCACCTGAAGAAGGTGAATTTCTCTTTGAAAGACTTGATAAATAAAAGAAACAATTAATATACTATGGGCGTACGTACCGACTATCTTGGAAGAGATACATTTACTTGGTGGGTAGGAGAAGTCGAAGAGATTCGAGATCCTGCTGAGCTGGGTCGTATTAAGGTGCGTATCCTTGGTTGGTATACTGGTAACAGAGAAGGACAGGCATATTTAAAAGAAGTCCCACCAGAGATATTACCTTGGGCAACAGTATTACTACCAACTGACCAACCACAAACCAAGGCGGCAGGTACCACAACAGAATTACAACCAGGAGCATGGGTATTAGGTTTCTTCCTTGATGGTGAAGAAGCACAACTACCAGTTGTTATGGGTGCATTCAGAGGATTTGCACAAGAAAAATCTGATGGTGCCACAACTATTGCTGATGCTACTGCTGCTGTAGAATTACAGACTGATACACCACAACAGACTGACCTTACTAATGTTAATGCAATGTCTGGTAACTCATTCCCTAAGAATGAGAATACACCTGCATCTTTAGAAGGAGCACAAGAGGAAGCAAGAGGTGGTGGTATTAATATGGCAGAGGCAGTTACACCTGGTAACTCTGTAACAAATAGTATTAAACCGCCTACTGAGATGATGGGTATTGGTGATGGTGTTGCTGGACCTGCTGGTGGTGGATTTGAGAAAGATTTAAAGAGAATGCTGACTGAATTAGGTAATATGTCAGCAGCATTAGGTAGAGCTGAGAATGGATTGATATCCTTAATTAGTGGTAAGACTATTGCAGGAGATAAGATTAGAGAGCACCTAGGGAAGACAATGAACTTCCTCTCTGGTGGTATAGCAGGTATTCTTGCACCTTTGAAAGAGGTGATGGCAAAGTTAATTGCTGAGGTTGTAGGAATGTTAGTGAAGATTATATCTTCATTCGTACCACTGATAGTTGTTAACCTACTAATGTCATTCTTGGATCAGATCTTTGCACTATTCTGTGCTAAGACACCAATGTGGTTAGGACTGGTGAAGGGAGCACTGAGTGATACGGCGAACTTCGCTAACCAAATGGCGAGCCTTGCAATAGATAAGATAGCTACGTCTAAATTAGGTCAGAAGATTGACTCTGCTGTTAAAGGAGTAAGCAACCGTATACTTGAGGGTATCACTGGAGCAATGAATCGTGTTAAGGACGTTGCTGGTGATGTTATCTCTGCTATCAGCACTGCCAAAGGAATGCTAGGTAAGGCAATGGCACTGGGTGAGACCGTGCAGAGTATATTTGAATTTGATTTCACCTCACTAGACTGGGGTAGTCTCCTTCAAATCCTTATGGCAATACTAGGAGCACTATTTAAAAAGAGTTGTAACAGGAAGATAAAGAGGCCGAAGTCCAAAGGGTGGTTCCCACTGATAGGATCCACCGAGTGTGACAACATAGAAGATGCTATTAAAGGTACTCCCTATGCAAATGTAGATGACCTTATTAATAAGGAATCAGGGGCAGATTTAACGTCATTAAATATGTCTGCTACTCCTACCTCATCAGGTGAGATGGGTAGTTATATTGATCAGATGTTTAAGGATACTAATCCATATCTGATGCAGGTTACCAGTCACCTTAGTGGTACTAGAATTATAGATGATGCTACTCCTAAGAAAGAGAAGAGAGTAGTAACTGGACCTGGTGGTGTTAGTAGTTTTGAAGATAAGTTTGGTAATGTTCACTGGAATGTACCTAACAATGAGACTAAGATCATTGCTAAGGATAAGTGCGAGAATATTAAAGGTAACTATTGTTTAACAGTAGAGGGTGACTTCTATGTTAAGGTCATGGGTAACATGCACCAAGAGGTAGCAGGATCATGGAATGGTCACTACTCTCAAGGTCCACAGTCAGAGGCAGAAGGATCCTCTAGTTCACCAGATCTTACTGGTACTGGTGCTGCTATGGCAGCAGTTGATACTAATGTTACTCAAGGTACAGTATCTGCTGATGTGGTATCACAGGCACAAGACATAGCAATGTATGGTCAGAAATCAAGGGATAGGGTACTAAAGAAAGAGAATCTAGGTGGTTTCTATCCAGTAGAGGAGATACCATTCGATCCTGGTGCTGACCACATGGGTAGGACACAGTTTGGACCTCAGTTATCAGGAGGTCTACAAGATTCAACTGAGCAGAAATCTTCTGAAAGATTTGAGGGTGACAGAGACATCGCAGTTAGTGGTGAGTTGAAGGTACAAGCAGCGAAGACAAGTTATGCTGCTATTGAATCGTTGATGATTAACTCACAAAACGTCAAGATAGAAGGTAATACTATTGAATCGGTTGCGGACGGTGAAATTATACAACAGGCCAACTGGATATCATCATTCTTAAACTCAGGTAGATTTGAGTTTATTGCACTATTCAATATGACTGCAACTTCCTTGACTGGACAATTCTCTATGGTTAAGGGTTGTATCGTTGATATTACTACAGACTTACCATTCCCAGGTGTTGCACCACCAACACAGGTTAGGATCTCAGTGGGTCAGCAAATGCCTAGTAGTATGGCAGACATTCTTGCTGGTAGTACCAATGCATTCCATGCGACGTTTATCTCAGCACCTACTGGTGTCATTGCAGAGTTTGTCCCACAGGGTGCTATTATTAACCAGTGTAACAATGGTCTAGGAGCATACGTCGTCAACAATGGTTACATGGCAGTCGGTTGTGCAGCTGGACCTTGTCAGGTCTTTGGCTTGCCAGTTCTGCTAAACTAGTGTATACTGAATCCAAGTAGACCCTTACTATGGCAAAAATCACAGGTGACAACGAAACTTATCTAGAGCATATCTGGGTGAACGTTGCAAAACGAGAAGTTAAAATTATGGATAATGAAGGTTATGATGAGATCGTAACATGGGAATTCAGTCCAGACGGAGTGGATGGTTTCACTGAGACCTTGAAGCACTTCCGAGAGATGGTACCCGAAGAGCAGATCACATACCTATGAACATCATAAATTTAACACAAGAAGAATTTCAAGAGAATGTACCCTTCTCACTTAGATTAGTGGAGAAAGGAAATACATTAAAGGTAACTACAGTCAATGGTATCGTCTGTATTATATCACCTGTAGCATCTGTTGCTCAAGACCCAGAGAAACCAGAGCTAAATATACCAAACCCTGATGAGTTTGTCCCTGATCCAGTGGGAACACGAGCATTTGTGGACGGAGCATTGAGGGAAATGACACAGGGTCTGTAATGAAAGGACGTATTACTAGGAATTACTGTTATTTGAATGACAAAGTAGTTGACATGTGGTATGTTCAAGGTATCCCTTTCACCTTTGATGAATTGCCAGCACCAATGGCAATCGAAGAGATACAGCAGGAAGCTGCTAGTAATCAAAGTTACACAATGGAGGACATGTATAGGTACTCTCAGTATCTTATATCTGAATTATGTCATCCACTACTGTTTACAGTAGAAGATTTTATTGAAAATTATGAAGAGGTTCCCGAGTGAAGATTTTTTTAGATACTGCTGATGTCCCAACTATTCTCAAACATTTTGAGACTGGTTTGATTGATGGAGTTACAACTAACCCATCTCTTATTCGTAAGAGTGGTAGAGATCCAGAGGATGTCTATCGTGAGTTAGCAATGGCAGGTATACCTGACATTAGTATGGAAGTAGTGGAGGATATGATAGGAGAGGGTAGAAGACTCTCTAAGGAATTCCCCTACGTGTGTACAGTTAAGGTGCCATGCACCCCAGAAGGACTGAAAGCATGTAAAGTATTATCAGATGATGGAGTTAAAGTAAATGTTACGCTTATTTTTAATGCAGCTCAGGCTATCCTTGCTTCAAAGGCAGGTGCTACGTACGTCAGTCCTTTTATTGGGAGGTTGGACGATAATAGCGTTGCTGGGTTGGAGGTTGTCAGATCAATAAGCGAAGTATATAGAGTGCAAGGAGTTAAGACTCAGATACTTGCAGCATCTATTCGTGACGTATATAAAGTATCAAGATCATTCTGGAATGGTGCACATATAGTTACCATGCCACCTAAGATATTTGAAGGAATGTATAACCACATTCTTACTGATAAAGGACTAGAAATATTTGATGCTGATTATCAAGCAACTATTTCGAGATCTAAAGCATTTCCCATACCAGAGATAAATAATAGGAAACCTGGTAAAGATTTAGATGCAATCTGAATGGTCACTAGAAGAGTTAAAAAGGTCCATAGTTGACAGTGCTGAGGATTATGATAGAATAGTAAATAATATGAATAAAGATGGCACTAAAGTCAAAACTGAAGAGGGAGAAACTCAGAGCCCAAGTGAAGAGTAGATGGTACTACATCTTTTGGGGTGCATGCACTGTCTCAGTTTTTGCAGGTCAAATTTACGTTGGTGAAGGATTTCGTCGTATGGCCGAATCATTTAACAGACTACTTGACGAAACTGTAGAAATATTACAAGAACCTAAGAAACCACGTGGATTTTATTTACCACTTATACCAAGACCAGGTACTGGTCCTGACTATAATGAAAGTGATATGGTAATATAATGTACCACATTCTTCTTAGTTTAATAGCCATCGGTGCACCACTTGATTGTGAGCATGCTGCTGAACTTATAGACTCTGCAAGAAATAATCCTAATAGATCTGAGCAATTAGAAATAGTCAGGGTTGTGATAGCACATACTGATCCAGCATGTTTTCCACCTAAAGATGAACAATAAAAACCCCCTTTCGGGGGTTTTTGTCTACGCATAACGATAGCCGCTATTGCAGATTGAAAAAGATGAAAACACTCCAGAGTTAACAGAGCAAATCTCTACAGAGTCGTTCTTGCTCATATGTGTCACTCTCAATAAGACAAGAGAAGTAATCATCGATTAATTCATCTTGTGATGTGTTTAAGCAACGGTCTGAAGAGTGCTTCCACTCAGCTAATTGATTTTGCGGTCTAAGGTTATGCATAGGACAATCGAATAGGGGAAAATAACAAAAGAGGTTTCAATTCATCTTGTTTATCCTAATTCTACCACTATTTATATGTTGGTATCAACAAATACCATTATTTACTTAACAAATATAAATGCCTACGAGGTTATACCTAGTGAAAACGGTAGCCCGTAAGTCGTATAAATAAAACTGTAGCAAATTGTGTTGAAATTTCGTGGCAACTAAACGAATATCCCAGTTAGAAACTATTGCAGATGGATTGGTAACTGGTGAAGCTATTCTGCCTATCGTTATTTCCGACCCACTAATCCCAAACAGGAAGGCAAAGATAAACCAACTGTTTCGTGGTCTTAGTGCAGGAACAGCGACCCAGCCAGGACTAGCTTTTGACTTAGACCGTGATAGCGGTATATACCAGTCAGCAGTAGATGAAATAGGTATTACTTTTGGTAGTGCATCACTCTATAATAGTAGAAGAGCAAATACCGATGGATCAAGCACTCTAATTATTAGAGCGATTGATACTGCATCGGCAGTTTCTAGTATAGAATTCACTCCACAAGGTAGTGGATATCTTACTGTTAACGGTGATTTAATTCAAACTGACGCACAGTTCTATCTTTCAGGTGACCAAAACCCTGCTAAGAGAGCACATTTCAACGTAGATACTATATCTACGCAGTCAGGTACACGTCGTTTTGACTTACCTAATGTAGGTACTAACACAAGTACTACTATTGTTGCTAATGACACATTCCAGACTCTAACTAACAAGACTATCCTTATTAAGGACAGTGAGTTACAGATTACTGGATCTACAGATACATCAAAGATTGCTAAGTTTGAGACTGATGCATGGGAATCACCAGGTTCTCACACATACAAACTACCTGACTTTGGTGCTGCTAATACACAATCTACGCTACTTGATGACATTACTGAGCAGAATGTCTTCAATAAAAACTTGGTTAACCCAACATTCTCAAACACACCTTCAAATGATGAGAATAACCCTACCAAGTATGTAATATTTGATTCTTCACAATTATCTCAGGATCGTACTGTTATTTGGCCCGATCTTAACATTAAGGTAGTTGGTGAGGCATCAGCTCAGACTGTATCTAATAAAGTCTTTAAAGGTGCAGTATTCTGTGACACTGACGTTACAGATGGAGAAGGTAGAAAGATCCAATTCGATCTATCTAATATAGAGGATAACCAGACATACGTCTTTAGTTTCCCAGATAACGAGGTAACAGCTCCGTTAAATAATGGATCTGATCCCAACATGTTAGTTTCAGAGAAGAAGACTCAGACTCTGACTAATAAAACGTTGGAATTGATGAAGATAAATAATCCAGACGATCTTAACGGAATAGTCTCGATTGACACTAGTAACATCGATAATGCTGTTACTATTCAATTCCCAAATGCCGATGCAACATTACTTTCTACTAACAACATTAGTGAAGTTGCTATTACATTCGGTGGAGCACTCGCAGCCCCTGTCCTTGGAGGACAACTAAGAATACAATCACACTTTATGTCTGGATGGTAAGATGACAGCAGGAAGATTAGCCGCCAGCAAGCCTGGTGCAACTACAAATACGGTTCTGTATAGGACACCCATTGATAAGAGTGCAAGCACAGTATTAAATGTTTGCAACCAATCAGGTAGTGGTGTTTCATATAGAGCAGCACTTCGTGACTACGAACAAGTGCTACATTTGGATGGATTAAATACATCCGCATATAAGTTTGCTAAGGGTAACCCCATATCAGCATACAAGATTAACGTGGAACCTGGATTCCAAGACTCAGCAGCAATCCCAGGTACTACATTTACAACTACTAATGGTGCTACTGCTACCATATTAGATGTATTTAAACCTACTAATGACGTAGATTACTTTGTAAAAGTATTACCTATCAGTGGTACTGCAATTGATGGAGACAACCTTGCTGGTACATTAATAGGTGGTGAGACACTAACTGGAGCAACTTCAGGTTTCACAGCAACATTCAGGGGAATGAATGCTACCATCGCTGTATGGACAGAATACGCAGAAATTGCTGCTGGTGGTACTACAGTAAACATCTCAAGGACAACAGGTCTTGCAGATGGTATGTATCTTACAGGTGTTGGTACAAACCTTGCAACATTGCAAGATGGTGAAGTAATGAGTATCAACTCTTCTGGTATTAATACAACGACTAATGTTTTACAGTTATCAAGAGGACAACTAGGATCTACTGCTGCTGCCATTCCTGCTGGTAGTCAGATTAATGCTTGGTCTGCTTCTGCTACTGTATCAACTATCGCTGAGGGTGCAACTTATGTTGCTGGTGATAATGTATTAACTGTTGCTAACTCTACTGGATTTACTTCTGGATCTATCGTCATCGTTGATAACGAATTGATGCAGATCAGTGAAGTTAATGGTAACGACCTTAGTGTTGTAAGAGGACGTTATGGTACAACTGACGTTGATCACAACGATGGTGTTAACGTAACTCTTCTAACAGATAACGGAATTTATCTCTTAAACTATTTTAGTGAGGGTGAGACTGTAACTGGATCTCAATCTAATGCCACTGTTGCTTTAAACTTTAACACTGCACAGGGTGCAACTATCGATACAAAGTATGTTTTATCAACTACTAGTGTTGGAGCAACAGATCATATCATTCAGACTATTAACACATATGACTTGAATAGGACATACAAGTATAACCTAGAAGATTCTACTTGTACTAACTATCCATTGAAATTCTCTGGAGATGATCCTGAAGGTACAAATGGATCAGGTACTGAATATACTGCTGGAGTCAGCAAGGTAGGTACTGCTGGTTCAAGTGGAGCATACACAAGTATTGATATTACTTCTGATACACAGGCAAACTTAAACGTATACGCAGATGGATCCCCTGCTGGATCTACAACTGGTATTGGTTTCGTTGCAAATGTTAACGACAACCCATCATATAATGAGATATACATCTATGACGTGAAGGGTGAAGTACTTGCTGCTGCGGATACATTTACTATATCTGCTACTACTCAGACTATTCAGCAGAGTGGTATTACAGTTGGACCTTTTGGATATGTCCAAGATTGGTATCCAGCATCATGTCATTTGAAGGTAACTATTGGAGAAGGATCAGAAGCATTTGCTGCTAATGATGCATTCTATGATACACCTACATTAAATAATGGAGTACGTCACCTTACAACAGCAAGGACTGGTAAGGCACTCACCATTAATAATATTGGTGGTGCTGACGCATCTCGTAGTGCTGGTACATACACAAACATTTCACCTAATTCAACAGGTGGATCTGGAGATATAGCAACTACCAAGGTCACTATTGTGGTAGATGGATCAGGTGCAGCGACTATCACACTATTAAATGGTGGATATGGTCATGCTGGATCCGATACTCTTACAGTTAATGACTCCCAGTTAGGAGGAGGTGGTGGTGCTGCATTGACATTTGATGTTAATACAATCAGCACAGCAATTCACACAGATCAGACAGAAGTTTATTCAACAGAAGATTACTTCTTCTATGGTAAGGCAGTTGCTGCCAACATTACAGATAAGAATAGTTCAATCATAGTGGGTCCTGGTCAGAATCTACTTGTTTATTCTTCAGCAGGTGATATTAGTTACGTCCTTAATGGATTTGAAACAACAAGTGATGACTATACAGTAGTCAACATGACCAAGATACAATCAGGTGGTTAGACCACAAATAAATAACTGAATAAGGGTTTCATTAGATGGCACTAACACGTCTTAAAAATATCATAACGTCGAGGACTGGTCGTATTATATACGTCAACCCCGACGACTTTGATGCATCGGATGCTTATGATAA
>PAZU01000055.1 GCA_002715725.1 Methanobacteriota archaeon | reverse complement strand
ACCTTTGCACTGCTTGCTGCAAGAGTACATGTAGTAACACCTGATATGGTTATGTTACCAGTAATAGCAACATTACCAGTTACATCAACTACCTTATCATTCTCTGCATTTGTTTTTCCAACAGCTAACTTATCAAAAGCATAATGCTCTGAGTTTGCATCATATGATATAGGTCCGAAACGTTGCCAAGGATTACTTGCATCAGTTGTTCTGACCCATCCAAGATAACCACCTTTATCGTAAGATGTAGCAAATAAGATATTATCTGTACTGCTGGTAGGAGTGCTTCCACTAATTCCAAGATATACTGACTGTGCCTGATCACCAGATCTATTACCTTTTAGTCTAAGATCAATAACTTCTGTATCACCACCACTTGTCAAACTATTTGTTACATCTATATCACTGAAACTTGCAGTAAGAGGAAGTCTATTTGATGCTGCAGTTTGGTCAATTTGGGTTATAGTTGATGTCTCTTCACCAGTAATAGCATCAACTTTCTTACGTCCAATAAAGAACTCACCTTTATCATTCAAACCTGTGTAAACAACAGCACCACCATTTACGTTGATAGACTGAGCAAAGATCTGATCATCTTCACTTAAAACTCTATCTTGTGTTTGTGGTAATGATGTTGAGTAGTTACCTGGTCCAAATCCAAGGTATTCAAATGTATGCCCTGAAGCACGTATAGTAGAGTTTCTTCTATTTTCTACAGGTATAATTCTTATCTTTCTTACAGCGTTGAATCTTACATGTGCTACTGCTTGTGTACCAAATAGTCCTCTTATAACTTCTGTGCAATTTTTATTTGCAATTCTTAGAATCTCTTCATCTATCATTATATAATCACCACGCCTGAACATTGCCTTCTTCTGCAAACCAATCGTGGTTGAAGTGGCAGACATAGCAGAGTCAATTACAGTTGTTTGACCACCATAGATGGGAACATTCTGATTGAATCCTCTCATCGAGATACCTGCGTCATGTCCATATGCACTGGCACCACTAAAAGCAGGGGAAGAAGATGCACCAATGTTTACAGATAATGATGAACCATAACCGATTCTATCTTCAACTAGGTGTGTTCCATTATATTCATTGTTAGCTCCAGCGATAACAATCATATCACCACGCCTTAGACCAATATCTTGGTGTAATGTGACAGTTGCTATTCCACTTATAGTATCATGAATAATGTTTGTAACTTGTGTAGACACACCAACGTGATATGCAAAACCACCAGGTGTAGACCAGTCACCAATAGACTGACCTAAGAATGTGAATCTCTTTTGCTCATCTACAGCAGTAATCTTATTGATACCATTAAATGCAGTGGATCCAATACCAACTGTTTGTATGATATCTCCTATCTTATTATCAATTCCACTGACTGTAACCTGACAATCTGTGCCTGGTGCTATGAAAGGAACTCCCTTTACACTAAGAACATCATTTACAGCGTAACCACTACCAGCGTCTACGATTTCTAGAGATGTGATAGTTGCTGCAGCAGATACTGTGACATCAGCAGTCGCACCTTGTCCTGTTCCACCTACAAGATTTATACTGTAATAGAATTCAGCACTACCACTATTAGTACCATAGTTTGATCCACCTGTTACTCCAGTAAGACTCTCTACACCATTGAAGTTGTGCTGTCTTCCTAAATCAACTGAAAGATTTTTTGTACTTCCAGAACCTGTTACTACAGCACCTGTAACACCAATACCTATACCTGAGTTCTCAATGAATGAGAATATAGTTTCTTTTGTTATACTCTTAGAAGTATCATTGGTTTTTACCTGTCCAATTTTATCTCTAAGTGCAAAACTGACTGCTGCATTTGGATCATCATCATTATTATCAACACTTACATTTGGTTTGAAGTCATTTACATTCTGAGCGAACTTGATTGATGTATCAGTATATGGTGATACGTTAGCAGAGTTCAGGTATCCTAAGACTGTAATATCATAGATACCGTCTTGTGTTGACTTCTGGAATCTCTGCACCTTCTCCTGTGCAAATATTTGATAATCAGGTCCGAAATCTTTTCTTGTAAAAAATGGACTGAATGTTCTACCAGTTCCAACAATTGTCCTATCAACCTGAGTATATGGGATTGTTGTTATTTTGGTTATTGCACCTGGATCTGTATTGAGTCCAACTCTAAATGTTTTAGGATCATCTACAGATGAAACAACATATGATCTGTTAAAACCAGTATTATCAACACCATTTGTGTTATTAGCACTTCTTATTCTCTTGACTTCAACGGGCTGTCCCACAAGTAAATTATGTGGTTGTTTTGTTGTTATAATACCAACATTACTTGCCCACGAAGCAGTTATAATACTATTGTCTGTTCTAAAATCAGTATCTGAGGTAAGAGACGCATCGTTATCTTGGAACTTACTATCATCTATTACTGACGCACTATCTTGAATTACAAAACCATTGATAGGTTCTGCTGCAAGTGTTGATCCCTCTGGTATTGAATATCTAAGACGATATATTTTTTCTAAATCTATTCTTGCATCTGCTTTTCTGGATACTGTAGTAACTGGAGTCTCAGGTGCTAATAAGAGAGCATTGTTTGTAATTGATGTGGATAATCCATTACCAGTGTTTACATTTACATACCATCCACCTGCAGTATCATCATATTGTATTGGATGTCCTTCATCACCTGGTTTCTTATCAGCAACAGATGATACTATAGTCAACTTACCACCAAGGTTGTTGATTCCTGTCAAAGCATTTGCATTTATAGCAGCATTTCTACTTGTTGCTAACTTGAGTTGATGTGTACCAATACCAGTTGTTACAGCAAAATACTTTTGACCGTGCTCTAAACCATCAGGAAGAGAACCATTTTCAGATATTACTTTGACAGATTCACCAGGTAATAATTGGTGGAATGTCTCAAGAGTAAAGATATTACTTGTTATACTGTTGATACCTGAGTTTTGACCAACTCTTACTTCTTTTACAGCAGATGCACCTAAATCAGGAATCTGTGGTGTAGGCATCAATACGTTTGCAGTTTCCGCAACATTATTGATTAGACATGTTAAAACCTCACCTTTTTTGTTTCCAACTTGATACTTAGTTGCTTTATCAGGTGGTAAGTTTCCCTTACTTGTATAACCACTCAAGAATAATTTTGTATCACCTGCAGTTGTAGTGGTAAGACCTGTCGCTATTGAGAGATAGTTGAATGTTCCCTCTTTTGCCACGTTTTTCTGTGGTGGTACGATAGCGGTAATATATCCTTTATCATCCTTTGTAAATGCTTCATCCCTGAAACCTTTTGCTTCGAGTGCTAATGCACCAAAGTTTGAGTTAGAGTTAGTAAGTGAGAAGTCAGCACCAGTTTCTGTAACAAAATGTTTTGCATATCCTATCGCAAAAACAGATACAAGTTGTAAACCAGCTTTATTAGATCCTTTGATATGGAAGTTTTCATAGTCTGGTTTGAATCTAGCAAGACTATCAACGTGCAGAGTTGTTGTAGATCCTAGTGTTGATTGATCCTCATATACACCTGATGTAGTATTATATTTTACAAAAGCATTATCATCTTTCTGAAGACCAATACCTGTAAACTGTGCAGCAAGCATAGATTTGAATCCAGTTGCCTTATTACCATCAGCATGCAATCCATTCATACCAAATACTGATCTGGTGGTACAGTTGAATATGTAAGGTGAAGCAGATGATACAGTATCACTCTCAGGTACTACAGTTGGGTTGATACCTGTTAGGTTTGGTAATGCAGTTGTTGCAGGTGTTACTGATAATGAATATGTAAATGTGGTATCATTGATAACCTGTGCTACCACATGAGTTCCATCATACTCATCACCATTATTTCCGCTTGCGTTTACATCACTGATAAGAACTGCAGTGCCTTTTGCTAAACTATGATCTGTCTTGGTTATAACAGTAACAATCTTCGTAGCATTTGTATCTGTAGAATTAGATCCTGAAAATATATCTTCTATCTCTATAGCACCTATTTGTGACACAGGTCCTACAATCTTACTCTCTTCAGCGATTTTTTGGAAATCTTTTGTTGCTGGATATGGTGGTAAACTACGTCCTGAGTTAGTACCATAAGCACGGGTCAACTTAGCATAATACATGTCTAAGTCAGTATTACCTGATGCTCCCTGAAGGTTTACGCCATCAGCATACTCAAAACAAGTAAGTTTATGGTGTGAATAGTTTGGATTATATGTATTTTGTGTATAGTCTCTGAATACTCTGTCTGCTGGATCACCATCAAAGAATGTAAATCCAAAGAAGAAGCAACCACCAGTTACCCTAAAAATTGCACTGTTTGCAATAGCGTTATTATTAGGTTGTGGTATAAACTTAGGTCTTATCTTTGTTTTTCTTAGGTCAGCACCTATGATAGATGTACCTCTTGGTAATATAACTCCACCCTCTACAGAGTTGAATATGTGTAATACGTTTGATGGATCCTGAATATCAAAGTTTGTACCTATAGAAAACTCAGATATAGTCTTAGATGTACCATTAATATCTGTTATATTACCACTCGTATCAATTAGATATCCTGGTCTATTATCAATATAGTGTGTACCTGTAGATACATGTATTGTTGTTTTATCAAATCTATCGTTATCTTGACCTGGCTGATATGAAAATCTCGCTGACTCAATCAGTGCTCTCTGAATCGTCCTAAAAGGACGAGTTCTCGAATTACCCCTATTGCTAACGTCATCTGTCGCATCGAGTTCTTCTGGATTTACGTATAATACGTTACCCTGTACATTTTTTAAAAAATTCTCAAGTCTACTTAGAGGCATTACTATCCCTTGTTACACCGTTCCGTAAACTTATTTATACTACTCAGATTCGAGGTACTCTTTGTATCAATGGCACTATGTCAGATTCAACCTTTTCTACTATATTATCTATTATATTGATGTCTATATCCATAAACGGTGGTGTAATACCTAATAACCTAAGTAAACCATCTACAAATAACGCTAATGTTGTAAACCCTAATATCATACTAATAACAGTTGCATCACGATTATGTTTTGCCATAGATTCCTCATCTATCCGCCTTGCTTCATCAACAGCATCCTTTATCAGTTTGTCTACCTCTTTTTTAGTATAAAACTGACCAATAACAGGAATGCTGTGGAATCTCACATCAGAAAATGGGAATCTACCTTTAGACATATACAACTTTTATTTCACTATCTATCTCCTCCGCCATCTTAGAAACCTCTAATACTTTCATAAACTGATCACTTGTGTCACATAATAGTTCCTGTACGTGACCATCAGACCCAAATATCTTGAATAATCTTTTTGTCAAAGATATTTCTACTCTGTCAACGTACTCGTCTTGAAATTTAGGAAAGGATTCCATGTGAAAAAGGTAACTGCATCTATGATAGCACACCCTGCCACAAAGTCAAATATCAGTTGTGCGATAATGAGCATGATCATCATCCTCTAAGGAATTTGCATGAATGTGATAGTATGCATTTATAGGACCACCTGCACTATTTCTAATTACAACTTTTGCTCCATATGGTATTGATTCAACAAATAACTCTTGAGATACACCAATAGGAGTGAGTTGCACACAAATACTTTCGGGGTCAATCTTACCTACCATGTAATCTGGTAGTTCAATGATACCATCGATCTTCACTTTTCCACAAGTTTCCATGATTTTTTTCTTTTATTATAATACGGTTTTCGTATTTTGTCCAGTATCGTAGTTAGGATCCTTAATATTTCTATCTTTGTCAGATGGATCTAATCTGATGTTTGGATCAGGATAATCTTCCCATGTCTCACCTTCATACTCTACTATTAGTGGGTTTATATCATTTCTCTCACCATATACATGGTAGAAACAATCAATATCTGAATCAGATTCTAATATAATTTTCTCACTATTGAATGACTTGACATATATATCATCTTGTTTTCCAATAGGTGTAATCTGCACTGTAATACTATCTTCATACACCATATTCTTCCAGTAATCTGGTAATTCAATCGTATTAGAATCTTTCAATCTACCTCTATGATATATTGCTACCTCTGGACCTTCGATACATGCATATCTCAGTCTATATCCTTCTTTAGTAGGGTGTTTTATATCAAAAGACTTACCAAGTGCATCAGCAGTTCCAAATCTAGAAGCGAGTCTGCCTTTATTATCTCCATCTATCTTACCTGTAACAAATAAATCACCATCAATAACCAAAGCATTTTCTTTTTGAAAACCTCCACCATCACCTACTATACTTACATCACCTTCAATATCAAGTGCTCTACCTTTCATCTCAGGTTTGAAGTCACCCAATGCTGTGCCCATATTGACAACACCAAATGCTATTTCGCTATGTGCACCTAAAAATATAGGACCTGTGACAGCAAGAGTACCATCGAAAGGTTTGTCTCCATTCTTTGTCTCTACTGATTTGTCAAGTTTTTTTGGTTCTTCAGGTCCTATGTAAATTTTACCTGAGTCTAAGTCACGTAATCCAGCCATTAGTTCTTAAGAGTATCTGTAAGGGAATCGATGTGGGCACCAAAGGTAGGTGGTATGAGTTGTGATGTTGGTTCATGTATTCGCACGTATCTACCAACAAGATAGGACATGTCCTCTGAGAAAAGAATTAGTTTATTATGTGCATCTAATGTAACATCTTTACCCATCAGTATAACATAATTCTTAGCATCTAACCTAAAGTCATGCTTTGGATTTAACACTATATCACCTACATCAGCATCGGTTGTTTCCATAACAATATCCTTTGCTTTTAGATTAAAAGTACCATCCACATCAATATTGAGATCACCCTCTGATTTAATGTTGAGAGGTCCTGTTCCTTTTTGTATTATATTACTACCTTTACTATTAGTTTGAGACTTGAGTTCCCATCCACCATCTTTAAACAAACGCAAACTACATGCAGATCCAGATGCTAATTGCACCTGACTGTCTCTTTTTTGTGCTTCTTTTTCTTTACCAATACGAAGAAAACCATCTTCAGGATTAGTAAAAATAATTGGTGGGCAATCAGATGGTTTAGTCATTAGTAAGAGGAAACACAATCGATAACTTGAATTACCTTTGTAGTAGGTAATATTGGTTTTTCATAATCTTCAACCTTCATAATATTCAATATTGGTCTGACCATAGCACCAAAACCAGTATCACTGTTTATAGTAAGATCAGGAAGTTCAGTAACATCTCTCACATCAATAGGATTAGCACCAATAATACGTCCTCCTTGTATGATAGGTTCTAAAACTTGTCCATCAGAAGTAGTTATAGTATCACCTTCTTCGTATCCCACACCAGTTCCTATAACATCAATTCCATCAAGAACTGCAATGACTTGTTCTCCATCACTATCAGACATACCACCACCCAAGTAACCAGTTCCAGATTCTTGCATTACAACCTTGACTATCTTACCATCTTCAATTATTGCCTTACCTGAAGCACCTTGACCATTTTCACATTCATCAACAAAAGCTACATCTGGTGGAGATGTGAAATTGAATCCCATATCAATCATAGAGACACCAATAATCTCTCCTATTTCATTTATAACTGCTTTTCCAGCACCACCAATACCTTCTCCCCCGAAAAATACGACTTTAGGAGGTCCACATTTTTTAGCAAAAGGTCCGTCATCACCATCACATCCACCAACTTCATCAAGAAGTTCCATTGCTTCTGGGTTGGTTTCTTCAAGTTCTGCTAATCTCTTTTCAGCACGAGTACCAAATCCATCAATCGAAGAAGAAATACCTGCAAAAGGAGTCTTGACATTTTTAAGACCAGGAAATATAGATTCTCCTAGACCCTCTATTTTTGGTATCAAATTCATTCTATCTGCTATTTTACCAAGTCTACCTGTGTTAGGTTTTGCAAGACCATCAGGTCCTACATTAAGATCCCAATCAGTTGGATCTTCCTCACACTCCTGACCTTCACAAGAAAACAACTTGAGTCCTACTTGAGCAAAACCCATTGCTTTCTTCATCATTGAAGAAAAATCTGGTAAACTAGGCATGCCACCTAATAGAGCACCAAGTGGATTTGATAGTGTGTTCAACACACCAGTAATAGCATTGAGAGCAGGTCCGATTGCAGAGGATATTTTATCTGTTATATTAGATAATAGACCGCCCAATAAGTTTTCAGCAGCACAGAGTGGGAGACTTACTAATTTACCTAAAACATTTTTCAATAAACCTTTGATCATATTGCTAAGACCACCCAATATATTTTCAAATAAACATGATAATTCGTTTTTTGATTTATCTATCTTGAGTTTTTTCAACAAAAAATCAGGTTCAGTAAATTTCAACATGCCATCAACAGCATCGTCGATTTTTACCATCATCTCCGCTTTTGCCAATCTAAGATTGACTGACAAAGCACCACCTATTTTACTTGATACTTTTTCAAGGACTTTATCAAAATCCTCTGTTGGAATAGGAATATTGAATATTTTATCAATATAACCAAATGGAGTTGGTTCCAATCTT
Organism: Methanobacteriota archaeon; assembly: GCA_002715725.1. Lineage (GTDB taxonomy): Archaea > Thermoplasmatota > Poseidoniia > Poseidoniales > Poseidoniaceae > MGIIa-K1. The sequence goes on along the minus strand of PAZU01000055.1, from coordinate 6,378 downwards.
TCAACAAACTCCATTATCCCTTTCATTTCCTTAATAGCATCACTAAAAACCTGTGCAGGTTTAGTACACTTCTGTGCTTTCTTTACTACTATTTTTTCATTGTTTACTTTTTTAATATGAGTCTCTTGCCTTGAACCACTTTCATCAAAAATTTGATTATTTGCATTTAGGAAACCACCCAGGCTATGTGGTTTTCCATCACCTGTAAGTTTTATGTGAGCACCATACTCATATGCCTGTCTGAATGATATAGGTTGATACTTTGAGGATTCATTACTTGTTGCCAGTTCCCATTTTATTGGAGATGCAACAAAAGTACTCTGTGGCATTGAACCAAATATCACAGGTTGTTGCCCTTCATCACCATCCAAGAAGAAACCCATTACGGTCTCTCCTCCTTGCAAAGCAAAAGACTGTCCACCATAATTATTCCCAGACCCCCAGTTTGCAGGGGTTAGGAATTGTGCCCATGGCAAGTCTTTATCTTTCATTTCGGGAGGATGAACTCCTAAAATTCTTACCTTTGCCCTGTATCCATCGGTTTCATCAAATTTACGCCAAGCTTTATCCGTTGTTACCTGTGCGATGAACCAATTAAATCCATCCTTTCCAGCAAAATCAATTTTAGATAATTTTTGTTCAAGCATTAGTCGTCATAAATTAAACACTCAGGTTCGTCTGGATGCTGATCACACCATAATTCTATTGTATTAGGATCGTGATGATCTCCAGCTTCAATCTCGTCATGATGATGTTCTTCATAATCTATAAGATCATGGAGTTCATCTTCAATGTGATGACGTGTTGGTTCGGATATTGTAGGATCTTTTAGGATCTCCTTATCCTTTGCAATGTGATCTTCGATAGTTTTCATGATAGCTCCTGATAGGAATCTCTAACCAATTCTAGTCCAGTATAGTCTTTATCACCACCAAATTGATGGCATAATTTAGAAATCATATAAAGACCTGATTGAGGACCAGTTGTATACGTACTATTTATTTCGGGTAATTTGAGAAATATTATCATACCTGCTCTTAGATTCAAATTTGTGGGAACCACTACTTTTGTTATCTGTGAAAAAAGAGAAGCATATCTTGAAGTTGATTGTGCCTGTCTAAAGTAGGATTCTTCATTTTTTGTTTTTGAATCCCCTGAAGGTGCCATCGCACCATTATCAGTTATTTGTAATAAAAGTCTAGAATAATTATTATCAATACCATCTGGTATTATATTTTCATCAGCAGAACTTTTCATCTGACCCTGACTATCCCTGTAACTATATTCTACAAAAGTTGCTTTTCTTGTGATTATATTATAATGCCAATTAGCAGTTTTGAAATGACCCACTGATAATTGTTGTAATAGATTATGATTTACTGATAATGTGGGTTGAGCAGAGAGTGTATAGTAATTACTTACATCAAGAGTATTTTTACCAATTTGATATTCATAGTTTATTACATTATCTTTATCTGCTGCATCAAATGTTTTGTCAATGTCAAGTAAATTGAATCCATCTTGTGTTTGAAAAAATAAAAAACCCGCAGAACCCTTTGTTTCGCTCATATCTCCATTGATACATTTCTTTGCTAACCATGTGCATGCAAGCAAAGGTCTACGATACCCTCCACAAAATGCTAAAGTATTTGATGAAGAATCAGATACTATCATTTCTCCACCCATATCATTTACTATTGACACTATATTATCTGATATATTTCCAGTATATTTTTTAGTAATCCTAGTGGTATGATTATCAAAGGCAGATTGTGGTTCACATATAATGTTATACATCTCACGTTTTGCTGTTGCTACGTAAGCAGTGATATTACTTATTTTCATTTCCTGTTTTATAGTTTCCCCATTAGACTCTATTTCAATCACTACTTTATTACCACTTCTCACAGGCAATTTATTATATCTTCCAAAAACATCTATAATACCAACTTCCAAATGAACTGATGTATCTGTAACATCCTCGTAAAAATTAATACCATTAGTCTGTAATGAAAAATCTAACGGTGTTCCTTCTCCATCTGGGGGAAATATCTCAAAACCTAAAATTTTAGAACCAATTTGGAATTTACTCATACCGTCACCTTCGCAATTAGTTCACTGTATTTAGTGGCAACATCAAAAGGATTTGCTTCTACAATTATAGGTACCATCTGTGCTTTTGGTGTTTGTATGGATTGTTGTGGTTGAGTATTATTATTACTATCTTGGAATATGAATATGTTTTGCTTCATACCTTGTGATTGACCCCTTGACCTAGTGTAACGGTTCTCCTCTGGTATAATTCTTTCTCTACCATGCAATACAGCAAGATAACCTGTCTCAGGTCCTGACATTATACCACCTTTTTCATTAGATATGGTGGCACTTTGGTTTATGTTTGAGTATTTCTTCTTTATTACTCTGAATTGCTTCATTATACCACCTGTCATCACTTCTGAACCTTCAGCAGATGGTTTAATCTTATTGAGAACCTGATTTCCTTTCAATTCGTTGAATAATGCTCTTACCTCATCACCATATCTTGTGATTTCTAGAATTTTAGTTTCATATACTTTTCTCAATTTATCTACTTTCTCTAACATCCTTACCTCATCCAATCTAGTTGGATTTTTTATTTTATTATATGATTCCATTATATTATTATAATTACTTTTATAAACTTTATTGAGATCTATTCTTAGTTTGTCTGGGGAATGCAATTTTGATGACTTCAAGAAATCCATGAATTGAAATTCGGGATTTTTCTTGAACATTTTATCAAAATTTTTCTTGAATAAGGAATTTTGTCTTACTGTTATACCTTTTTTACTAATACCTGGTGCACCTTTTTGACCAGGTATTATGGTACCTCTTTTAGTCATGAAAGGACTGTTTGCCATTCTCTCAAGTAATGTCTGAGGTTTGATTTTAGATGCATCTTGACTGAATTTTAAAAATCCAGATGCTTTTCTAGATTTTTTACTTACTATAAGGTTTCTTGCAACTTGTTTCCAAGTAAGTTGTAGAGGTTTAGCTTGTGGAACTACAACAACCGCAGCATTGAATAATGTATCAATCAGTCTCATGAAAGCTGGAGTTTGAGTTGAAACTTTCTTTTTAGGAGATATACCAAAAAGCATAGCAGATATAGACCCAACGACCTCTTCAAAAGCTGGGTCAAATTTTGATTTGGTAGAAGTAGCTTCAAACTTATCTAATACAACGTCAAATTTGTCTAAATTTTCACCAAATAATGTTTTTCCTTGTCTTGTTCTTTCTAACTCTTGAATTCTTCTAAGATCAGCACCTGCTCCTAATGTATTTTGACCATATAATCTATCAAATATATTACCACCCATCAATCCACCTACTGCACCACCCAACAATCCACCTACAGCAGTTCCAGGACCAGGCATTATTGCTGTACCTAACATTGCACCAAGTTTTGCTCCACCTGCAAATCCACCAAGACCTGCAAGTGCACCACCACCTGCCTGTAGATTACTTTGACCTGATTGTTTCCTAGAAAAGAAATCTAAACCTGTTGATGCTAGTGCTAGAGGTCCAATCCTACCAAACTTTGATAGACTTTTTGCAAGAGGTCCTCTAGGTAGTTTAGGTGCACCACTTCCACCACGGAGTCCACCACCTCCACCACCAAATCTTCTTACTACTCTACCTGTTCCTCCTATTCCAAGTACACCCAATAATGTTGTAAGACCGCCTTTCTTTCCTTTCTCTCCTAATGTTTTAGAGAGAGCAGAAAATGTATCTTCTCTTAGTTTTTGTAGTTTTTCCTCTTCTTTATATAATTTGGTTCTTGATACTGTGTTTGTAAGAGTATTTCTCTTAAACATCATGGCAAGTCCACCAGATGATGTATCTGCTATCCTTGAAATCTTTACTAACTTTCTTACATTTATCATTATCTATTAATATTCAGAACTAATCTATTCATAAATTTATCAATACTACCTTTGAAATCCACCTCTACGAAAGGATCCCCTACACCTGCATCAGACTCTGCTATTTCACCCTGATCAACAAAGGATGGTATTTCACTATCACCTGATGGCATCGGAAAAAATATATCTCCTAAAGAATCAGTATCGAATTCAATTTTTGTTATAGGTTTATAATTTATTGACTTACTTCCGAAACTATTAGCAATAGATAATAATTTATCGTCATCTGACGATGGTACAAACTGTGTTTTTACAACTCCTAAAAAGTTAGTCATAATATCTTCCATTTCCTTTCCCTTTGTTGAACCTAAAATTGAAGAGAAATCAAAATCTCCTTCTTGACTTATCCTAAATGAATCAGATATATTCATTAAATTATTTCTAGATTTTATGAGATTTTCATTTGTTTCGTCATTATTACTAGGCAAAACACCACCATCCTTGAGAAATTCATCAAGTGTCCCCGCTTTTGCTTCTTGGGGTCTGAATAAGTTCATCACACCATCAAACATAGTACCAAATATAGCAAAAGTATCTTTAGAATCTTGCAAATTCTCTTCATCAGACTTAAAAGAACTAGACATTCCCTTGAATGGATCAAGCAATGATAAGAAATCTACAATTTGATTTCCTATATTCTTTTTACCATCTTTATCTCTTCCCTCTTCATCTCTATCATCATCTTCATTTTTATCATCAGTCATATCAAAGCCTAGCAATGATTTGTTTACATTTTCTGATGTTTTTCTAGTTCCTCCCATACCATCCAATATTTGTTCAAATCTATCAAGTTGTTTACCAAATCTCTCAGTATCACCAGAATTAATAATATTCTTTCTCGTTTTCCTTAATTCTTGTTCTCTTCTAAATTCAGAAGTGGGTGAATTACCTTGATTATTTCTACCTGCACCCATCAATAATGGTGCCAATGCTAGTAAAGGTAGTGCCATTAGACCTGCTTTACCTTTAGGAGCACTTGCTGCCAATCCCTTACCACCACCAATCAAACCCTTAGTAGCAAGACCACCTACTATAATATTTGATGTAATACCTATAATCTCAGGCAAAAATGATGCAATCGCCACACCTGTTTCCTGTAGTCCTTCACCAATATTTCCTTTCGAGAAACTTCTAAGTGCAGATGCACCAGAAATAGAACCTATAATTGTTCTTAGATTGAATGTTGCTGCTCTCAGACCTGTTAGTGATTCTTCTTCCTTCTTAAATAATTTTGCTCTCTTCTCTTCAAACTTTTGCTTATCTAACGTATCTGTTTTCAACTGTGTTCTAAGTTGAATCATATTTGTATTTACTTTCTCAAAATTTACTAACGCCCTATTACTACTCAACCTTGCAATAGGCGAGTCCACCATACTTGATTTAGATTGATAGTTAGAAGGAGTTTGCATTCTTTGCCTGTTGTGCCTCTAAATTTTTTTTCTCTATGTAATTAGAAAGAAGTGTTATGTAGATTTCACGTTCAAAAGGAATCATATCTTCTATATCACTTAAATTCCAGTCATGATGCTGCATCAAGGAGAAATTTGACTCATAATAAGAGTCAAGACTCGTATGATAAAGCATTATGCGAAAAAATTTGATAAACCCTCAACTAGAACTTCAGACTCTACATCTGTCTTTGGGTTTTTGACTGTAGATTTATACTGCAATCTAGGCATTGTGGTAAAAAAGTTTTCTATTTTACCAAACTGTTGAGAATTTAGTGACTCAATAAAAGCAACCAATTCTTTCTTAGTACAATCACTTGCTGACCATGCCTCTTCTTCGGTGAATACCTGATCAATACAACCTGCAACAGATTCAAATGCCTTATCAATTCTGTCTTGATTTGTCTCGTCTGGAGGAGAAATGAAGTTATTCTCTAGAAATTGCTGCATTGATGGATATTTCATCTTTATTGAAATACCACCTCCAATGTCTACGGTATCACTATGTCCATCAGGTATGTGTAACTTGATGTCAGATAAACCTATGGTAAGTGGTACCGTTGTTTCTCCGTCATCTTGACATGTTACTATGAGGTCAACAGTCTCTCCAACTGATTTACCTCTCACATTTAGAAAAAGATATTCAAGATCGAATGAAGGTAGATCATCTATCTTCACTCTTGACATCATACAACCCTTCAATACATTTTTGATTGTTGCGGTGATGTCCTTATCATTACCATTCTCCATCGCTATAAGTAGTGCCTTTTCCTCTTTTACAAGAAATGGGCGATACTTTACTGCTTTTTGAGATGATATAAGATTCAGTTCAAATGTTGGTGCTACGACCTTTGGTAAAGGCATAATAATTACTTCAGTGATTTATTTAGCAGGTCAGTCCCTGCTCATATTTGCATTATAGAACCCTTTGCCTATGTCTTCAACAGGAGTTCCCATTTTGGTTT
>PAZU01000054.1 GCA_002715725.1 Methanobacteriota archaeon | reverse complement strand
GTGGTTTCAGTCCACCATCCTTGAGGCTCGTTATCTTCATTGATATCTGCTGAAACAGGAATAGTCGCAACAACTAGAGGTGCCACTAGAATCAACAGGCCGAATAAGCTGAAACTCCGTCTAATACCGCTCATCATCTTCACCGCGCTCCGCGCGACCAAGCAATAGTGTTTGAACCCTATGTTTCTAGGGGAAATCGGCATAGAAGTCAAAACCAAAACTTGACAGGGGCCGATATGGGGCTTCAAAACTGGTTCAGCCGAGTTTTGATGTCTACTTGGTTTCGTGAGATTACTGTAATCGATGTAGAAAACCTACCTTCTGATAGAGGGGCAATCATCGTCTCTTGGCACCCTGGTGGTTTATTTGACAACATGCTCACTCAGGGACTATTACCTGGCGAACAAGTAAAATTCAATGGATTGATCAACGATGATGAAGAATTAGAACAAATAGCATCTTCAGTAGCATCAGGAAAGAATGTAGTCGTCTTTCCAGAAGGAGAGTCGCATACTTCACCCAAGTCTAAAGAAATTCAAGACAATGCTGCAAGAATTGCTTTGAAGGCTTGCGAGTTGTCATCACAAAACCGTCCAGTGATTATACCGGTGGGCATTCATTACAGCCGAAGAAGGACCTTCCGTGAAAGAGTGGCCTTAACTGTCGAAAGACCGATTGAAGTTGAAGGCACCGTTGAAGATTTGAGCGCAATTATCTCTGGTGAAATTTCTAGAGCATCTCTCTCTAGGGATGATTGGAAAGATAGAGAGTTGATATGGGAAGCGCGTTCAATTATCCGTGCGGAGAGAAGAAGACAAAACCCTGAGTTAGAAAAGTTAGCAACATATGGGCAAGGAGTAATTGGTGCACGAAGGGTTCGCGCTGCTTGGGAATGGCTTGCAAATAATGATGAAAAAAAGTGCCAACAATTGGAATCAAGAACAAGGAAACATATGTCGAAATTATCATCATTAGACCTCAAACCACATCATGTTGATTCTAGGCCAAAGTCAGTAACAAATGCAGGCTTTGCAAAATCTATTTTCCTTTGGTTATTCGCTTGGTCTTTCATGGTAGGTTTTGTCACTTTCAGTGCAATTGTTGGCTCTTTCCCGCCCTTCCTTTTCGTAGTCAGTGTTGACAGAATATTTGGACGCAAGATGAAAGAAACTAGCCGCGGCGCATTGAAATTGTACACAGCAATTGCGGTCTATCCATTTTGGTGGCTCATTTCCGCAGGAGCATTTACTTGGGCGCTGTTATCCGATTCAAGCCCAATTGCAGGGCTTGCGGATTATAGTATGATCATTGAATTCTTATTCGCTTTACCAACATTATTGGTCTTACCCTTGATGATATGGTGGATGCCTGCATCTGGCAAATTGCAAATTAAATTATATGCTAAAGGTAAATCTTCATGGAGAAGGATGCGATTGTGGGCTAAGTGGCGCAATCCCTCTTTCGATTGGGAGAATTTGTGCAAAGAGCAACAACTTCTAGCTGCGGATTTAGTTCGAATTGGTGACGGCCTAATCTTACCGGGAGATAACGATTGGAATGAACCGGCAGCAGGAAAAGAAGATTTCACAGCAGTCGGTCTTCGAAGAGAGTAAAAGATTCTATTTTGAGGGTAGATTTTACGATTATTTAGTGCCAATGCTGAAAGGGTGATTCATACTCCCCCCCTTTAGTTGGCGTTAGAGATGGTCGGAGAAGAGCATGTTTCTATGATTCCAGCAGCGACTTCTAAAGTGTGGTCTGCCGAAGTTAATGGGCAAAAACATGAAGTCATCGCAAAGTCAAATTCGATATTACTGGATGTTTTGAGAGACAAGACAGGGTGCCTTGGTGTTAAGCGAGGCTGCGATATGGGTACCTGTGGTTGTTGCACCGTAATGATTGATGGAGTACCTCGACTTTCATGTCTAACCATGGCTCATGAGGTCAATGGCTGTGAAATAACAACCGTAGAAGGATTGGCAAATGGCTCACACTTAGCGCCAATACAGCAGTGTTTTGCAGAACATGGTGGGTCACAATGTGGTTTCTGCACTCCGGGTTTTCTTGTAGCGTCACAAGCACTTCTAAACAATAATGCTAACCCTACAGAAAAGGAAATTTCCTGCGCTATCGAAGGCAACTTGTGCAGATGCACTGGGTACCAACAAATAGTACAATCAATTCAAGCAGCTGCTGCAATTCATAGGGGAGAGGCCGATGCTGTTACCTCGAACAATGCAGCACATTCAGACCCCCACCCTGATGGTCCAGAAATGTAGGTGTCAGCATGAGCAAGGATTACGTTCAGCAGGCTGGTATGAACAAGGACGTTCGTGTCGATGGCAAGAGAGTTGCAGGAAAATTAAGATTTAATCCTCCTGGTTCTGGAGGTTCTAGGCCCGAAATGGCTGAGCGTGATTTAGAATTTATTCCTGAGCTTGAAGGCGGTAATGAACCTCAACCAGCAGGTGCTCACTCACATGATAGTTTTCGTACTGGAACTACGGTTGGAAAAAGAACCCCTCTAGTTGATGCGAATGCTAAAGTCACGGGACAAGCGTGGTATGGTGACGATATTAGGTTACCAAACGAAATAATTGGAAGGATAGTCAGATCTCCTTATCACTATGCTAAAGTGAAAAGTATTGATACGACAAAAGCGGAAGAATTACCTGGAGTTATAGCTGTATCAACTGGCGTAGATGCTCCAAGCAAATTTGGGGTTTTGCCAGTAACAAAGGACGAGCATGCGATGGCTGTTGAGAAGGTTAGACACGTAGGGGATTTGGTGGCATGTGTTGCTGCAACCGATGAAGAAACGGCACGTCAAGCAGCAGCGCTCATAGAGGTTGAGTACGAGGTACTTGACGCGATTCACGACCCTAAGAAAGGGCTTCTTGATGTCGACGAACCTATCCATTGGCGGGGTCCATACCATATTGGTTCGACTAATGTTCAAAAAAGAGTCTTCCAAGAATTCGGGGACCGAGAGAGCCTCGAAGATACCACAAAGGCATTTCACAACGGAAAGTGGAAATTCATGGGAGTCAATCATGGATTCACAGAGCCTCACGCAGTCGTCGCTCATTGGGATTCTAACGGACGTTTACAGTTGTATACTCCTCAGCAGGTACCTCATTATGCTCACAGAGCATTAGCCACCGTACTTGAAGTCCCCATGCACCAAATCAATGTCATACGCACATTTGTGGGTGGAGGATTTGGCGGAAAATCCGACCCTTTCCCTCATGAAATGTGCGCTGCAATTTTGGCGAGAAAGGCAGGTAGGCCAGTTCGAATAACATTTGACAGGGAAGAGGTATTCTGGGTAAACCGTGGAAGACATCCTTCACACATTGAAGTGAAAATAAATGCAAATGATGATGCAAAAATTTCTGGTTTTGAAATCGATGCACTGATTGATGGAGGGGGCTTTGCTTCATTTGGACACGTTACATCTTACTACAATGGTGTTCTAGCAACAGCGCCATATGAACTTGGGTCTTTCCACTATACTGGAGCCCGAGTGTGGACGAACAAGCCTGCCAGTGGTGCAATGAGGGGCCATGGAGCAGTAAACACAAGGTGTGCAATAGAAGTAGGACTTGATGACATTGCAGAAAAATTACAGGTAGATCCTATCGACCTCCGTTTAGCAAATTTATTGCCACCTCACTCTAAAACAATAACTGGATTTAGAATAACCTCGAATGGGATGCGTCAAGCGCTTGAAAGGGTTAGAGAAGGAAGTAATTGGGATGAAAAATTCCGTAAATTACCAATTGGTAAAGGAATTGGTATTGGCTGTGGTTTCTTCATTTCTGGTTCGGGTTTACCGATTCACTGGGACCCTCATAATTTCCCTCATGCAACAGTTCATTTGCAAATCGATATGGATGGAGGAGTGACAGTTCACACAGGAGCTGCAGACATTGGTCAAGGTTCGAGTACAGCGGTCGCTCAGGTAGTTGCAGAAGTCTTGGCTCTTCCATTAGAAATGGTCCATGTTCGTTCCCATGAAAGCGATACTAGTCCAGTCGACTTAGGTTCCTACTCTTCCAGAGTGACTTTCATGAATGCAAATGCTGCTATTGGAGCGGCTTTAGAAATCCGTGAAAAACTTCTGAATGCTGCAGGTGAAATGTTGGAATTACCGCCTGAAAAATTGGTATTGAATGACAGGCGGATATACTTCAAGAAAGACCCTACAATCGGTGTATCTTATCTGGATGCATTGCATAAATCACAAGAAGATATTGGGGCATTGATTGCAAGTGGTGCTTATCGAACTCCGCCTATGGGTGGAGTGCACAAAGGCGCAGCGGCAGGCCTAGCACCTGCCTATTCCTTTTCTGCTTACGTTGCAGAGGTCGAGGTTGACGTTGATACAGGATTGATCAAGTGCACCGATGTTTGGGCTGCTCATGATTGTGGAAAAGCTCTGAATCCGTTAGCGGTCGAAGGACAGATTATCGGTTCCTGTCACATGGGCTTAGGACAAGTCCTGTCTGAACAAATGGTCTATGGTAGAACGGGTCATTTACAAAATCCAAACTTTTTGGAATACAAAATACCAAGTGTCCATGAGATGCCTAATGTAACTCCAATAATAATCGAATCATGTGACCCTGAGGGCCCATTTGGTGCGAAAGAAGCAGGCGAAGGTCCTCTTCTTCCAATCTTACCGGCGGTGGTTAATGCGGTGTATGATGCAATAGGGGTTCGAGTAAACGACCTTCCGTTAACACCCGACAAGGTTTGGGCTGCTATTTCCAAGAAGATGAAGAGGGAAAAGATAGATGATGCGAGAGATTTACCTGTCCCTAGATTGGATTTCTCCGAACTTCAAAAGAAATTGATTAAAAGGTCTGCAGAGCATAAAATAAGAGACTCACGTCGACAGAGAAGGGAGGATGAGGGACCGTATCTAAATGGTGTTTTATTTGGATTAGATCCAACATTACCACCCGAAGAACAGGACGAGACTTGGAAGATTTCCGTAAAACCCGATTCCAGTCAATTAGATAACCTCGGATTAGCAGGTACTGCGTGGACTAAAAAAGAGCAGAGGCACATGGAGGGTGGGAAATAATGCTAATGCCGCCATTTGAACTTCATCAGCCGAAATCGGTGTCAGAGGCATGTACAATCGCTAAAGAACTCATGTTAGCAGGTGATGAATTTGATTGGATTGCTGGTGGTACCGACCTTATTCCTAACTATAAGTGGCACATTAATTCCAAACCTCACGTTATTTCTCTAGCAGGCATTGATGGCCTTTCAGAAATTTCAATGACAGAAATCGGCTGTATGGCTAGATTACATGATATCGCTGAATCAGAGGATGTACATCCTATTGTTTCAGATGCTGCTAGTAAAGTTGCATCTTCTTTGATACGAAGAAATGCAACTCTTGGAGGCAATCTTTGTTTGGATACGCGTTGTTTTTGGTTTAACCAAACAGAAGAATGGAGGAGTAGTATTGACTGGTGCCATAAATGCGATTGTGGAACAGGTGCAGATTGCAGAGTTATTCCAAATCAAAATGAACTTTGTGTGGCTACTTACCAAGGAGATATAGCACCAACGCTAATGGTTTTAGACGCAAGCGTTCATTTGATTGGCCCGGATGGTACAAGAGTCATGCCTCTGGTAGAATTTTACAAATTAGATGGAATGACCAGAAATGTATTGCAGCCAGGTGAATTTATGCTCAAGATTACACTGCCTGATGATGTTGCAGATTGGACCGGCTCCTATCGTAAATTAAGGGTGAGAGACTCATGGGATTTCCCAGAGGCAGGCGCAGCTGCAGCATGGAAAAAAGGCGACAGAACTACTCTAAGAGTTGCTACGACTGCATTGGAAAGCATTCCACGAAGACATGATACTGAAGTTTCAGAATCAAACGGCGATGTCAAGGCAATTTGTGATGCGGTATTCAAATCTACTAAACCTGTGAACAACACTTCTCTACCTCCAAGGTATCGCAGAAACATGATAAAAGTGCTAATCAAGAGGGCTTGTGAGGAATAAAAATGAGGAGTTTCACCATTTTCTTGGCCTTCATACTATTGATACCGATTCATGCAGTATCTCAAGTGCCGAATCCGGATATTCAATGGACAGCAGACTGGGAGGTTGACCAAGACGTAGCCATAATGCAAATAGATTCAGAATCATATAATTTTGAACTAATTCTAGAGTTTTGGATTAACAACAATCGCGTTACCCCTATCGAGGTAAACTTCGAAGTCGAATTTGAAGAAGTCGAGTTTGAAGTCGACGATCCCGGTCAAGTCAGTGTTTCAGGGAATTCAAATGAAACATTTGAAATAACCATCACAGGTTCAGCACTAGAGTCACAATCTGCATCAAACGATGAAATCTTGTATAATTCAGACGAATTTAGAGAAACTGTTTCTCTATCTTTAATCGAGATGATTGCAGGACAAGCTGCAGATTCTTCAAGACAAATTTCTCAAGACATTGAATTTTCAAAAATTTATGATATGCAAGTTGAGTTTGAAACAGGACTGGATGGTACAAGTGCTGACATGGAAACGACCCTAAAGGCAGGTACTTCTGAATCGGAAAAACTTCATGTTCTAAACTTTGGAAATACTGCTGATGCTGTAACTAAATACAGCATTTCAGTTTCTAGGTGCCCTCAATTGAATTATGAATTCTCATCCATAGGGTCCTTGCCATTGGCTGTCACGCCAGCTCAAAATTCTGATGATAGCGTATCATTTGGTACACTAGAAATATCTGCAACTTCAAGTCATCCTGCAAAGGAATGTATTTTGGAATTCTCAGTTTACAGTGAAGCCACAGGTTACTCCTCATATGCAACTTTGAAAATTGATGTCCTAGCAACAGAGATTCAAGCCGAAGATGATGATGATTTCACTGAAGTAGATGGTGATTCAGATACATCAGGATTGGATACTGAAAGTTCCTCTTTACCTGCATTATCTTCAATATTCTGTGTTATTTCGTTCATATTTACTGCGCTAATTCGTCGGCCTGTGCAAAAATAATGTATTTTTTCGGGAATGATACTCATTGATTCTAGTTGATACTAGTTATTTTTGCCCGCTCAACCTACGATAATCTATATGAGTGGGTTGAGGTTGGGAGAAGTGCTACGTTTATCCGTAGTTGTTTTTTGAGGTGCTTAAAGATGGCAGATGGTGATACAACTGGAATCAAGTTAGAAACTTGGCTCCTAGTTGGATTCATCGTCGCAATGCTGCTTTCAACAACAGTAATTATAGCAACCTCTGCTAACAAAACGACCGTTTATTCTGCATATGTTACTGATGAAGATCAGAATGTACAATACCAGCAAGTCTCATCTATGCGTAATTCTCTCGGTGATGATGGTATGGACTATGTAATCGCTAACACAATGTCCACTCCAATGTTAGTCAATGATTGGAGAGAACCTCACCGAACTATGCTAGTCATCGCTGCTCCTGAGAAACCATTTGATAATGCAGAGGCAGATACTCTACATGAATTCGTGACCGAAAGGGGCGGCAAGGTAATCATCGCAGCGAATTCAACAAATGCCCAGACAGTTGCTGATAAATTCGATGTCAAGTTCTTCGATGCTCCAGTAGTAGACCCTAACAGATACTACGAGGTAGCAAGCCAAACAGGCGAAGCCGAGCCAGCTGATTCTCGAAAATTGTGGGCTGTTGCAGGAGTTAACAAGGTCTGGGATGATCAATTCGAGCGTAGAGAATACTGTAGTAATGATGCTTTACAAGATAGTTCAAAGTACAGCAACTGCGCACTTCCTGTACTATTCCATCGGCCAACAGCAATACAAGTGCTAGATAATGAAGATACTTCTCGCAATGTCAAGGTCTTAGCTCACGCATCGGGCTCAGCGTTCATCGCTAGAGAGAACATGGATGCAAACGACCCTGATAACCCAATTCTGGGTGGTAATAACACTGGTTTGATTATCAGAATGGACTACCCTGGAATCGAAGCAATCGACCAAGTTAAGGGAGTAAGAGAAGGTAATGTGAAGGTTACAGGAAGTATTGTATTCGTTTCAGACCACTCAGTTCTTGCAAATCACTTGTGGGATATTGCAGACGCTGAAGTAACAGGAAAGCAGCAGTGTGATTCTGGCTACTATGGTGAGCGCCCTTGCTGGGATTCACTTCTTTCCTCTACAGACGGCAGTGGTACTGATTGGAACGGTAATGAAGATTATTTCACCACTCTTATCAGAGATATGATGGAGCATGAGAACGAGGATATCTCAACTGTCATCACCAGCAAAAACAGTAACTTCTACATCGTTTTCGATGAATCTAGGCACGTTACTTCCGCTATGTCTTCTCCATTCACTGAAGCGATGGGAGCAATTGTAATGCTAACAAGTGATACCTTGCTTAAGTGGCTAATTGTACTCAACTTGATGGCATTATTGTCCATCGCAATCATGGTTGTACCAGAAAAAGAGAATTGGCGCCATGTTTTCGATTTAACTAGATTTAGGGAGAGACCTAACAAGGTCGACCCTAATCTGTATCTAAAGCGCGTAAGAGAAGCTATGATGGCTAAAGTACGCCAATTTAATGACCTAACCAGAGATGAAATGGCTAGGAAGACACCGGGCGAGATCCAGTCCATGGTAAAGGATCCTCGTCTAATCGAGCTGTTGTATTCGCAACAGCGTTCATATTCCAACGAAGAATTAAGGCAGTTACTGCAACAAATTCGACGTTGGGGAAAATAAACTAGGAGGTAAAAAGACATGCAGCCAGCACCACCACCACCCGCAGCCCCCCCTGCGCCGGCACCACCTGCACCAGCAGCACCGCCAGCACCGGCTCCGGCCCCAGCAGCGCCACCAGCGCCTGCACCTGCACCGGCACCAGCCCCAGTGGCTCCAGCCCCAGCAGTACCGGCCCCAGCCCCTGCAGCACCTGCACCAGCAGCACCGGCACAGGCACAGCCTAAACACCAGAGTAGCCCAGAGGTCCGTGAACGTCTTCAGGCCGTCGGAGCGATCGCACAAGCGATTAGCGCCGAAGTCCAGAAGGTAATTATCGGTAAGAGCCACGTTATTGACAACGTTCTGATAAACATCCTCTCGAACGGTAACCTACTGTTCGAAGATTACCCAGGACTTGCTAAGACTTTGATGACCAACACCTTCGCAGATGCGTTGGGTTGTGACTTCAAGCGTGTGCAGTTCACTCCGGATTTGTTACCTGCAGATATTACAGGTACAAACATCTACGATGCTAAGAAGGGAGAATTTACCTTCAAACCAGGTCCACTATTTTGTAACCTGCTACTAGCTGACGAGATTAACCGTGCTCCTCCTAAGACCCAAGCGGCTTTGCTTGAGGCTATGCAGGAGAAGCAGGTGACTATCGGAACAGTCACTCACAAATTACCAGCACCGTTCATTGTTATGGCAACACAGAACCCAGTCGAGCAAGAAGGTACCTACCCGCTTCCTGAAGCACAGTTGGACCGTTTCATGTTCAAGATGAGCGTTGGTTATCCAGACCGTGCGGACGAAGACGAAATTCTAGCCCGCCGTATCACTCGTGGTAAGGATGCTGTCGATGTCGATGTCATCACGGATCCTCAACGTGTAATCGCTATGCAGCAAGCATGTGAAGACGTCTATGTCGACCCTGCTCTACGTATGTACATGGTTGAAATCGTAAGTAGAACTCGTGAGGACCCTCGTGTTCTCGTAGGTTCATCGCCTCGTGGTTCTCAGGCTCTCCTGAAAACTTCACGTGCAGCAGCAGCTCTACGTGGCCGTGATTTCGTAACACCTGATGATATCAAGACAATTGCTGAACTTGCAATCGCACACAGAATTATCCTAAAGCCTGAGCACCAAATCAAAGGATTGGAAGCAGGTGAAGTAGTTCAAACAATTTTGCGAGAAGTTCCAGTGCCAACCGTCTGATATTTTCTAAACTGAAATAGAGAGGCGGATAGCATGTGGAGTCGTAAGAGTGCAATGTTAGGTTCCCTAGCGGTAGCAATGTACTTGCTAGGTCTGACATTGAGGAATTCGCAATTGGTTACCATTGCTGTGGTAATCTTCGTGTTCCTAACTTGGGCGGCATTATTCGGCGGTCACGCCGATGTTGCTGCTAGCGGCCGCCGTGCAGAAGAATGGTCTGGAGAGGAAGGAGTCTCTCTGTCCAATGTTTCTGCCATGCGCAAACTATCCAGTGCTAGAATTTTCGAAGATGGTGAAGTTGGAGTTACATTACGTATGCAAAATCACTCAGCTTTGGGTAAGATTTTGGAAGTAAAGGACCGAGTTCCAGAAGTAATGCGCATCAAAGATGGCGCAAATTACATTTTAATGGAATTGGGACCACGTCGTGAGACTTTCATCGAATATACTGTCGAATGTCCTCTAAGAGGATTTTACAGTCTTGGACCGGTTGCTGTTCGTGTCCAAGATCCATTCGGATTGTTCCACAAGGAAAAGGAACTGCATGTCTACAATGATTTCCTTGTGTTCCCGAAGATGGAAGATCTCAAAGATACATTCGTAAAATCACGTGTACCAAAGATTTTCACTGGAGCTGTAAATATCAGACAACCAGGTCCTGGTTCTGAATTTTATTCGCTTCGTGAATACTTCGATGGAGATTCATTCCGTTCAATCAACTGGTCCGCATACGCTAGAAGTGGAAAGTTGATGGTTAATGAGCGTGAAAGAGATGCTGTCAGCGATATCATTCTGATTGTAGATTCACGTGCAGTATCTGAAACAGGGCCTGTATCGAGAAATGCTTTGGTATACTCTACTAGGGCGGCTGCAAGTCTTGCTCAGTATTTCCTTGGCCGACGTGACTCTGTTGGACTAATCACCTACGGTGATGAAGTTGTAAGCGTAGACCGTGATACTGGAAAGAAGCAACTGTATGTCATTCTGACTAAACTAGCTGGAGCAATGGCCAAAGGAAACATACCTCTACAAGTTGTAGTCAACAGAATTCTTCCACACATAAACAAAGGAAGCCCAATCATTGTTCTATCTAATTTAGAAGATGATCCGACAATTGTTACCGCACTAAGGGATTTTAGAGCCAGAGATTTCGATGTTACAGTTCTTTCACCTTCTAGTCTCGAATTTGAGTTCGATGCTAAGAGGTTAGACCGTACTGGTTATGAGGTGCTGAAGACCGAAAGAGACGTATTGATTAGTGAATTAAGAGGTCTTGGAGTCAACATCATGGATTGGGAGCCTGATATGCTACTATCAACCGCACTTGCAGGAGCAAGAGGATTCTGAGGAGGGAGATGAATGGCAACAAAATCAGGCGACACTGCGCACCTATACGACGGTAAGACTGTACGTTCTTCCGCTCCTTCTAGGAAGAAATTAGCAGCTAAAGGTAATGCTTCTGGAGAAATTCCAAAGGATGCTATTCCAACCGTTGAAATTCCATCTTTCGTAGAGAGTCTTCTTGGAGGGCCATTGATCCCTAAGATGAAGTTCTTACCTGCAGATAAAATGGTACAGAATTTACAATTAGGTTGCTATGGAGTATTGATTGGCCTTGGTATTCTAACTTATATTGTAACACCTGCAGTAGGGACAATTTGGTTTGCAATTACAGGCTCTATGGCTATAGCGAACATCCTACAACTGATGGTGGTTGCAGGTGCTATAGGTACTGGATTCTGGGGAACCATGTCTAGAGATGCAAGATTCATGCTTGCTTCCTATGTCTTGTTCATTCTTTCAGTAATGCGTTTCGCATCTTCTAAGGTTTCACTTTCCCAAGATTTGTTTGGATTTGGTGACAGCGAATTCCTGTTGACTATTCTAGTAGTTGTTTATGCAGTTCTTCTCGTCATGTACTTTGAGCTGTCTAATGGTGTAATCCGGTTCAGTATGTTGGATACTTCAATCAGAACTCGTGAAGTTTACGTCATGAATGTGAAGAAAATCATCGGAAAGTACCATCGTTCCCTCGTTATCAATCCATTGATAGCTGGAAGTCTAGCAATGCTTGTTCTATCTGTTAACACAATCTTGCCAGCATTCATTTCTCTATTCTCAGAGCAAACCGCTTTACGAATGGAAGAATCTGTTGAATTGATTTCAGTATACGGAGTAGCACTTGGTACTCTATTCGTATTCCTGATTGTCGGAGCATTATTCGCTCTAGACTTGCCAACTCATTTGCAATCTTGGCGAGAGAACAAAGAGTGATACAATTCTCTTATTGTTTCATGAAGTTGATTTGTTTCAACAATGATTCTTGTTGCATATTCATTGGTAGAAATTAATTCGTGTTCAATCGGAATATCAGGGTTTCCGAGAATTGAAATGATCGCTGTCTTGAATTCGATTTTTCCTGAGACAAAATTTTCCAGATTATCTAACTCATGTTTAGGCAAGATTATTCTGAACTCTTCAGGAGTTGATTTCACCAACCATGGAGTGATTCCTAATCTCTCTATTTCAAGCAATAAATCACTACTCAATGGCTTGTTGTCAGTAATTATCGCAACTCCTGGCTGACAACCAATTGCTACAATCTCGTCAGTAACGATATCTGGTCCAATTATTGTCGAAACTGATGAATTTGGGTTATGGAAATTTTTGATTTCAATGGGTATTCCTTCATCGATTAGTGGAAAAACGGTAGCAGGGTGGATGACAGGTGTTCCATGCATAGATAACTCTGCGGCTTGACCATAACCTAGGTAAGGTATTGCAGGAGTTTCTATTCCCCATCTCGGATTCAGTTGCTTGATTCCATCCACATCTTTCCACAGAATCAATTTTGATGCATTCATTAAATTTGCAAATGCTGCTGCAGAATGGTCTGAACCTCCTCTAGTGAGTAATGCAATATTCCCATCGTCACCTTCACCAAACCAACCTGTAAGAATCGGTAATCCAACCAGTACTTGACGGTCAAGATTCACGGAAGATGCATCGATGTCAATCTCTTTGGCTCTACCAATTCCCTTCAATCTCAGCCCTATATCCTCTGCCCCTACTGGATGAGCATCCTCTATGCCACTTCTTCGTAATCTATGTGCTACGGCCAAAGCACTGAGGCGCTCTCCTGCAGCCAAGATTAGATTTTCAGAACGCAATGATTCTTCACCACTCGAAAGTTTTAGCAATTCCTTTGAAATTCCAGAAATAACATTCTTGAATAGTTCTCCAAATTCACCGGTGTCTAATCCAGGAGCGAATCGTAAATGCTGATAGGTTAAATCTTGCACTAATCTACTAGCGTATCTTGGTTCTCTTGAAGCACGTATTAGTCTGTCAGTCATTCCCCAAAGTGCAGATACGACAATGATTGGCCTTCCTTCACTGGTTCTGATAATGTCCGCAATCTGGTCAATGTCATTGCCATCCCTTAGGCAAGAGCCGCCAAATTTGTGGACTACGATTTCATCCATCGATATATCCTCCTTGGATGCCAAGGTCAGCAATAACCAATCTTGCTACTGCCTCGACAACTGGACGCGCTCGGGGTGCAATAACTGGGTCATGTCTTCCTTTGATCGCTAACTCCTCCATCATTCCTGTTACTTGATTGAATGTTTCTTGTGGTAAAGAAATTCCACTAGGTGGTTTGAATGTAATTCTAACATGTATTGGTGCTCCACTGGCCATTCCTCCTAATGCTCCATCAGCACCTTCAGACAGCGACATTTCTTCGCCCCACTTGTCATTGTGTTGACTACCCCTCATCTCTCCTGCACCAACTCCACGGCCGAATTCAACCGCCCTGGCGGCTGGAATCGCCATTAAGGCCCTTGCAAGAGCTGGTTCAATTCCTTCAAACCAAGGCTCGCCAAATCCTACCGGAAGTCCTGAAATAACAAGGTCAACACGACTTCCGAGAGAATCTCCGTCTTTTCGTGCTTGTTCCGCCAATGCAATTCCTGCGTCTCCTTCAAGTCCTCCAAGGGCTCCAACTTTGGCTTCAATTTCCCATTCATCTGGAATTAAATTACGAGAAAGCGATGCTGCAGCCACCAAACCAGCGGTCAGTCTAGCGGAAAACGAACCTCCTCCTCTTAGGTCAGCAGCACCTTCTGTTTTGACATTGATTGGGTGGTCTACATGACCAGGCCTAGGTTGGTATGGTAGGAATGAGTAATCTTTTGAGCGAACATCTCTATTCCTGATAAGTAGTAGAATTGGCATTCCAGTTGTTTTTCCTGAGTTAACTCCTGAAAGAATCTCAACCTCATCGGTTTCCTTTCTTTTACTAGCTAGTCCTGAACCAGGTCTCCTAGCGATCATGTCTGCAACTAGTTGGTCTGCATCTAGGTCGATATTTGGCGGCATTCCTTCTATAAGTGCGCCTACTGCGGGGCCATGAGACTCTCCAAAGAGGGTAACAACCATGTTTTCGCCTAGGCTCATGCGCATAGTATCAGAGCGGTTCAGATGGCTTTCATTCAAGAATATGGTTATTCGTCCATAGATGTGAAATCAGCATTAATGACCTTAGTTTCAATCACTTTAATTGAATCATTTTTGCTATACCATTGTTTGATTCTTTCAATAGTGGGCCTACTTACAGCAGAAGTAAAGATAACAATTGCTGGGCCAGAACCGGTTATTCCTGCGGCTCTGCCACCATTCACGAATGCATCGTTTGTCAATCTTCTACCAATTGGATCATTCAAAGCTCCGACAACTCCTCTTCCATTCCAAGTTAATGCAACTAGGTCGTTACCTTCCTGTAATGCGTTTAGCGCTTGAGCAAATGCTTGTTGGTGGAAAGAAAAATCATCTAATTCAGGCCTTTTTTCTCTATCTCCTCGACATACTATGATCACAGACCAATCATCTGAGGATGGTCCTGGCGATTCAAGCAACAAACCTGAGCGAGCATCCTCTGCATTTGCATCAACAAGTTTCCAACCACCTTCCAGAGCAGCCCATGAGTCATCATAACTGCCAGTGATTGAAACTCCTGCGGATAATTGTGCAGATGCTGCAATGTCTACAATGTCCGCATTTTCCAATTCTAATCCTGTAGCATCACATAATGCCTTAATCGCAGCAACAGATACTGCGGAACTAGATTTCAGTCCTTGTCGGGGAGGTATTTCTGATCTAACAGACCAGAATAGTTCACCATCAGGTTTTGGATGGCCAGCATTTTCCCAGGCAGACAGAACTTGTTCCAGTAATCCATCCGGGTCATCCAATTCTCTTCTGGGTTCTTTATCCAGAAGTCTAACTTTCACTGGAAGGTCAAGTGCAAGTGATGCGCCATAGCCAATTCCGGCTGCATGTAGGAGGCTACAACCTCCATTAGCATCACCAGAACCTAAAACTGCCATTTTTCCACCTTATTTTTCTTCCACTTCAGCGCTGATTGTTTGCCCTACGTGGCGTCCGGCTCCTCCAGTCCATCCTAGCAATAGTGTGCCAGGCACAAGTTCTGTTATTGATACAAGTTCACGGGATTCGGAGATGAGCCTTACGGTCTCCGCTTGCTGCAAGAGCACCCCTGCTTCATTATCGTTTTCATTCTTCCAACGGAATAAAATAAATGGTCGTTTTTCAATTTTAACTCTTCCAACCATACAACTACGAGAGATTCCATCACTATTGGCGACCATTACTTCATCGCCCATTTTTAATTCACTCAGGTATGATGTAGTTCCATCTGCCATCATGATGTATGAATGGGCGGCACCGGCATTAACTCTGAATGGTCTAATTGGAACAAACTCTGACTCCACAGTTTCTCCATGTACCAATATCATCGAATTTGAACTAGAACCAACTATCATGCCCTCTCCTAATTCTAGCATAGAAGTGAGGTCGACGCAAACTCTGTCGCCAACTCCTCCTTCGCGCACTTCAATAACTTCTAATTTTGAAAGTGTCATTTCTTGAGTTGTATTTTCTGAATCGTTCTCAACAGTTTTCTCTCCTCTTTGTGATTTAGCAATTAATGCTGTAGGTAGTGTTTTTTCATCAACAAGTAATGCATCAACACCAATCTGTAAAGCGAATGCAGCCCCTAGAACTTGTTCTGCAGATGAAATTCTAGCTGCAACTTTGGTAGGACCTCCATCGCAAGCAGCAATGATATTCTCGATTGGAATCATTTTCCATTCTCCAAATTCGAGTAGAATCCATTCAACACTACCTGCCATTGAGCGTGCTATTGATTGTCCTGAAGAATTGCTGACATCCACTCTACGGCCTACTTGCTTTGAGTTAATGTACAAAGCATCCCCGTCTATCAGCAATTCATCTCCAAGGATCAAATCTACTCCCTCGGTAGGATTGCCTGATTCAAGCCAAACTTGCATCATATCACAATCCAGAATCTTGCATCGCTTTCTCTACACTCGATCCATCATGAATGATTGCTCTTAATGCTGATACCATCGCTCCAGGGTTTGGATGTGAGAAAACCTGTCTTCCCATACATACTCCTCCTCCGCCTGCTTGCATTGCTTTGTATACGGTGGTTAGCGTCTCTTCAGTGCTTGAACCAGCAGGTCCGCCTGCAATCAATACTGGAATTGGTACCGACGAAGTTACCTTGCGAAACGAATCAATCGAACCGGTCCACTTGGTTTTGACAACATCACAACCCAACTCGAATGCAAGCCTTGCAGCATGTGCTGATCCCATCGTATCATCTCCTTCCATAATGTCAAGATTTTCTCCTCTTGGGTAAATCATACCCAAAACTGGGCAATCTAAGTAATGTGAATCTTGTGTTATTGCCCCTAATCTTTCAATCATTTCTGGCTCGTCAGGACTTCCCATATTCACTTGCACACTAACGCCTTTAGCACCTCGAGAGAGAGATTCTTCGACACCACCTACTAGCATTTTATCGCTGCTTCTATCTCCAGCGTGCCTTGTAGAAACCGAAAGATGGGCTACAAAATTTGCTCCGGTCGAAGAAAAATGCGAAACGACTCCTTTCTGTGCAACTATCGCATCTGCATGAGAGATTGATTGAATCAATTCTTCTAAGTTTTCTAAGCCTTCAACTGGGAAGTCGGAAACCCCGTGATCGATTGGAATCCAGACGCCTTTTCCTCCAGGTAATATCGTCTCCCTATCGCTCATGTTTGTAGCGACTAGGTGCTTTATTACAAGACTTTCTCACTTTGAAAGATGAGTCTTAACGGCCCATTCCACCATTGCTGCTTCTGCTTTTGCTAGATGCTCTTGAAGAGTTGAACGAGGGATATCTGTTAATTCTGAGAGCTCCTTTTTGCTAATCTGTCGTGGATTTTTATAATATCCAGTTTGAACCGCTAAAATGGCCACTTCCAACTGTTTTGGTGTCAAAATCTGCTTTATGCTATCCTCAATTTCAGCGATGTCTACAACATTGACATGGTCTGGTGGAAGCATCAATCTAGCTGCCTTTAGGAATCCACTAACTCCTTCAGGTAGTCCTCGAATTGTGATTTGCGCACCTTCTTCTGCGATAACATATGGTGGAATTACATGTAAACTATCGAAATTTATTGCAGCCACTGAAAGCGGATGCATGTTCCAAACTACAACATATCCTTGTTTTCCAATTTCAGGTAGAGGATATGGATTCAGTGGGCCTTCAACTTCAAGATATGAAATATCATTCAAATCCTCAGAACCCTTCCCTTCTTTGAATTGGATTTTGACTAGTTGGCGAACACCGTCCTTTGTTACTTCTAAATGAGCCACTACCTCAAAAACGGAAGCAACTTGCGTAATCAATCCAATATCTGATGACAAAATTGAATCAGAATTCCATTTCAACTGGACCTCGCGCATGTTCTCTCCTTGCACATGTTATACTTCAATTATGAGTCTATATGGAAAGACCCTATTAACTTGAAATTAGAGCATTGCATGTTAGATATGCCATTGATGGAGATTAGCGGATTAGAGAGGCACTATGACATGGCTTCAGGTGTTGTCAAAGCACTCGATGGTATCGATTTGGAGATCGAAAAAGGCGAGAGAATTGTTCTTCTCGGCCCATCTGGTTCTGGAAAAACGACTCTACTAAATTGTGTGGCTGCATTAGATAGCCCAACCTCAGGAAGTTACTCATTCGCTGGAAATGAGGTCCCTAGAGATAAATCTGAAGAAATGACAACCTTTCGTAGAGAAAACATAGGTTATGTTTTCCAAT
The DNA here is from genome assembly GCA_002715725.1 of Methanobacteriota archaeon. Lineage (GTDB taxonomy): Archaea > Thermoplasmatota > Poseidoniia > Poseidoniales > Poseidoniaceae > MGIIa-K1. Next base: position 20,622 of record PAZU01000054.1, on the reverse strand, counting down.
TTTTTAATCTACTTCAGGATTTGACAGTGTTGGAAAACATTTTGTTAATCCAAGAATTGTCTGGAGGCAGAGATAAAGACAGGGCCCTTGAGTTGTTGAAGTTAGTTGGTCTTGAGAGTGAAGTAGACCGATTCCCTGCTGAAATAAGTGGTGGTCAACAGCAAAGAGTAGCAATCGCACGTAGTTTGGCAAAGAGCCCCAAACTATTACTTGGAGATGAATTGACTGGAAACTTAGATTCTAAAACCTCGGAAATGGTAATGAAAGTACTTGTCAAAGCTTGTGAAACAGAACAAATCACCACGATTATGGTAACTCACGATGAAACATTATCGCGATATGCGACTCGCGTAATTAGATTGGATAGTGGAAAAATCATATCTGACGAGAAAGTGAATTAGCGAGGCTTCAGAATGTCGATGCTGTTAACCAAACGACTGGCAAGAAGCCTATGGCGAACTAAACTTCGTTTATCGGCAGTTGTTTTCATGGTAGCAGTTGGTGTTTTCGCTGGAATTTCTTTCGGTGCCTATGCCAATGCAGCTACCACGCTATATGACGAAATTTACGATGCCGAAGAAGGTATCAATCTAGCTGATGTTTGGATAGAAAACCCTAGTGGAATTTGGGATGAACCGACATCGGAAAATATCTGCAATAGTATTGCAAATGACTGGCCTGAATCAGATTACAAATTGCAGAAATGTGAATCAAGATTAATTCTAGATGGGATGATGTTTACATCAGATTCTGATGGAAATGAAAATGCGATACCTGCAGTCTGGCATGGAATTGATGAGGGATTGGTCGACAAGGTTTGGATGCCGACTTATAGTGAATTATCCTCAGGAGAAATTGCTGAAAATTCAGATGAAATTGTACTAGATAGTCACGTTGCGACTGCTCTTGATATTGAATTAGGAACTGAAATCGAGATTAGTTCAGGTTATGGAAAAGCAACATACAAAGTTGTTGGAATTGGCTTCCACTCCATGCATCTATATTTTGCTACAGAGGGCTCTTCATTACCTGCTGAAGAAGGAACTTTTGCTACTGGCTACATGACCGATGCTGGTTTAGAGGCGCTAGCTAATCTAAGTGCAGGGTCATCTAACATGATACTAATCGATGTAGAAGGCGAGCCTGCTTACGATCTACAGTCGACGACGGAAACAAATGAAAATCCTGAACTCACTAAGTTGGTAAACGATATCTCAATGCTAATGAATGAAGTTGATGATTCTCCAGTCAGTGTCTATGACCGTTCAGGCGTATTTTCAGTAGAGGTATTGCGTGCTGATGCAGAAGGTGCTGCGAAGATGTATCCGTATGTGACAGGTATGATTGCTGCAATTGCAGGAATTACAATCTTCCTTAGTTTACAAAGGTTGATTCAATCACAAGCAAAGGAAATAGCAGTTCTAAGGACTCTAGGTGTTTCAAAAATGGCTATTATGCCAGGATATATCATTGCACCAGTGTTTATTGGATTGTTTGGATCTGTAATAGGTACGTTGTTAGGAATTTTTGTTGGCGCACCAGGAATGCTTTCATTTTATGAAAAAATGATTGGATTACCGATAAAAAATGATGTAGAGTTCTCATTGATTTCTCAAATTGTAATTATCGCAATGATTGTTGTTCTGTTAGCCGGAATCAGACCGGCATGGCAAGCTTCTCGCTTGCAACCATTGAAGGTATTCAGAGGGCAACATGAGGTGAAAGTGTCATCTCGGAAATTACAAAGAATAACCTCAGGTTTACCTGCTACTGTAGGTCTTTCAATCCGGTCAAGTTTACGAAAACCTATGCGGGTAGGATTCACATTTTTCGCAGTTGGAATCTCTATGTTGCTATTTGGTGCAATGCTATTCATGATGGATTCAATGGAAGATAGCCTACTTGGAAGTATTAAGGATAAGCAATCATGGGATATTCAAGCATCTGCTCCAATAGGAGGAGAAGATGCAGTCATCGACTGGGTTGAGGAAAATGAAGGCGACTATGAATTAATGATTAATTTCCCAATAGGCTTGGTTGATGATAATCGTGAAATGTTGGGGTACGGTTTAGATGGTTTTTCCACTCTCGATGACAAATCTTCAATGATTTCTGTTGAATTACTGTCGGGTGAATTACCTTCTTCCAATAATGACCAGCCTCAGGTTCTAATCGATCAAGGTACTTCCGAGTTCTTAGATTGGAAGACAGGAGATGAAGTTTCGATAATGATTGGAAATTCCATCCATGATGTCGAAATTACTGGAATTACCAAAGGAGAAGTTTCTCGCACGATATATTTCCACAGAGCGGATTTATCAGAGATAACTGGTGTTGAATCAACATCAATCTTGATACAAATTCCCGATGAGTCTTCTTTGGAAGGACTTTCTAACATTACAGTTGGCTACAGTCTAAACAGCGATTCAATCAAAACAGTCGAATCTTTACTAGAAGAACAGCAGAAGGCGCTTGGCGCAGTACAATTCTTAGGCATAATAATTGCAATCGCTGTTCTGTTCAATACTCTGTTGATGAATTTGGCTGAGAGAGATACAGAACTAGCAACACTCCGTGTATTAGGTGCTCCTATGGGCAAAGTTGGTAAAATGATGTTCTGGGAACATCTCGGAATAGGTTTGATTGGCGGAATATTAGGTGCGATATTTGCCTACTTTGGCACAGTACTTTTGATCCAGTCACAGGTTCAGTGGGCATTTTATTTTACGATTGAACCACAATTTGCTGCAACTTTCACAATCGTTGGAATAATCGTTGGCATTTCTATTGCATTGACACCAATTGGAATGTGGAGAATAAGAAAAATGGATTTGGTTGAAAAGGTCAAAGATTTGTCACAATAGTCATTTTTTACATTGAAATTATAGGCGATGGAAATAAGTCCCAGTTTGGTCTAGGGCCGGGTAATGGAACTCACATCTTGGCTAATGGTTGGATTCCTTGGGGGAGCATTTCTCTTTGGTATCTGGTTCATGTTGGTCAGAGAAGATGACCGCAGTTCACGGACTATGACCATTCAGAGACAGGACTTAACCCGTCGCGGTGCACCTGATTTTTCCCAAGCGCACAATGAATTTGACCGCAAATTGGCCGAAGTAGAAAGGCATCTTTCCTCCAAGAGGAGAGATGAACGAGCAATCTTGCTTGCGGAAGAAGAAGTTCGTAAGAAATTGGCAGAGGAAGCCGCTGCTAAATTGATGCAAGAAGAAAAGGAAAAACTTGCTGAATTGGAAGCCGAGGAAGCTCGCAAGAAAGCGGAATATGAAGCAGCCAGAGAGGCTGAATTAGAAGAGGCTAGAAAACTCGCTGCTGAGAGAGAAGCAGAACGTCTTGCTGAGGAAGAGCGTCTTGCCGCAGAGAGGGAAGAGGAAAGACAGCAAGAGTTGGAAGAAGCAGAAGAGGAGCGTCTAGCAGAAATAGAGGCTCAAGAAGAATCCGATGCGCTCGAGGCTCAAATGGCATCCGAACAAGCTGAAAGAGAATTAGTCAAGCGCCTAGACAGAGAAGGTGCAAAGACCTCAGAAGTTCAAGTATCATTAATGTGGGATAATTACAATGACTTAGATTTGCATGTATTGTGTCCATCTGGAGAAAGAATCCATGGTGGCAACAAAGCTTCAGAATGCGGTGGAGAATTAGATGTCGATGCCAATGTGCGGCCTGAAACTAAGAAGCCTGTAGAGAATATCGTCTGGCCTAATTTCCATGCACCACCTGGTGAATACAAGGTATATGTTCACCACTACAAGAAGCATAAGAAGCGACGCTCAAAAGATCCAACCAAATTCCGAGTTGTCGTTAATGCAGGTGGCGATGTGAATCACTATGAGGGCGAGTTGTCTGCTGGAGACCCGATTATGCTAGTATGTGAATTCAATCTCGAAGCACCAGAGGAAAGAGGAACTGAAGACGAGATTGAGGAAGCATTAGTCGCTCAAGAAACAGAGAGAATCGCTGAAGAAGAGCGCCTTGCAATCGAACTTGAAGAACAAAGGCAAATCGAACTAGCCGAGGCAGAAGAGCAGCGCCTTGCAGAAATTGTTGAGAATGAAGCCGCAGAGTTAGAGTCAATCAAGGCTACTGAAGTGGCACTTAAGGAACTCAGAGAGAGATTAGAAAGAGAAGGTGCAAAATCCTCAGATGTTCAGATTTCACTAATGTGGAACAATTACAACGACTTAGACCTGCACGTTGTATGTCCTTCTGGAGAAAGGATCCACGGCGGTAACAGAGAATCTGCTTGTGGTGGAGAATTAGACGTCGATGCCAACGTGAGACCGGAAACAAAGAAACCAGTAGAAAATGTTGTTTGGCCTGAAGGAAAGGCACCAGGTGGTACTTACAAGGCATATGTGCACCACTACAAGAAACACAAGAAGCGACGCTCAAAAGACCCAACCAGTTTCAAGGTTGTTTGTAACGCAGGTGGAGATATACTAGAGTTCGAGGGAGAGATTACCAATGGTGACCCGATTATGCTAATTTGCGAATTTACTATCGAAGACCCTGAAGCTAGGGCTGCTAAGGCTAAGGATGCTAAGGACAAACTTGCAGCGCTTGAAAGCGGTGAATGGGATGGTTCAGAAGAACAGCCTGATGATGAAACAGTCGTGGAATCTCCAGATATTCTTGGAGACCTACTCGATGATTGATCACGATAGAATCGTTTCAAGACAATCGTTTTTGATAGCCTTCTTGATTGAGCGAGCGATTCTACGTCCTGTAGACATGAAAGGCTCATTGATATCGCTGTAAGGCGAACCTCCGACAAAGGGATTCGAACCAGCAACAATTCTTGCACTAATCTCGAATACTCTAAATTCTAATTTATCTGTAACAATCGTTTCTAGGCAGAATGAACCAATCATTCCTCTGGAACCTTCTTCCAATTCGAACGAAGCAGCAACTGTGCCCTCTGCCATTTCAAAAGCCCTAGGGAGTAAACTTTCACGAATAACTACAGGTTGATTTCCGGTTACAACAAATGAAGGTTCAAGACTCATTTCACGTAGGTCTCTTAGACTTCCCAGTTTGTAGAATTCATCTACATTTGATTCATCTCTTCTGTCCATGCTCATCAACTCTAGTCTTCCTAGGTTCTTTCCTGCATTCGAGCCGCGTCCTTGAACTTGGAATCCATCATCTGCAGTAGGGTCGAAGAAAAAGTGAAGATAATATCTGCAACCTAGGACATATTCTTGGATAGTATACTCTTCTTCCAACTTCACATTTCTTCTGAAGTCTCGATAATCTCTAGCGATGAAATATCCTTCTCCACCCTTGGCACCAGCATATTTGACAATTACAGGTCCGTTGATTTCGTGAGGGTCATCTATCACCTTAGGCATCGAACATCCACCTTTTTCCAGCCACTGCCTCTGTCTTTCTCTACTGCTTTCCCAGTGTAGGATTCCACGATTTCCAAATGTTGGAACGTGCAAATTTTTGAAATTTTCACTTCCTAGATATTCGACTAAAGAGCCGTGAGGTACAATGATTACGTTATTTTCTCTGAACCAATCAGCATGGTCAAGCATTTCTTGGTAGTTGTCTAGCATCAGCCATTCATCTGGATCCGCACCAGGGAATGCTGAATAGAATCTTCGTCGGTTTTCTCCAACTGCAATTCCTAAAGTTCTGAAACCTTCTTGTCTTGCTCCATGTAGAATTTGGAGCGATGAATGAGATGCAACAACACCGATTGTAATGTCGTCAGGGTCGTAGGATTCGAGCCAATTCCGCAACAGTCCAGTGTCTACGCCCATGTCGACGGCTTCAGTGTCTTACTAATATCCGTTACGCAAATAGAATACTTTTTGCTCTAAAAATTCCATCAAAAACCGACATCGGAGCACCCAAATTCATCCGTCAAGGTTTCAAGCCCTGCCTTCTCTGCATTGAATATGAGCGGGAAGACTCCCAACAGTCGGATGACCTATGGAAACTATCTACAATTGGATGAGTTACTGTCTTTGCAATCCGGGCCTGAAGGCCATATGCCTACCCCTTCTAATCATGAAATGCATTTTATCGTGACTCACCAGGCTTTCGAGTTGTGGTTCAAGCAGATTAACAGAGAATTAGATGATGTGTTAACGCTGATGGATGTTCCAGAAGTAGATGAAAAGCAGATACCAGTAATTGTAAGCCATCTTGAACGCTGCTCGGAAATATTTCGTCTACTAGCATCTCAGTGGAAGGTCATGGAAACCCTAGCTCCTCAAGATTTCTTGGCATTCAGAGATAGGCTTGGTACATCATCCGGGTTTGAAAGTTGGCAGATGCGGATGCTAGAAATGCTTCTTGGGCTTGAATCGGAGCAAAGAATTGGAGGTATGGACCCAATGGAACATAACCGTAAGTTACACTCTGAAGGAAAATTGAGTGATTCGGTTATGCAAGATATGAATCGTGTTGACAATATGCCTTCTTTGAACGATGTATTACAGAGGTGGCTTTCAAGAACCCCAGTTAATGGAGTATCTGGCGATGTAGATGTATTGCGAGATTTCGTCGAAGGGCATCTAAGTTCAATGGAGGAGCACGGGGAGTCAGTAATTGCTCACATGGTAAAGATAGGACATGGTTCTGAAGAAACAATTCGTCCAAGAATACTATCTGGAATCGAAGGCGCTAGGAAATTCTTGTTACCAGATGGTGAAGTTTCAGCAGCTCGGGCTGGATTACTTTTCATAGAATCATATCGTGAACTTCCATTGCTTTCGTGGCCTAGAAGATTGATTGATACTGTTGTTGATTTAGAAGAATCGATGTTACTCTTCCGCTCTCATCATGCCAGAATGGTCGAGAGAATGATAGGAAGGAGAATGGGTACTGGAGGATCGAGTGGTGTTGATTACCTCGATATGACCCTAAAATATAGAATTTTTACAGACTTGTGGGCTGTAAGAACAATGCTGGTTAAGCGAGACGCTCTTCCAAATCCAGAAAATCCAGGATTCTACGGATATGCCGCAGAAAACTGAATAATTATTCATGCGGGTCGGTATCGATTGGAATTAGTTCGTTATCGTACTCGTACATCGCAATCTTCAGCGGGTCTAGGACGAATCGAACAGAAGCTTCTTCCATTCCATATAGTGATACTAATTCTTCTTTAAACGCTTCACGAAGAACATCTTCAGGAGCGTTTAGTGGTGCGCCCATTCCAATTTGAAGAGCACGTGCTCCAATGATTCTAGCGCGCTCAAAGCGGGTGTGGGGATTCTTTGGTTTGACCATTGTTGACACCTATGCACAGTTCGTGCGAAGTTTGCGACCATCGTCCTGTTCTTGAACCCTACGCAACAAGTTGACAACTTATTCTTCCTCAATAGGGGTTGGTGTTCTCATCACTTGGAATAGTTGGTAGGTTGCTGGAAGGGATATCATCAATAGCAAAATTGTGATAATTATCACCGTTGAACCACTGATAGAGTCGCGCTCAGTTTCTATTGAATCAATCCCTCCATCAGGAATGTAGTCGTTTGCCGGCATAGATGAACCCGAAATCAAGGCAATGTATCCTGGTTTGGAGAGTACAATGACCAACTTGTCCCCAGTGATGTCTACAGAATTAGTTTGAGAATAATTTGTGTGATTTGTTACTAGATAGGTTAGGTTGTCATCAGCATGTAATGTCCAAATATCGATTGACATATTGGTGAAGTTGCCTTCCAAGGTTATGTTTCCATCTAACAAAGTGAGATTTGAAATTCCAGAATAATTTGATTCAGATTCAGATAACAATGAATTCAATTCCTGAGATTGAGTTGGTCCGGCTAAAATGTAATGTCCATCCACTGCAATTGTTGGATAGCCCCATAACCCGTATACATCAAGGAATCTTTCCTTGGATTCTTGTAACCAGAAATCATCACTTGATGATGGTCTGTGGCTCAAAATGATTGAAGAATTTCCTGTGACGTTTCGTAGTTGGTCTTCTACTGCCGGACATTCTTCACACCAATCTGCGCCGTAATACTCGACGATATTACTCGGGCGGGAAACACAAGTATGATTTTCTTCACAATTTAAGTCGACTACTAATACATCAGCAATGTATCCTTCAGAGTGTGCTCCGGGAATGCCGTGAGCATCACTAAAACCGGGCAAAAATGCAACTGTCGCAAATAGGCAGGCGACTAAGATTGCCCTCATGTCACAGCGCATGAAGTCCGGTTTGTTAAAAGGGAGCCTCTAGCCCCCTATATTCAATGGAATCCAAATGGTTCCGCCGCCCCTCCACCTTGCCTCTCGCGATTGCGATAATGGCAATGATGATCATCGTAGTTGGAGGTACGATTAGAATCTATGATGCTGGTGAATCTTGTCCTGATTGGCCCCAGTGTTTTGGAACATGGGGATTTGATGTTTCTCAGGAAGATCAAGGAATATGGTATGATGAAACCGAGGAGTACGACAGCCGAGGTCCAGACCATAGATACACTACTTTTGAGATATTCATCGAATGGATACACCGTTTGCTAGCAAGCTTGATGGCGATTCCTGTATTAGCTAATTTCTTGATAATTTTGAAGCGCAAAGAAAAGTATGGACCATCATTGGTCAAAATATCGTTCTTTACTGGAATTTTACTTACGATTCAAGGTATTGCAGGAGCGGTCACTGTCAGGTTTGACAATGCCGATTGGTCTGTAGCATTGCATCTAGGGTTGGCTTGTATTTTCGTTTTCATTTTGATATGGCAATATTTGGCCATGAGGAAAATCGAAGGAGTAAACTGGAAAGTTTTCTCAGTACCTACCGGGTTTAAGCAGAAACAATTCAAACGATATACAATACTTACCGCTTCGATTTTCTTGCTATTGATTTTGGGGGCTTGGGTCTCCTCCTCTCCAAATGGGAACCAAGGTTGTTCAATCGGTTTCCCTGACGGTTGGCCTAAGTGCCAAGGAGATTTTTTACCAAGCATAGACAATAGTGGTATTTTGGTTCAGATGGTGCACAGATTAGGAGCGGGCATTGTAGGAATCGCTCTAATCTTTGGAATCATGAAATTCAAAGAAAATGCTAGAGAGCAAGGAGTCCACAAGGCTTACTCTCATTGTTTAGATACGGCAGGCGCATTCTGGTTAGCAAATGTTTTCGTTGGCGGCATGTATGTCGTTTATGCAAAGATGGGAGATTTTCCAGAAGGTCTGTCTTTACTGCATCTAATACTAGGTGTTGCAAGTTTCTTGAGTGCATCAATTGGTTTGATGTTGCTGCGGTTAAGTGAAGAAGGTGCCGAGGATGAATGATAGGCCCAGTCTGTTGACAATTTACCTGCAATTGATGAAATTGCGAGTAGTTGTATTGTTGCAGATTACTGCGATATGTGCAATAGTTGCTCATGACTTGATGGTCAGAAGTGATGCCATTTCTGGTGACAGAACGTGGCTAGATACATTGCAAGCCTGTATTATCACCCTCGTAGGTGGCACATTAGCTGCAGGTGGCTCAAATGCAATCAATATGGTATATGACAGGGATATTGATGTCGGTATGTCTAGAACAAGAACTCGGCCAATACCAGAAGGATACATATCTCCAAGACATGCATTGATATTTGGAATAGCGATTTCGATAACTGGCTGTGCGATTTTCTATCCGATTCACTGGAAAGCAGTATTTTGGACACTATTCTCTGTCTTATTTTATGTCTTCATTTACACTATTTGGCTCAAAAGACGCACACCTCAGAATATTGTTATCGGCGGAATAGCAGGTTCCACCCCTCCATTGATTGGTTGGGTGGTTGCATCAGCTCAAGAACTTCCAGAAAATCTCAATCCTTTTGACTTAGGGTCACCAATCCCATGGATGTTATTTGCATTAATTTTCTTCTGGACTCCCCCTCATTTTTGGGCTCTTGCACTTTATCGCAGTGGTGAATACCGCAAAGTCGGAGTTCCAATGATGCCTGACGTGAAAGGTTCCGAGAGAACATTACTAGAATCCAAAATATACTGTGTAATGTTATTTGCAATCGGCTCTGTACCTTGCTTTTGGCCAGAATATGGTTTGCCACTAGGTTGGGCTTTCCTTTCAGGAGGGCTCACTCTTTGGTATGCAATTTCTGTATGGAATATTGACCTGAAACAAGATTTCGATTCTGATGGACGTCTACCTTCTGCCTTTGATTCATTCATGCGTTCCTTAGGTTATTTGGCATGGATGTTTATCGGATTCGTGTACATTGTAGCAGTGCCAATCTCTCAAATTTGGTACTGGACCTTTGGATTCTTCTTACTAGTCCCTATCGTAAATCAATTCATGATGAAATGGAAAAATTCGGTTAAGGATTCAAGAACGGTCCTAAATGCAGAATGAGACAAAATTGTGGCGCGGCGAGGGGGATTTGAACCCCCGTGGGAAGACCCATCGGATTAGCAATCCGACGCAATGGCCAGGCTATGCGATCGCCGCAAGCATTCGCCCCACTTTGCTATTTGAGATAAAACAGACGGTCAACAAAATTCAGTTGAAGAAATCTTGGAATTCGTCATCCAAATTTGCAGGATTGTTTGCAGCACGCTTTGCAATAACTCGCTTCATGCGTTTCCTCTTCTTCAAAATCAATGGTAATCCAATGAAATTGATAATTATTGTAAGCAGCATTATCATGCCTGCAATTTGGAAATTCTCGATACCCATGTAGTCCTGCAAATCACCCAACCACTCTACTCCGTATGGGGGTTCAGGCTCAGGTTCAGGTTCAGGGATTCTATATTCGTTGTATTGCCAATATTGGTCTTCGATGTATACCCTTTCAACATTTTGCGAAGGGTAATCCACAAGTGTGAATTCATTACCTACGCTATCTAATGGAGTTAGGATGTAGTAGTATGTGCGATAAGGCGCTATGCCATCATATTCAGTTCCATATTGGATGAATGAACCTTCTTCACCAGGGATATTTACCAGACCGGTTGCTATAGGTTCAATATATCTCAAATCAACATCGTTAGGCTTCTGTTCGATTCGGTACATATTCCAAGTAATTTCACCTTCAGGTTCATTATCTGGCCATGTCCATTTTAGTGTCAATTCATAACAGCGATGCCAATCATTGTACAAATCAAAACAAGCTGTGTCGTTATTGTAGGCTATTGATGCACTTAATCCAGAAACTTCTGAATTAGGGTCAATAGCATCGCCACATGTTAATCCAGGCGCTCCGTTAGCAAGTGTAACCTTGGCTTCCAAGAAGTCTGGCTCTCCAGTACGATCAGTTGGAATAATTGCATAGGATGAACAGATTCCTGTTTCCAAACCTCTTTCGTCAATCCATGATGTAGTAGTTGCTTCTAATGTGGCGGACAGAGCGCCTTGCATCAAACCGTTCCATATGAACTCGCTATCTGTTACTTCAGGGTCTGGGAAGTAAGTAGATGCCGTAATCGGACTGGTTACTCTGTATATTTTCCATCCCCCAAAGTATGGGTTTTCTATGTCGCCAGTTGCATTCCAGTCCAGTTGCATTTGCCCATCTGGTAGTAAGGTAAGTTCTGGATTTGATAGATTGATTTCTGGTGAAGGTAACTCTCCAACTAGGAGTAAATCCATATTTTGATTGATATGTACTCTTAATGTGTCATTGTCGATTAATTGGTAATAGTTCCCCGAATCTAGAGGGTCCCAATCTAATTGATTGTAACCTAGCAATTGATGCATAGCAATGCTCTCTCTTGGAACATTATCTGGAATAATTTTAGTCAAGTTGATATCGAATTCCATCCAATCCATTCCAGCACTAGGCTCTTCAGTAGTTGAAACTACATCGATTGACATTCGGATTAGAGCTTCTAGACCCACACCAGGGCCGTAATTAACCCCAGCCAGAGGGTAGTCATACTCTACTACCCCCTTTGCATGAGTCCGTGTTACAGCAGAGCCATTCATCCAGTCGCCTTGACTGATATCTGTGCTGTTGAAAACTGTAATTAAAGTGGTTGCGGATTCTAAGTTGTTAAGCGAATCGTATGCTCTGATTTGTATAAAGTGGTCTCCAAGGCCAAGTTGGCTAGCCGGAACAGTAACTTCTTGACCCTCTGCGATTAATTGTATTCCTGCTCGATACCACTTGTAGGTTAGTGGACCAGCCGCAGTCGGTAGAGTTCTTGCAGTGAAAGTAATATTGTCAGCAGTGTTGTAGGTTCCGTAGAAATTGCTTTGTTCGATAATCGGGTTAATTTCACCTACAATTACTTCAGCTTGGGCATTTAGAATGTTATCGGACGGTTTAGCATCTACACCCTCATTGAGGGCTTCACTAACGAAAACTTTCAACTTCTTGTCACCTAATTCATTCAAATCGAAAATACATGTTTCAACTTCTCCTGGGACAATTTCAGTTGGGAAGCAATCTTCTTCAGATTCGATTTGCTCATCTAAATCCATTACTGTAAATCTCACCAAAGGCCCGACTACTGAATGATTTCCTAGATTGGAAATTGTAACTGCTACACTATCATTTCCATAGTAGTAGTCGGCTGAAGTTGGAGAGTTGAGTGGGAACATTGATGATATTTGCAAATCAACAGTATCATCAAAAACAACTTCAACACTTTGCAAGTCATTGAATGAATTCATATCGCCAGAAGGAGTTCCAATCGAATCAAGGATGCCGAAATGCATAGTGTATGTGCCTTCACTATCGAAGTTTAAGGCTGGTAAATCTCTAGTGAAAGCAACGGCGCCCCAATTTGGCAGGCTCGTGTAAGTCGTACTAGAATTGGCACGCTCTACACCGAAAGAATCAACCAATTTCCATCCAAGGTCTGCTTCTAATCCGCATGATCCGCAAGAACTCACTATTCCGTCCATGCTCATCAGATAATCAGTGTCGGTGTTTAGAATAAATTTACCATTATATTCGGCTAAATTTTCCAACTGAGAGATTGGGTCCTGTTCATCTATGCTTACATCAACTAATTTTCGTGCTAGATTAAAGTTGAACATAGCAACATCATTTGAAGTCACTGTATCGGAATCTATGAATCTATAAACAAGGGTATAGGGCCCTTCATCTCCAAAAGAATTGAACGGTTGATTGAAAGAATAATTTAACGAAGCACCGATTGCGAGAGGTTCTATTGAGCCGATCCCGTAATCTTCTCTGTCATTGTAGCAATCTGTCTCAGTTTGGGACCCTTCACAGACGAACCATTCGATAGAACGGCTTTCTGAATTGTAGAAGAAACCAGAATTTTTCACTTGTACCTCTATGTATACAGGGTCCCATGCTGACATGTAGATGTCAGGTATTGGCGAAATCGAGGTTGTAATTTCATAGTCTCCACTCACCGATGCAGACGCTGTAGGTGCTAACAAAATACCACCTAAAGATGACAAAATCATCAACGCAACTAAGCCAATACTCTTCTTTGAAGAGTGCCTTTTGGATACAGCATGCGCGCTGGACATCATGTTGTCCTACCATCCGCCCCTCAAATATCAATCGGTGACAAGGGTATGTTTGGCTGCAATTGGAGAGATTGACTTTTTTTCGGGCGACACCCTCATGACTCTTGAGCGACTCCCTTGTATTATGCAGAGGCCTCAACACCTGCGCAAATCTCCTAAACAAGGAGAAGAAGCGGTTGTTGCAGTAGTAGAGTTCCTTTCTGCATTCACATTATTCTTGATGATATTGACTGCATTTATGTCATTGGCACAACTGGAATTGGGGAGTAATGACCCATATTCCGATTTGATTGACCGTTCTGCAGTAGATGGCTTGGATAGATTGACTAATGGTGAGGGATGGTATGTTCCCTACGTAGACGGAGTCAGAGACCAGGCAAATGCTACAGAGGAATGGCACTTAGTACCGGTTACAAAATTGTATGAAGGAGTACTACAACCGGGAATAATTAGTAATGGATTATTAGATTTAGATCGTATCGAAGCTCTGTCAAATGTCAGCATTGAGGCTATAACTAGCGGATTAGGACTTTCAGATGAACTGCAAGTGAGATTACTTATTCAAGTAGAATCCTCCTCTAATTCATCTAGAGTCGGCCAAGTCTTGTTTGATGGAGGCGCCGATAGATTCACTGCAAGTACTTCATCTGTTGCCAGTAGAACTTTCATTAGTGGGCAAGATGTAATTTCGGTGAGTCTTGAGGTTCATGATGGAGGTAAAGCTCCGAAGGTTCTCAGGATTACAGAAATCTCTCCACGACCTGCCAGTGGTGCTCCAGAATGGATAGAAGTTCAAAATTACAACGGATTCGCCTTGTCATTGAAAGGTTGGTCATTCGAGCGCAGCGGGACTGCTGGTTCTAGCGAATATCTCTACAAAGAAGGCGTAATTCCTGGTGGGGGAATTGCTCTATTCAGTGGAGACCCAACTTCACAGGATGTTGGGAATGCTAGCGTAGTCTATGATTTGGGTTCTACAGGATTCCTTGGAGTTGGCTCAGTCAGCGGCTTAGATGATAATACTGGTAGGTTGAGAATGCTATTCGCTGAAGAGGACGAAGGCCAAGGAACTCAAGTGTGTAAAATAGAGTGGGGCGCATCTTCTGGTATTCTTGTTGGCAACACAATTGTTTGGAATGGAGGTTCTCCTTCTCAAGATAGTTCATGGAATGTCTCAGATTCTCCAACTCCGGGCGAAGTCTGAGCGTTTTTGGCGTATCGTTCATTTAGTGTGATTGATTGGGTTGTATGTTAGCCATGCAACCTGCAACTGTTTACACCCGCGACCGTTGTATCACGGGCATCCACGGAATGGATGAAATCCTGCGAGGTGGAATCCCTTACGGTTCTACAGTTTTGGCTGCTGGAACTTGTGGTTCTGGAAAGACTACTCTGGGAATGGAATTCCTGGTTCGTGGTGCTTTAGCAGGAGAGGCGTGTGCGCACTTTACAGCAACAGAACCGAGTGTTAAATTGCTGGAAAATATTCGTCAATATGCTTTCTTTGACATGAACATGATCGATAGCGGGCTGATTAACGTATTCGATATGGACGTATTGTATTCTTGGCTAGGTCTTGACAAAGCATCATTTGATTTGGATGACGTTCACGCTTTGATTAAAGCAATTGTAGACATAGTCAATACGATTGGTGTCACAAGATTGGTCATCGATTCTGTAACTACTCTTTGTTACAAGATTAAGAGTGAGCAGTTGATTAGAGATTTCTTGTTTACTCTAGGAAAGAAGTTGGCAACTCTTGGATGTACTACGATTTTGATTTCAGAGATTACTTCAGCTTCTGAAAATGCGCACTGGTCATCATTCGGTGTAGAAGAGGCTATTGCTGACGGAATCATCGTTATGGGCGATGTAGAAAGGATGGGTCACTTGTTGAGATTTTTACAAGTGGTCAAAATGCGAGGTACATCTCACAGTCGTGCAAAGCACGCTATTGAATTGACGCCGCTTGGAGTAATGCTAACCCCAATGCTGAAATGGGGAGCAGTTAGTGACAAAACTAACAGATGGGGGTCCTGAAAATGTTTGAATTAGATCAAAGAATTGCTGAGCAATTGACCGAGGTCAGTTTGAATTCTTCAATTCAAGTTAGGTGTGGCAACTCAAATGCGTTTATGGTAACAGCATCCACAATGATTCCACTCATGCAAATGTTCGAAATGGGCGGAGTTTACATTTGCGCTACTCGTGGCGCAGTCGAGATTATCGAAGCATTCGAGGCAATTGGTGTTGATGTTTCCAACATTCAATTCGTCGACTTGGTTTCCTCAGGAATTTTGGGAGGCACGGAAGTACCTTACAGCAATATTACATTCGTTGACAGCCCAATTATGCTCGAAAGCGTATTGCTGAGAACTCTTTACATCTTGAGAATCTCAAACAATGAGAGAAATTTCGTTCTTATTGATTCAGTCAATGCATTAGCGATTTACAATGAAGAGAGAATGCTAGCAGAATATCTTCACACCTTCATCAACACTTTCAGACAAAGAGAGGTTCTGTCTGTTATTCTAAACATACCTGACCAGGTGCCACCAACAGTTCTTTCCAATCTTGACCTTTACTGTACAGACTTGATCGACCGTGGACAGGTAGTAATTCATTAGGAGCGTGATTAGATGAGTAAACAAATCAAATTCAGTCCTGATGATGAGGAATTCTTTGGTAGCGTGGGAAGTTTTGGTGTTCCGAAGTTCGATAATGCAATGAATGGTGGTGTTCCAAGAGGATTCTTGGTGGTCGGTTTTACCGAAACTGGTGCAGGTTCAGAATTGTTTGCAAAGCAACTAACATCTCCTGCTGAAGAACCTGATAATACAATCTTGATTTCCACAAACGAGAGTCAATTGGAGATTGCAAGGGTTTTCAACAAGTACAAGTGGCCAACAGATATCGCTGTCAGGACTCTTGGTGAAGAATACAACGCTAAGGTTTTGGAGAAGGAACTGCTAGCCAGCCGTTACCGCCTTGAAGGCTTCAAATTACCAGATATCCAGCGTTTAGCTCAAACTAGGTTTGTAGATGATGACACTCAAGATTTCTTGACAGAGATGACTAACGAGATTATGGCAATGGGTCCTTATTTCAGAGCGGTTATTGATTCACTTGATTTCTTCATGCAAAGAGAAGACCAGAGTAGAGTAGTTGCAATGTTGCGTATGATGCAAGCACACACTCAAATCCATCGTGGAATTTTGTTCGTCACAGTTTCAAAGGACACTATTACTCCTGCAATCAAGCAAGAAATGGCTGCTATTGCCGACATGGTTTGTGACTTCAAGGTAAGAACAATTGGTTCAGATTTCGAAACTTCGATGACCGTTTCTAAGTTTAGAAACGCACCTGAAAATCTGTCGATTATGGTTTTCAGAGTTACCCCAGAAGAAGGAATCACTCCAGAGACGGTCGAGCGTATCGCTTGATACATGTTTCATGGTTTTTGCCCAAGCAAAGGTTATCCTATGCAATGCGGTATTCGAAGGAATTCCTTGCAGGTATGATTTAATTTTTCTATGATGAATAAAGTGTAAAAATAAATAGGCATAACAGTGATGGAAATAACATGACAGACACTATAACTGTAATTTTGTCACTAACATTCCTTGTTGGTTTTCTGTGGTTCCTCTCTCCCTTCTACTTACCCATGCTGGGCAAAACTCTCGTGAAGTTGGACATGTCGAGTCAACTGTCAAAATCTAAACTCCAAGAGAAGAGCATAGTTTTGGATAATGGACGTACGGCTTGGTATTTAGAACGAATGAATAACCAACAGGCCAAAGAAAAACCACTCGTAATTGTACCTGGACTTAGCGCCTACATGCGCCTCATGGGTGTACAAATGGCGGATTTGCTCAAACTTATTCCCAATCGAAGAATAATCATTTTTGAGTTACCATATCATGGAAAACGAGCATCGATGAATGAGAATTTTGTTGAACCTGGATGTTCCCTTGATGCAATGACAGCTTGCTTAGAGAGGTTTTTGACCAAGCTTGGATTAACTGAATCATTCGATCTTATGGGGTACTCACTAGGGGGCTCAATAGCAACTAATTATGCGGTTAGAAACCCAAGCAGTGTCAATCGATTGGTATTGCTAGCACCATATTATTACAACGAGGCCACAACTGAGACTTACAACGCCTTGTTTGAATCCAAACAATGGAGCAGTCTTGCCGCATGGGAGGGGCGTGAAGAAATGCAGAATTGGTTTCAGGATTGGCTTGGCTTAGAAGAGGAGGACATGTTGCCTAGCTTCATCATGAGTGGTCTTGCGGCCTTGCGTTCTGAATATTATCCTGAAGGACATTGGGTGAAATTTTATGATCAACTTTATGTCGACTGCACATCAACAAAGTCTTTCCTTGAGGATAACAAAGCGAGTCTTGCGGCACTTTCTAGTCCTGTGCTTGTTCTCGCAGGTACAACAGATAAAATCTGCGATTGCGAGAAACTGGCTAACCTAAAGAGTATTTTCAATCCCGATTTATGCAACATCAAGAACCTTGATGCAGGTCATTGCTTCGCACCAAAAGGGCAAACATTATTCGAAGTAGCCGCAGAAGATACTGCAGAGTTTCTTAATCCTTGACCACAACCTTGTCGTTTGAAATACCCACTGAAAATTCAAACCAACCTACTATTTCCAAAAAACACCTAAAATGAATAATACCACAGTTTTCGTCTCGGTTCATGGCAGATGTAGGGGGACCGCTTGTTTACTATTGGCGTACCATCTCAAACGCTGATTATTCGACATCTTTCATTGGATATTGGCACATTTTAGCGATGTTTAGCATCGTATCAGCGGTGTTTCTTGTATTTCTTTCAGTCCTCATCTACAGAGCCGACCCGTCTAAGGGAAAAAACCGTTTCATGGCATTTATGCTTATGACCGAAGCTGTTAGGTGCGCATCATCAATGCTCTTCTGGCTCTATTCATGGCCAGAGACTTACCTTTCGTTTCTTTCAAATGCACGTGTTGTCTATTACATAATGTCCTTACAACTCTTTTTCTTGTACATCTTAGCCCCCTCGTTCTATTCAAAAAAGGAGTGGGGAGGCCGCATTTCCAGATTTTTGAGCGGTCGAGGATTATATTTCCTCCCAGTGCTGTGCGCGACTGTTGTGTTTTCCATTAGCGCTCTCATGGGTGGAACACATGAAGCAATAGGTGACGTCGGCTGGACTTACTGTTCCACGGTAGGTAGCGGAACTGGTTCGACGGCTTCAGGAGAGCCCATGCCGTTCATCATCACTTGTCCAGAATCTTGGAATTCAGTGTTTCCAATGACATTATCGTCACCCACTCTTGAGCCGCTGAGCAGGATCCTTCTTCTTTTACCAACTCTCGGAGCTATTTATGCTGCACTTTCAATTAACAAAATCTACTCAGAAAGCAAGCAGGAAGAGCCCCATCAAAAGGTAGAGATAAGGGCCGTTCAACTCGGTTTTTTTGGTAAAGCAGTGTTGCAAATCACAACCATTTTGATGCTCTTTACGCTGATTGGGGTTCTTGGAGAATCTCCAACTCTCAACACCCATCCGTTCAATCCCGATGAGCAGGTTCCGAAATTATTGATTGCGGTTGGCCCACTGTTGCCAACGACTGTGGTGTTGGCGGCCTTGTTTGAAGGGCTGGTATTTACCTATGCCATGGTTAAAAACGAAGTTTTTGGTATCGATGAAAAATTGAGGAAAGGTTTCACTACAGCAGTTTTCACTGGAACTTTTGCTTTGCTCTTTCTCTTCGCTACTGAAGCGATGGAAGCGTTGTTTGACAGAGGATGGATCGGAGGGGTTTTGATTGGTTTGCCTTTCATTGTGCTTCGGAAACCGATAATTGCATCTCTGTCAAAATTTTCAACACTCATTATGCCAGAATCCTTTACGTCTCAAGAAATTACGTACATTGAATTGTACAAAGCTGCCATCAGTGACGGAGTGGTGACGGAAAAGGAAAGGTCGATGCTTCAAATCCAGGCAACATCCTACCGTTTCACTGAAGCGAGAGTGGACTTCTTGGAGGCCTTTTGCAGGGATGGAATTACTGAGGAAGAGTGACCATTTCTCCGATTTGGTGTGTGAAATTAAATGTCAATCTTCGTCAGCAATGAAGCCAAACAAAGATTTCAAGGTTTTTGGTTTGGATTAGGGATTCCAATTCTTGTAGGATGGGGAATTTCTTTACTTTCATTGATTATTTTAGTAAATGCAAATTTGGGTGGACCTTACAGACCAGTGACACATATTTTCATTATACTTTGGTTTTTGGGGCATCTAATATTGTGGCCATTATTGTCAGGGTTGATGATTCGTCGAGCGATAAAATCAGGGAATTCACATTGTGAGAAAGGGTCTCGATTGTCGCTGAAGTTGGCCCTAATATGGATTGCTTTCATTATTTCCATTGGAACCATCCAAACTCTCTCAGGGGGTGCTTAAGTGTCATCTGATTTGCCCGAAATTGTAGAAGATAAAGTGATGGTAACATGCCCTTCTTGCGACAAAAGTTTAGCATCTCCATTGAATTATTCTGGAAAAGTACTTTGCCCCATCTGTGAACAAGAGTTCCAAGTTGGTGATGAAGATAATTTCGAGATTGAAATCAAAGACCAGAATTTCTGGATTGGTTTACTTGTCCCCGTAAGTTTTCCAATCTTAATTTCCATATTGGTATCTACTGGGATTCTTTCAGGTAACTCTTCTCCAGATCTAATGGGTTTAATGTACTTCATGTGTTCACTTATACTATGGCCTGTAATCGGTTTTGGTATTGCAAAAAGTAGTGGGACTTTTGTAAAAAGTTTCCGTGCAGGGGCACGTATTTCTGCGAAAATAGCTTTGATTATTGGAGGATTGATGTGGTTTTGGTTCTTCGGTTTCATAGCCGGTGGAGTTACTAACTGAGTTACTTGTGGATTTGTATCATAAAATGCAAAGATGTAGCTCATTAAGCCTCTTTATATCCACTTCCGGTCTAAATTTCGTTTTTGCTTGCTATTTCTTTCTCATAATCAGTTTTTCCAAATCCGTCTGGAAATCCCCATTTGTTGATGTAGAACTCGATTGGGATTGCACCATTTCCTCTGTCCACGCCGTAATTTTCTCCATAGATATCCTCAACGATAGGTGCTGGGCCATCGTATG
>PAZU01000053.1 GCA_002715725.1 Methanobacteriota archaeon | reverse complement strand
GGTTCCATGTATTGACTCATCATGATTATGATGAATGCCCATTCCTTACCGTTGACGTATTGCATAGCGATTCCAGTTTTCAGACCGAGTTTGCCTTCTCCGGTTTCTGCCTCAATCTTTGATGGGTCGATTCTAAACATGGCTATGACCATAGCACCAAGGAATGTTATTCCTATCCAGTGAAGAGCTGTGAGTGCGGTTTCATTTCCATCCAAGGAGTTGACTAGAAAGCCGATTATGATTTCAATAGAAACAAATCCAATCGCCATTCCCGTGATCAATGATATGTTTGCTTTCTTACCAAATAGACCACTGTGAGCAAATGTGGTCAATGCATTTGGCCCAGGGGTAAGCAATCCTAATGACAATAAAAGCAACAACTCAATCATGGCAGTTGTTGCATCCATAATCCCCATCTACCTGACATGATTGATAACGCTTGAAACACAATTACATGTTACGGCGGTACTGTCCACCGACTGCGAATAGCGCATCTGTAATCTGGCCTAGAGAAGCAACCTTGGTTGTCTCCATCAATTCTTCGAATACATTTCCACCCTCTCTTGCAACCTGTTGCAATCTCTTGAGTGCTTCCTCATCCTTAGGAATGGCTTGAGTACGCTCAAGGCACGCTTGCTTCTCATCAGGAGTTGCTCTTGCCAACTCCATATCGAATTCGTCAGCAGCATTCTCATCGAAGTCCTGAGCATTTGGATTTAGGAATGTGTTAACGCCTATAATTGGAAGTGTACCATCGTGCTTGAGGTGCTCATAGTACATGCTTTCATCTTGGATCTTACCACGCTGGTACATTGTCTCCATAGCACCCAAAACTCCTCCTCTGCGGGACAGAGCTTCGAACTCTTGTAGAACTGCTTCTTCTACTAAGTCGGTTAATTCCTCAACGATGAATGAACCCTGCATCGGGTTCTCTGTCTTGGTCCAGCCACTTTCCTTGTTGACAATCAACTGGATTGCAAGTGCTCTGCGAACCGATTCTTCGGTTGGAGTAGTAATCGCCTCATCATATGCATTGGTGTGCAGTGAGTTTGCATTGTCTTGAATTGCGAGTAATGCCTGTAAAGTTGTACGAATGTCGTTGAAGTCGATTTCCTGTGCGTGCAGGCTACGACCACTTGTCTGAATGTGATACTTCAACTTCTGACTGCGCTCATCTGCACCATACAGGTCTCGCATTGCAACAGCCCAAATTCTTCGAGCGACTCGACCGATTACAGTGTACTCTGGGTCTAATCCATTTGAGAAGAAGAATGACAGGTTAGGGGCAAAATGTGCCACATCCATTCCTCTGCTTCGATAGTATTCTACGTAAGTGAAACCGTTTGCTAATGTCAAAGCCAATTGAGTGATTGGGTTAGCCCCTGCTTCTGCAATATGATAGCCAGAAATTGAAACTGAGTAGTGATTGCGTACACCATTGTCGATGTAATACTGCTGTACGTCTCCCATCATCTTGAGAGCGAATGGAGTTGAGAAAATACAGGTATTCTGTGCTTGGTCCTCTTTGAGAATATCAGCCTGAACTGTTCCACGAACTGTCTGCAGTGTCTTTGCCTTGATTTCTTCATAAGTTGCTGCATCAACCATTTCATCTCCACGCTTGCCTACGGTCACTAGACCGAATCCGTCGTGACCTTCAGGTAAATCGCCACGGTAGCCACTTGCATCTGCTTCTAATTTCAGATGCTTCTCGACCTGCTGGTCGATTGCTGCATTCAGATAGAATGCCAGAATAATCGGCGCTGGCCCATTGATTGTCATTGAAACCGAAGTGTTAGTATCACACAAATCGAATCCAGAATACAGGCGTTTCGCATCATCTATACTAGCGATTGAAACACCCGAGTTGCCGACCTTACCCCAAATGTCAGGTCTGCGGTCTGGGTCACGCCCGTACAGAGTTACACTGTCGAAAGCGGTGGATAGTCTAACGTAATCTTGGCCTTGTGAGAGGAGGTGGAATCTACGGTTGGTACGCTCTCCTTCTCCTTCACCTGCGAACATTCTCGCACTCAACTCATCGGTTCGCTTGAATGGGAATACTCCTGCAGTGAATGGGAAATAACCCGGTGCGTTTTCTCTGGTTAACCAATTGTACATATCGCCATCATCGCTGTACTTTGGTAAAGAAACTCGAGGAATCATCTGATGTGAAAGAGACTCGGTTACTGTAGAAACTGTGAACGGTTTACCACGGACGTGGTAAGTGTATTCTCCACTTGCATATTCTTCAGCCAGTGATCTGAATTCATCAACTTCTTGCTTTGCGATAACAACCTCTTCACGCAACTCAGCCAAGTGGTTTTCCAATTCTTCTTTGATTGATGGAACTTCTTTGCTCGCTGTTTCAAGATGCTGAATTACTCGTAACTTCTCAGATAATGCAATGTTATGCTCATGATATTCTCGAACTACTGAAGCGATTTCTGAAAGATAGTGGACTCTTTCAGGAGGAATTACACCCTTGCGCTCGCCGATTACGCCCATCGGCTCACTAGCCTCAAATCCAACCATTGCAGCCAACTTCTGCCATAGAACATCGACACCAGGGTCTGCGAATTGGCTAGCAATTGTAGCGACCACTGGCAATTCATGGTCTTCGACATCGAACTTGTTTCTGTTGCGACGTACCTGTTTACGAATCGCTCGCAGTGCATCTTCGCTACCCCTCTTCTCATACTTGTTTAGAATGACAAGGTCTGCAACATCAAGCATCTCGATTTTCTCTAACTGTGTATGAGCGCCGAATTCTGCTGTCATAACATACAGAGAACGGTCTGAGACAGTCGTAATCGCATCGCTACCTTGCCCGATACCGCTTGTTTCACAGAAAATTAAATCGAAACCTACAGCTTTTGCTGCTTCGATTGCTCGGTCAAGATTTGCGCTAATTTCAGAACCGCTTCCACGACTTGCCAATGAGCGCATATACAGGTTATTGTTGGAAAGTGAATTCATTCTGATTCTATCACCAAGTAGCGCACCACCTGTTCGTTTTCTCGTTGGGTCCACACATAGCAAGCAGACTTTCTTGTTGGGATTATCACGAAGGATTCTCAGCATCAATTCGTCAAGTAGGCTGCTCTTTCCAGCTCCACCTGTTCCTGTGAAACCAATTACTGGCACTTCCTTATCGCTTGAACGAACCTTCTCTACCATATCCTTGAAATCTTCATCACTCGCAGATTCAGAAAGTGTAAGCAGAAGCCCAACCTTAGCCATTTCATCTGCAGTAATTGGGCCATCTAGGCTTGTAATTCTATCATCTGCAATCAAATCGACTTCGCTTGCCGTACCCATCAAATCATGAATCATTCCCATTAGACCCATCTTTCGGCCATCGTCTGGAGAATAAATTCTCGAAATACCACTCTTGTGAAGATCTCTAATTTCAGGCGGAGTAATCGTCCCACCTCCTCCACCAAAGATTCGAACATGAGCACATCCTGCTTCATCCAAGAGTTGTCTGATGTAAGTGAAATACTCCATATGGCCGCCTTGATATGAGGTTAGAGCGACTGCATGTGCGTCCTCTTGAACTGCACAATCAACAACATCTTTCGCAGACCTGTCGTGACCTAAATGAATTACTTCAGCTCCGCTTGACTGAATTAAGCGACGCATCACGTTAATCGCAGCATCATGACCGTCGAATAGGCTTGCTGCGGTGATAATTCGGACAGGACCGGTAGTGGTCTCAAACACTGGCGCCTCGTCCGACATGTTCCTACGGAACATAATTTCATTCATCATGATACCGTTTGAATCAAAAGCCTCGAAGTCAGTGCTTGGCTTATGCGCCCCCGCTGGATAATGTCTCCAATAGAGATTGCAATCCTAGATGCGAATGCTGAGGCATTAGGTGCAGATATGGACGAATTAATGGTAACCTCGGCCGAGCATCTAGCAAATGCGCTAGAAGGTGCACCAAAGCCGATTTGGATTCTTTGTGGACCCGGCAATAATGGCGGTGATGGCTTCCGTTTAGCCAATATGCTTGAGGAGTGTCATGTAGTTGCAACTCATGATAAACAAAAGACGCAATTATCACAACGAGCAAGAGACGATTGGAATGGAGTTATTCACTCGGTTGAATCCTTGCCCGAAGTCCCACCTTCAACTTTAGTAGATTGCCTGCTGGGTGCAGGAACTTACGGCCAACCTAGAGGGGAAATACTACGACTGATGGAAGCGATCCCAGGAAGGCCAATGGTGTTGGCCTGTGATATGCCGACGGGTTGTGGTTCAGGTGTCTCATTCAATGCTTTCAGAACCGTGACATTTGAGGCCCCTAAGTCGAATATGGTTGATTCCAAAGGACAACTGCTTCCTGAGGTCGGTGACCTTTTCATCGCTCCAGTGGGATGGCCTGCAGGCACACTTGACCCTGGGCCCGGCGACCTGATGCGTTATCCTCACCCCCGGGAAGACCAAATCAAGGGTGACAGAGGGCGTGTGCTAATCATCGGTGGTGGGCCATACCATGGCGCTCCGATTTTGGCAGGCATGGCTGCTGCAAGAATGGGTGTAGACCTCGTTCATGTTGCAATGCCTAGCCAAGCATCAGCACGTGCAAAGTGGCCCAGTGAACTGATTCAAGAGAAAATGACTGATACAGAATACATCAGCGATGTCTCCTCACTAGTGAAACGGTGTATGACAGGAA
Organism: Methanobacteriota archaeon; assembly: GCA_002715725.1. GTDB lineage: Archaea > Thermoplasmatota > Poseidoniia > Poseidoniales > Poseidoniaceae > MGIIa-K1. Next base: position 17,125 of record PAZU01000053.1, on the reverse strand, counting down.
GAGGAGTTCAAGCGATGGTTATCGGCCCGGGAATGGGAGATAATCAAGCCTCAATGGAAGCTGTCAGGATGCTAATCCAAGCAACTCCTAATATTCCCAAAGTGATTGACGCAGACGCAATCAAGGCACTTGAAGGATGGCCAGAAGGTTTGCTCGGAGTTGTCACTCCTCATCAAAAAGAATTAGAAAATTGGATCGGCAACATCGACGCAGTGCCCGATTTAGTAGCCGGCTCTAAGGAAGGGAGAGTGGTTATCCGAACCGGTGCCGAGGACATTATCATCGGTGCTGGAGGGCGCGGAGGAATAGGTGGAGGCGGAAATCCGCGCATGTCAATGGGAGGCACTGGTGACCTGCTTGCTGGATGTATAGGCGGTCTACTGGGGCTTGGTTTGTCGCCTTGGGGTGCTGCAAGGCTAGGTGTCCATCTCATGCGGGTTGCTGGAAAGTTAGCAGGTGATGAAATTGGACCGGGAATGGTGGCTGATGATGTGCCACCTTACCTGTCTAGAGCACTCATCACAGGACCGGTTCTTCTCCATCCACCAAAGGTGGAAGACCCTTTTTCTTCCTAATGTAATCGGTATAATTACCGTAGTACTTGGTTACAATACCATCTTGTAATTCCCAGATTTGATTGACCACTTGGTCGAGGAACCATCTGTCGTGACTGACGGTTACAATTGCACCATCATACTCTACCAATGCCTCTTCCAGAGTTTCTTTTGCATCCATGTCCAAGTGGTTTGTCGGCTCATCGAGAAGTAATAGATTGTTTTCTTCGAGAAGTAACTTGAGTAGAGCCACACGAGCTCTCTCCCCGCCTGATAATTTACCGAGTGGAGTCGTTACCTGCTCTTTGCTAAATTGGAATCTACCAAGTGCTGCACGGATATCTCCGTACTGCATATCTGGGCGCAGCACTTCAACTTGCTCTACAGGGTTCATCTTGAAATCTAAGGTTCTGTGGTCTTGGTGATAGTAACCAATGATTGCACCCGGAGCAAGATCTCTATCTCCAGAATCGACTTCTTCATCACCTGTAATTATCTTCAGTAACGTTGTTTTTCCTTGTCCGTTACCGCCGACAATTCCAATTCTATCGCCCTTTGAAATCTCTAGATTTTGATTATCCAAAATTGGTCGCTGTAGCCCCTCAAATTTCTTTGAAACGTCCTTCAACTCGATGATGTCATTGCTAGACTTATCCGCTGCTTCTAAGTTGAATCGCAAGCCTTTGCGTTGCTTCGGCTTACGTGCTTTCAAAGCCTTCAACTCTTGTTGCATTCTCTCTATCATCTTGTGCTTTGCAGATATCGACTTGTCGTACTTATTTGCAGACTTCATTGAGCGAAGTGCAGATTGGGTGTGAGAAATTTTCTTCTCGACTGTTTTGATTCTGTCATCAAGAGCCGCTAGGAAATTCATTTTCTGCTTGAGATATTGAGAGTAATTACCTTTGAAATTCCAGTTTCTTAGATTGTCAATTTCAACGATTCTTGTGCAAACTTGGTCGAGGAAATATCTGTCGTGTGAAACGATTAGTTGTGCTCCGATGAACTCATTGATGAACTCCTCAAGCCATTCAGTAGTCTGAATATCCAAGTGGTTTGTCGGCTCGTCCAGGAAGATTACATCGACGCCTGCAAGCCCAACAAGTTGGCGAGCAAGGGCGAGTTTTGCTCTCTCTCCCCCGGAAAGTGAACTGACTTTCATATCCATAGGATGCTGGTCAAGACCTAACCTCTCAAGTATGGCCTTGGCTATATTTGCCACATTGCCTCCCCCTGAAGCTCCAAGCATTGTTTGCAACTCGGAATATCTATCCATAACAGGTTGCCAATCACCTTCGTAAAATGCAGGGTCTACCATTTGCGCTTCAATTGCCGCAATTTCCTCTTCTAGTTCCTGAAATTGGCGACCCTTTCGAGACAATTCTTCTTCGATTGTTGAGTCATCATCAATATCTCTAATCTGGGTGAGATAAGCAATTCTAATTCCTGAAGAGAATTCGATTTCACCGACATCTTGTTTTTGCTCAGAAATAGTGTTGAGTAAAGTGGTCTTTCCAGCACCATTGTGTCCCACTATTCCGATTCTATCTCCTTCATTGACCATGAGATTGATGTCCTGCAAAACCGTGACTGGACCGAATGCTCGGTCGACACCCTCGACACGGATTAGTTCACGGGACATAAAACAAGCCGGCTGACGCTCGCTTATGGACTCACCGTTTCAAACCGATTTGGCAGATTATCATTTTATATCAGACAACTTAACTGGGAGCACAATGAGCAGGGTAGTTTGGGGAGTCATATCTCTGATTGCTGCAGGGATTGGAATAATCATCACATTATTCCTTTTATTTGAATACCTTTCTGCACAATCTGATTATGACACCTACTGTACTGGCTTAGTTGGCGCTCTAGCTGATTTAGGTGGCGCAGGAGATGACTGTGATAGCCTAAAATCGTACGTTGAAATCTTAATTCTTCTAACCATCTTATTTGGAATAGGAAGTTTTGTTGCACTAATATTGGGTATTGTCTTAGTTGCTGGAGGTAGCAAGCCACAATACGTGATTATTCAAGGTCAAAACACAACACCCAATTCAAATTATGTTGTAGGCAACCAAGGGAACAATGTACATCAATTTGGGAAACCACCAGATGGTAAATCGAAATTTTAACTCTCCGATTTGGCAGAGGAACAAAAGGTCGTAAAAACAGGGTTTTGACTAGACTTCTCAACCGAAGACAATATACCGTCATAGGTGCCGTGAGACCGGAGAGAACTATACTCTCCGGTGGAAATCCATGGGATGGAAACACGACATACGTCGGGCCCCAGCCGTTCGCGACCGAGGCACTGAAACCGACCTGCAAGCGCGTATTATTGCAGGCAACCGAGTATGGGTTGTAGGGGATGTACATGGGCACTTAGGTACACTAAGGGCCTTGATACACAGACTGAAACTCGAAGAAGAAGACAGGGTTGTCTTACTCGGAGATTTGATTGACAGGGGGCCTAACTCTGCTGGCGTAGTAGAATACATCCGTGAGCACCCACAAATACATGCGATCAAAGGAAACCACGAACAGATGGCCATTCAATCCCTACAGGCTACAAACATCGAACTCAACCATGTTTGGATGTCCAAAGGAGGGTCTTCAACCTGGGGTTCATACATAGTCGCCGCAAAAGGTGATTTACATCGAGCCAAACTGACATTTGCAGAAGACTGTGCTTGGCTTGCAGACCTACCTAGCCATATTGTCTTGGATGATTGGAGACTAGTGCATGCGGGATATAATCCCAAAATAGACCTTGATGCACAAGATGAGAAGTCTCTGCTTTGGGTACGAAGAGCGTTTTTCAAACACGATGAAGCAATCGATGAAAAGCGATGTATCCTATTTGGTCACACGCCTACTAAAAAATTCAAACGAATTGGGCAAATTGCACATTCGAAAATTCAACTAAGTGATGGAAGGCCTTCTTGGATTGCAATGGATACTTGTGCATATAATCAGGAAAGCCCTGGATTAGCTGCTTACGACCTAACTACTGGAAATACCGTTCGACAAAAAACTCTCAAGAGTGAACACTGGTGGTTGAAGACAGAGTCTAGAGAGGCGCCTGTTGCAGAATTCTTCGGCTTAGCAGAACTTCGTCGTCGGGCCCGAAAGGTTGTGGCGGCGCGAGAAAAGGCTAGACGACGATTGTCGATGGCAGGGGTTTCTTACAGAGTAAAAGCACCGGTTTCTTTCCGTATTGTGAAGCGTAAATTACCTCTTGTGGAAGATGCGATTCCTGCTTCCGGAATTCAATCTCAGGATTCCGTAATATATCGTGTATGAGCCACTGCTAAGCAGTGAAGCAAAGGTACAAAGAGGGAGTATGCTAATGGCTGTTCATGGCGAAAGAAAGTGTCGATGAACGCCCGTCTGCTGCAGAATCACTAGTCAAAGCGACAGTAACTGTCCTTGACAATGTGAATGTTCAGGCACAATTCATGAGAGCATCGATGGAATCTGCTAAGCAATTGGGTGCCCACAATATCACTTACCTTGCTTAAAGTAACAGAAAGGTCATGTCTGTAATCGCCTTGCGAGAGGTGTGGACTTAACCGCAATCTCTGCTGCCGCCGTGATGTTTATTCTCGGGGCAACCTCTCCGGGTCCATCTTTGGCAGTAGTATTGCGCAACACAATGATCGGTGGTAGAGGAAGAGGTTTGGCCTGTGCAGTAGGCCACGGAATCGGTTTCGGTTTCTATGCAGTTTCTGTTGTATTTGGACTTGTCATCATTATGGAGAACAATCCAGATGTATTTACTTTAATGCAAATCATTGGTGGATTGTTTCTACTGTATTTAGGAATAGAAATGATGAGGGCAGAAGTCAAAGAAATCGAACACTCACAAGGTAAGAGGGAGGGGTTCGTTGAAGGTTTCTTTATCGCATTCCTCAATCCAAAAATTGCGGTATTCATGCTTGCAGTACTCTCCTCCGTTCTAGACCCATCAATGTCTAGCGATACAAAATGGTTCATTGCAGGAATGGGTATGACTATCGATACGATTTGGTATGTCTTAGTAGCACTCCTATTATCCAACTCAGTAATCTTAACAAAGATACAGAATAATCAGAAAATTCTGAATCAAATAACTGGAATTCTCATGATTGGATTAGCGATTTGGACGGCTTACAGGCTGTCTTGATTCTAACAATCAATACTATTGAGGTCAAGCCGTTCGAGCGACACATGCCAGAACTACCGGAGGTCGAAACCGTCCGTACCGGACTGGCACGATCTTGGATTGACAAGCGAATCGATGGCGTAGAATTGCGTCGCGAAGGACTACGTTTTCCTTTCCCAGAAGGGCTTGAAGAAAGGCTTACTGGGAGTAAGATTAAACAAATTCGTAGACGAGCAAAATACCTCTTAATCGACCTCGATAATGGAGATGTTCTACTGTCGCATTTAGGGATGAGTGGAAAATGGATTCTAGATGCTAGTGATAGCGAAGGTAAACATGACCATGTAATAATCCATCTAGATGATGGCAGTATGTCTGTTTACAATGACCCAAGGCGATTTGGTGTGCTTGATATCTTCCGAGGTGATTCTCACAAATTACTGGACCACCTCGGACCAGAACCACTGGAAGAATGGACTGCTACTGACCTATATCAGAAATTGCAGAAGCGAAAAAGCGCAATCAAAATTTGTATTCTTGACCAAAAGGTCGTTGTTGGGGTAGGAAACATCTACGCATGTGAAGCATTGAACCGTAGCAAAATTTCTCCTACAAGAATCTCAAATAAAGTCACACTGAAGGAATGTGAAGTACTTGTTAATGAAATCAAAATTATCCTTGCTGAAGCTATACAAGCAGGTGGTTCAACCTTGAGAGATTTTGCAGGAGTAGATGGCACACTGGGATATTTCCCTCACCAATTCAAGGTATATGACAAGGAAGGAGGAGATTGTGAATGCGGGGGCATAATCCAGAGGCTAGTCCAAGGTGGCCGCTCTACATTCTGGTGTGCATCGTGCCAGAAATGATCAGTAATTCTCTAACACTGTTCTAACATCTTCAACGAATAAGTCGATTGGGAAGTCGTAATCTGACCAAACCACTCTACCTTTCAAATCGGTATCTAGTATGTATGTTGGAGAAGGATGAGCAACTGTGTAACCTTCATCAGAATCATCACTTTCTTCGTAAGGGAAGACCCCATAATTCTCGTAAACCGGATCCAATGATTCCTTTGCACCCGTCAAATGAGGCCAGTCATATCCTCTATCTGCAGTCCAATTTCTTAATTCGGAAGGAGAGTCATGTCGCCAATCAACGGTAACTGAAACTATACTGATTTTCTCTAATTCCTCTTCAGTCAAAGTATCCTGTACCATTTTCACATTCTGACTAGTAACTGGACAAGTATTGTCACAGCGTGTAAACATGAAAACTAAAATTACGACTTTGCCCTTCTGGTCTTCAAGACTCCACAATGGCCCTTGAGCATCTTCTAAGGTAAATTTGTAGGTAGCACTTCCTTCAAGGTCGCGACCATTGAAGTCAATCGGTTCTTCATCTTCAGAAAAACAACCTGGGAGTAATAATAGCAATGTCAAAAAAATGGCTTGCAACCTCAAGACGAAGCCTCCCAAAGTAGTAGAGCATTGGCAATGCCGAGAAGAATCATTGCTGCTGATACACGCCAATTCCTACTCTCGATGAATGTGAAAACGCCACCGATGACAAATAACAAACATGCCAGCAGCATCAGCCATTGAGAAATTGTCATCGAATTCACTCCAAATCGATTACTGTTCGGAGGTCTTCAACAAATAAATCGATTGGCCAATCATATTCAGACCAGACGACTCTGCCGTCCAAATTGGTGTCGAGGATGTATACAGGCTGCAAATGAATGTCTTGGTATGTTTCGTCATCATATGGCACAACATCATATTCTTCGTATGTATTATGGATTTCATCAGAATTCCAATCTGTTAAATGGGGCCAGTCTAATCCTTTTTCTTCAGACCAATTCCCGAGTACCTCAGGAGAATCATGTCTCCAATCAATTGTAACTGAAACAAATGAAACCTTCTCCAGTTCTTCTTCTGTAAGTTGTGATTTTACAACCTTCAGATTATTTGCAATCAAAAGGCAAACATCATCACACCTTGTGTAAACGAATGCTAAGACTACGACCTTGCCCTCTTCATCTACCAATGAGAAATCAGATTGATTCTGATCACTCAATTTGAATTTGTAGGTATCCATTTTTCCTAAGTCCTTACCGTTAAACTCAGGACCTGCTTCTTCAGAAAAACAACCTGGGACCAGCAGTAATAAACAAGCGAGAAAAACTCGGATTTGCATACACCATCACTCAGTATTCTCGCCAGCCATGACCACATGTTTTGCAGGTCAGCATTCTTGTTTCTGGTTCATCGGATGAACGTGTTTGCTCCAAATATGAGAAAACTTCGACAGCATCACATTTGGGACACATATAATCGCCAACAGTAAGCACACCTTTCATCTCATCTGAATCCTTGATTACTTCGTAAACTCGAGTCTCTGCCTTGGTGGAAGAGGTAGCCTTTGACAAATCAACCTCTTTCCCATCCGAACCCTTTACTTTGAGATTTGCTGGACCAACATATCCACACTTGTAATTCGGGCAATTGATTATCCCATCTGGTGTAGGGAATGACAATGTACCACATTTTGGGCAGAACATAGTAGATGTTAATAGACTAAATATATCAACATTTGTAATTTAATTTTAGCAATTCATTCATCAAGTGGGTGCTTCTGGAGTACCATATGTGGCTATGGTATGACTGGAGAGCCGCCGCAGTAGCCGACTCAAATTGCAACATTCTGGATTCCGAAGAATGGGACGGTTGGCGCGACACAAATGCGGTATGCTCGAGGATGGACATCATTGCCCATGAGGCCTTAACGCCCGAAGCTGAGAGATTATTGGAGAGATTTCCTGATGCTAAACCCCTTATTCATGGTGATGAAGAATTACCAGACGCGGATTGGCCATTGCCGACTAAGGAAGCGTTAGAGAGTCTTGACAAAGCGGCCATCTTGTTGTCTAAGCGAGGTGTTGATGCTGCTGCAGGTGATCCCGACCGTCGCCTAGAACACATTCTGAAAGCATCAGACGAATTGCGTGCTTCTTACATCACTATTGAAGGGCGACTTGTAGAATGGGTTGGACTATTCTTGCCTGAAGCTCGATTTGAGCGAGATAGAAATGCTTTAGCAAAGAATGTAGTAGAAGCCGGAAATCTCGAGGATTTAGCAGCAACACTTGGAATTGGTATGCCGCCTGAAGGGCCAACTAATGCTGAGTGGGATAGTCTGAAAGAATGGGCTGTAAGCGTTAAAGAGATCAAAGGACGTCTAGACAGGATGGAAAATGTCGTGCGAGAACTAGCAGCATTACACCTCCCTTCACTATCTGCTCTATTGGGCCCGATTCTAGCGGCCAGACTATGCGTAGAAGCACACGGAAGAGCACGCCTTGCAAGATTACCAGCAGGTACAATGCAAATTCTAGGGGCTGAAAAAGCGTTTTTCAATCACTTGAAAACCGGCGCACCATCTCCTAAACACGGTCATATTTTCATGCACCCATGGATTTCTCGCTCCCCTAAATGGGTAAGAGGTAAAATCGCAAGAACTGTTGCTGCAAAAGCAACTATTGCTGCAAGATGTGATGCATATGGGGGCGAAGTATGGGGCCAAGAAGCGGTCGATGCTGTTGCTGCTAGAGTAGAAGTAATCCGTACTGAAAATTCGAAGCCTCGAGAAAGGTGAGACTATGGCTAAGAAGCGCCGTCTTTCCTGGGCTGTCATAATTGATGGTCGTTCTATTTGGACTCTGAATGCTGTACCTAAGCATTCCCAGTACGGAGAATCCCTGCGTAAATTCCGTGGTGAAGAATATCGCAGATGGGACCCTACTCGCTCTAAGTTAGGAGCTGGTCTTTCTCGTTCTAGGCAAAGCCAATACGATCTTCTGCCCAATGAAGGCGATACATGTCTTTACCTTGGAGCAGGACATGGAACCTCAATTTCACACCTGCACGACCAGGTATGTGGTGCTAACAACGAGAAGGAGGGTAGAATAATTGCTGTCGACCTTTCTCCTCGCTGCTTGAGAGATTTGGTTCATCTATCTACACTAAGGCCAGGCCTAGTTCCTGTCCTAGGCGATGCTAGAAAGCATGCAGCATGGGGGATTGTTGTATCCAAAAAGGTGGACTGGTTACTGCAAGATGTTTCACAGGCTGGACAAACTGAAATTTTCATTAAGGCCGTAAAGCGATTCCTAAAGCCTGGTGGTAAAGGCTTGCTATCTCTGAAGGCCGCATCAGAACGGTTCAACGAAGGTGGGGAAAAGGAAGTTTTCAGGAAAGTACGAGAACAACTCGAAGACGCGGGTCTGAATATCGAAGAACAAATCGATCTTCACGGACTAGAAGACAATCATTGCCTCTATTTTGTTACTAACTAACTCAGTAATCGCCTTCGACTCTTGGAGCCAAGAAATATTCAACGTGACCTGCGCCATCTGCAAAGTCAAAAGTCAACTTCAATGGGAAGTTTTCACCGAATCTCAAATTGACATTATCGATTTTCTGGAAAATCTTTGCTAGTGGGGTAAGGTAGGTCAGAGAGTATTGAGAGCGTGCTGGCTCTTTACAATCAATTGCCATCAAATCATCGACCTTGAAATCGAGTTTAATCGAATCAGTTGGGCCCTTAACATCAACAGTAAATGTTGATTCGGAAAGTGAAAGATTGACCAAGTCACCTGCTAGTCTAGATGCACGAAGTGCTTGAGAGAGTTCTGTACCGCTAATGGTAACACCACATGGCAAATCTAGTGAAGGAACATTTGGAGGATTCAAAGTAGAATTATCCAATGGGCGCAAATTCAACTCAATTCTTCCAATTAGAATTGTTGCTTGCCCAGAATCTTGGTTGTATGTTAGTTCAACCATGTCGCCTGCACTGCCCACTGAAATGAATTGATTCATCTTCCTCATTTCTAGGCCTAGTTTTGTTTCATCTACTTCCCAAGTATCGAAAGCTGCGCTATCGACATCCATCTTGATCATAGCAACGTGTGAAGGGTCGACTACCCTGACTGCCAATCCATCTTCTCCAAAATCTAGTCTTGCCTCTTCAACGACGACTCCAAGTATTTCTACAATGGTCGACATGAGTTCTTGACGGGCTGTGACGTTCAACATGAGAGCACCCCTACACAATGTTTGCGACTTGGGAGGCTTATGAACCTTCTAATCAAGAAACTGCTAAAACGCGCGGCTTTAGAGTGAATTTTTTTGTTCGCATAGGTATGAGATGGTTTCATGAAGGGGTGATATGTGGACAATATATGGCAGATGTTGCACCACTGCTCAAAGAGGACGGCGAACCATTCAAAGTCGCAGTATTGATTCCTACAATCAATAATGCAGATGAACTAGAAATCGTTCTGGGAAGACTATCAAAACAGACCTACCCTGATTTTGAAATCGTAATCTCCGATTCGAAGTCCAAGGACAACACCAAGGAGGTCTGTGAGAAGTATGGAGTTACTTGGATTGATGACCCTTCACGCAATCGTGCAAATGCGTGTAATTACGCTCTAGAACAAATGGACCACGACCTTGTTCTGTTTACCGATGACGATACGATTCCACCTCTGGACTGGGTTGAAAAATTAGTTCGCTGGTTTGATGACCCTAATGTTGGAGCAGTCGGTGGACCGAATTTCGCCCCAGACGAAGACCCGTTCGGAGCGAAGTGCGCAGATGTTGCATTCTGTACAAAGTTCATGACAGCTGGTACCAGATACGGCGCTCAGCCGAAGGGGAAGTTGGTTCCAATCACTCACAATCCGGGAGTAAACTGTGCTCATAGGATGGCTAACCTGAGAGAGGTTGGCTTCTTCGAGGATGGATGCATTGGTGCAGAAGATGTTGTACTAGATGCAAAAATTCAACGTGCAGGACACAAGTTGTTTATCGACCCTGAAAATGTGATGCCACATAGGCGTCGACGACCATTTAGGCCATACATGAAACAGATGAGAAATTATGGCTACACAAGAATGGTTGCAAACAAGCGCTGGCCAGAAATTGCAGAATGGTCTCACACTGCGATTGGATTCTTCCCCTGGATTGTAATCGCTGCTGCAATCAGCACTATTTTCGGTGCTGCAACTGGAGGCGCAGCAGCAGACACATGGTTCACTCTAAGTGGAGAATGGGATATTTCGAGAATAGCATTCCATCTTCCAACTGGCCTGGCAGGAATCTACATCGGGATCTCATGGCTTGGCGCTGCGATTGGGACAAGCCCACATCGTAATATTGGAACTGTGTTCTTAGCCCCGCTTTTCGTATTCCTCGCTCACTGGGCGTACGGTGCCGGAGTTAACAAAGCGTGGAAAGAGATTCGCAAAACCGGCGGTAGTGCTGGAGTAGGCGAACAGATAGACGATAGGATTCGTACCGCTTGACTAATTTTATGCAGGTCCCGAGTTAGGGGCCGTTATGGCGCAGACATTTCGTGAGAGAGTCAATGCGCCTGATGATTCCAACGATGCCAGAGAAATTTGGATGTTGATCCGTAGTTGGTTAACAATTTTCCGAGTTCTTTTGGTAATCGCAATTATCATCATCGCTGAAATTTTTGAAGAGGTCGCTCTGTTCAATTTCTCATTATCTGTATGGGCAATAGTCGTAGGTTTCCCGCTATTCCTACTGGTATCGATGGTCATCATTCAAGGAGATAAGCGATTTGCCCCCGACCTTGAAGAAAAGCGCAGAAAGCGAGTAGAGGATAGTGGATAATCAGCGTTGACCCGTCTGAATCTGCCACTGGCTGGCATAAACACCTTTGTTTGCGATTAAACTCTCGTGAGTCCCCCTCTCAACTATTGCACCATCCACCATAGAGATGATTTCTTCAGCATTACGAATCGTTGACAACCTGTGAGCAACCGCGATAGTAGTTCTATTATCTCCACTGGCGATCAAATTCTCCTGAATTCTCTTCTCGGTTTCGGCATCTAATGCACTTGATGCCTCATCTAAAACCAGCAAACTAGGATTCTTCAGCAAAGCCCTAGCAAGAGAGACTCTTGCTCTTTGACCACCCGATAGTTTGGTTCCTCTGTCGCCAACCATAGTCTCCAATCCATTCTCGAAATCGTTGACGAATTCAGCAGCACCTGCTAATTCTAGAGCCTTCATTATCTCTTCATCATTCGATTCACGGTTGTAGGCAACGTTTTGCTTCAATGTTCCAAAGAAGAGGAACGGCTCTTGGCTTACGAAGCCCATTCCGGCACGAACTGAATCGAGTGTCAAATCTTGAACATCAATGCCGTTGACTAGAACTCTTCCTTCTTGTGGCTCATAGTAGCGCATCAACAATTTCAGAATCGTAGTTTTACCTGCTCCAGTGTGACCCATAACGCCAATGAATTCTCCAGCATTAACGTTGAATGAGATTCCTGTGAGAACCTTTGTTGAGGTTCCCGGATAGGTAAAGTGAACATTTTCAAATTCTATCGAAGTAATTGCACCCTCCAATTCCTTTGCATCTTCCTTGTCGGTAATCGTTGGCTCTAAATCGACCAGGGCGAATACTCTTCTAGCACTAGCTTCACCTTTCTGTAATTGATTGACAAGCATTCCGAATATGAACATAGGCATCGTCATCCTAGTTGAAATCAAAAGGAAAGTTACCAATTGTCCTGTAGTTATATCTCCTGACTTAGTGAGATAACCTCCAACAGTAACCAACAGACCAAACGCGATTCCTGCAATTCCATACAAACCGGGTAAGAAGCGATTTCTGTCTCTGCTTGCGCCTATGGCTTGATCTCGATAAGCGGTTGATTCTTCATCTACACGGTTCGCTTCCCATTCCTGAGCATTGTAAGCCTGAACTACAGAAATTCCAGAAATAACGTTCTCAAGAACTGCGGTAATGTCCCCCGTAGACTCTCTTTGTTGGCGGTACTTTCTCTGCACACGGGTAGAGAACAAGTAGACTAGTGGAATAATTAGAACTAGAGGTGCAAACAGGACTGCTGCCAACTTCCAACTCATCAATACTAGAATCAAAAATGCTGTACCGAATGTTACAACGATTCTAATTATCGAAGTAGAAGCATCGCTAATAACATCCTCTAACTGATTTACATCAGCAGATAAAACGCTCATCAGTTGCCCTGTTTGACGTAAATCATAGTACGAGGCTTCCATGTCGATAAGAGACTTTGTTGCATCCAATCTCAAGTCGTGTTGTACTTTGTAACCCAAAGTTTGCCAACAGTACTCGCTGATTCCTTGAAATACAGCTAGGCTGGCAAAACCTAGGAAAATAAGCAGACCATATCCAATAGCTAAATTGTCGGTAACCAGAGGAAATATAGTTTCGTCGAGCAAATCACGCATGCCACCGAATGTTCCCTCTGTTTCATTTCCTGCATAGTAATCAACAGCAAATCCGATGAAAACGAAAGGCAATAAATCGGCAAACCTAGCCATTCCATTTGCCAAAATACCCGTCAGTGCACGCTTTTTGTAATTCAACCCGTAAGGTACTATCCTCCAGATTTGTTTACCTAGAACCTCAACTTTGGAAAGATTCAACTCTTCAGGAGAGAGGTGGTCATACTGTGCTGCCCTCGGATTACCTGCTCCCATAAACCGGCGTCTAGTGCCGAGATTATGAAGGTGCGTAGGATGATAACATTCATCCCCTACTCAGTGTAACATAGTAACATGCGTGCTATGGCACTTGTCGGGTTGCTGATTTTATCTTCTTTCACATCTGTTGCTGCTTGGCAGCCACAAAGCAGTCACGGAGAGAATATTGGATTGGCAAATGGAGATGTTGAATCTATACCTCTAGAGCAATTTGCAGACTTACCACAACATGGATTTTGGATGTTGACTCATGAATATCCGGTTCCATCTAATTGGGTCACTGATTTAGCGGAAGCAGGAGTAGAATGTTGGTCATTCTTACCAGATTCAGCATTCCACTGTGAATTGAATGGACATACTCCTTCTGAATTAGCCAAACTCGAAGTAAATGGAATGGTAAAAATGCCCCCTTCTGCTAAATTACACCCGCATCTTATGCCTTCATTGAAAGGTGAAATGCAATCCTGGTTCATTACCGAAGGCATGGGCATAATCAACGTCATTCTATCGGGAGATGAGTTGCCGGAAGGAATTCATGAGCGAGGCGATATTGAAGTAAAATCCCACAGTTGGAGATGGGCTACAGTCGAGGTCAAAACCAGTGGTGTACAGTGGCTATCAGAACAACCCGAAGTGGAATGGCTTGAACCTAGATTCGAGAAGGCGATTATGAATGATGTTGCTGACGAAGTCATTGGTGCTACAGTACTGTGGAATGCTACACAAATGGCAGGTATTGATTCTTCATGGAATGCACTAGATGGAACTGGAATCATTGTTGCTGTATCCGATACCGGTCTAGACAATGGAGTAAACAATACCAACATGCATCCTGATTTCCGAGATCACATCGTTGGAATTCATTCGTATGGAATCCCATCAACTTCCCAGTGGTTAGCCAACTCACCTTACAATGATGGCGCATCAGACTTAGATTCTGGTCACGGAACTCACGTTGCTGGCTCAGTACTAGGGGACGGAACTCAATCCTCTGGCGCTATTACAGGCATAGCACCAGAAGCCAGACTGTATATGCAAGCAACTGAAGTATGGACTGATTGGACTACATATGTTGAGAATAACTACGGTTACACTGACGATTACACTCTGATGGGAATCCCGGACGACCTCAGATTCATGTTCGATGACGCTGCTGATAATGGCTCTCACATTCACACTAATTCGTGGGGCTCATCAGTCGCCGGACAATATACAACCAGTTCTATGCAAACTGATTACTCTGCAAGAAATCACAGCGGAATGCTAATCTTATTCTCAGCGGGTAACTCTGGAGTGGATGGAAATAGTAACGGGGAAATCGATGATGACAGTTTGGGGGCTCCTGCTACTAGCAAAAATGTACTAACAGTTGGAGCTTCAGAAAATGACCGCGGCTCTCAAATCAGTACTGAATGGGGTCATTGGTGGCCGGGTAGTTTCCCGACAGACCCAATTAACTCTGACAAGATGGCAAACAATACCCAAGGTATGGCTGCATTCTCCAGCAGAGGGCCTGTAGATGATGGAAGAATGAAACCTGATATTTCAGCACCTGGCACATTTATCTTGTCAGCAAAGAGCAGGTCCACAAGTAGTACTGGATGGTTGGCACATTCAAATTCCGACTACACCTACATGGGAGGAACAAGCATGTCTACCCCGCTTACTGCGGGAGCATCCGCTCTAATCTATCAGCATTTGATTGACAATTTGAATCACCCTGACCCTACAAGCGCTCTTGTAAAAGGGATAATTACAGTTAGTGCTCATGACATGACTGGCCAATATGGCTCTTCGACAAATGGCGCTGGTGAAACCGCTCCGAATTATCACGAAGGTTGGGGTCTACTAGACCTTGACAAAGCTGTGAATACATCATGGGTTGACAACGAGTCTGTCAATACTGGAGACACCAGAGGTTGGAAGTTCACAGTTCCTAACGGCGCACCAGATCTCAAAGTGATGGTCTCTTGGACAGACCCACCTAGCACACCTTCTGCTTCTACAAATCTAGTAAATGATATTGATTTCGCAGTAAAGGACCCTAGCGGTAATTGGGTAGAATACGGTAACAACTTAGACAACCTGATCGGAACCACAATTTCTTCTCCCGCAGCAGGAATGTGGGAAATTCACGTCAATGGAACCAATATTCCGACTGGACCTCAACACTTCTCTATGGTTATTGATGCACCATATTCAATGATCAACATCTCTGCAGATGCAGATGGTGATGGATTCATTGACACTCTAGATGACTGCCCGAATACTGCAGGTTCTTCTACGCAAGACCAAACTGGATGTCCAGATGGTGATGGCGATGGATGGTCCAATGTTGGAGACGATTTCCCTAACGAAGGAACACAGTGGTCAGATTCTGATGGAGACAACTTTGGTGACAACCCAGGAGGAGTAAATCCTGATTCTTGTACATCCGTAGTCGGAACATCTAGTTCCGATAGATACGGTTGTCCCGATACAGATTCGGACTCTTGGTCCGACCCTGATGGCGGCTGGACAGCGTTCCAAGGCGCGGATGCATGTGCATCAACGTGGGGTAATTCTACTCTTGATCGGAATGGGTGTTTGGACGAAGATGGTGATGGACAATCCGACCTAAACGATGCTCTACTCAATGACGATACCCAATGGCTTGATACGGATGGTGATGGTTACTATGACAATCCTAATCCGGCTACCAATTGGGATGACTGCCCCTCTATTTGGGGCAACTCAACTATTGACAGGCAAGGTTGCTTAGATACCGATGGTGACGGTGTTTCAGATGATAATGACCCATGGCCTACCGACCCTTCGAGGTCGATTGACACAGATGGTGACGGTTTTGCAGATAGCGAAGATGACTGTCCAAACTTCGCAGGTAACTCTACATGGATATTGGTAGGGTGTCTTGATGCAGATGGTGATGGAAGAACCGTGGAATACGACGCATTCCCTAACGACGGTACGCAATGGAATGACACTGACGGCGATGGTTTCGGCGATGAGCCAACTGGAAACTTCGCAGATGATTGTCCGAACACATATGGTGATTCGTGGCAAAACGGCACTCTAGGTTGCCCTGATTCCGATGGGGATGGGTGGTCAAATGGGGAAGATAGTTTCACCAATGATTCTACTCAGTGGCACGATGTTGACGGTGATGGATATGGTGACAACATCGGTGGTACAAACCCTGATTCATGCCCTACAACACCCGGCAATTCAACTCAAGGTGGCGTCTTAGGATGCCCTGATTCCGATGGCGATGGATGGGCAGATTCAATGGATGACTTCCCTAATGATGACACTCAACATTCAGACCAAGACGGTGACGGGTTCGGTGATAATGCAACTGGAAACAATGCTGACGATTGTCCAATCACTTTCGGAAACTCTACTATCGATAGACTAGGATGTGTTGATACTGATGGTGACGGATACTCCGACATCAACGATGACTTCCCTACCGACCCAACTAGATACCTAGACACTGATGGTGACGGATATGCCGACTTTGAAGACGATTGTATTACAACACCCGGTTCATCAACCAATGGCTCACTCGGCTGCTTCGATGCAGACCAAGACACATGGGCTGATGATGATGACTCATTCCCTCTAGATGCTACACAATGGAATGATACTGATATGGATGGCTTTGGAGACAACGCAAACGGTACAAACCCTGACGCTTGTCCTGCCGTTTTCGGTAACAGTAGTTCTACGATTCTAGGTTGCCTAGATTCGGATGGAGATACTTGGGCAGATTTGATTGATGTATTCCCGGATGATGGAACTGAATGGATTGACGATGATGCTGATGGCTTTGGAAATAATATCGACTT
>PAZU01000052.1 GCA_002715725.1 Methanobacteriota archaeon | reverse complement strand
CCTACAATCGTATTCGTACCTTCTGTAACTGTAACTGGACGCTCGGTGTTTTCTCTAAGAGTTAGACAAGGTATTCCTAATGCAGTCGTCTCTTCCTGGAGTCCGCCTGAATCGGTCAACACAATCTTTGATTCGGCCATCAATGCAACAAAGTCGAGATATCCTGCAGGTCCTGTCAATACGATATTAGGTATCGATTCAAGGCGTTGTGTAAGACCGAATTGTTCGGCTCGATTTTTTGTTCTTGGATGAAGTGGGAAAACCAACGGTATTCTTTCACCAATCTTTTCCAAAGCCTCTAGAATCCCAATGAATGCGTCTTTGTCGTCTACGTTACTCGGTCGATGAAGCGTTAACACTCCATAATTTCCCTTCTCAATTCCTAAATCAGAATGAATTGTACTCGCTTTAGCTCGCTCGAGATTGTTGAATAATGAATCAATCATCACATTACCCACTCGTTTGATTCTCTCTTCTGCAACTCCTTCCTTGCGAAGGTTTTCATCGCCGTCCGGTGAAGGAGTAAGCAGATAATCGGCAATTGCATCTGTTACTAGGCGATTAATTTCCTCTGGCATCTCTCTATCAAATGAGCGTAAACCAGCCTCCACGTGTGCGCAAGGAATCCATTGTTTCGCACAGACCATGCTACATGCTACAGTAGAATTTACATCTCCAACTACAATAACCATACTTGGGTTGTTTTCCTTGCATACCTTCTCAAATTCGACCATTACTTTGGCAGTTTGAGTTGCGTGACTACCGCTGCCAATTCCAAGATAGATATCAGGTTGAGGCATTCCTAAATCATCGAAGAATACCTTTGACATATTCTCATCATAATGTTGCCCAGTATGCAACAAAATTTGTTCAATTCCACGCTTCGCTAATTCTGCATGTATTGGTGCGATTTTCATAAAATTCGGTCTTGCGCCTACTACAAGAATTACCGGTCCTGTCATTCCCTACCCTCCAATATTTTGTCATATAATGATGTGACTCTTTGTGAAATTACATCCCATGAATGGTTCTCAATCACCCATTTATTTGCATTCTCACCTATATTTTTCCTGAGTTCTTCATCTAGAATCGCTGTCTCGAGTTTAGTAGCTAAATCATTAGAGTCGTCTTTCTCAAAGACCATTCCTGTGACACCATCTTGAACTATTTCTGCCAATGCTTGAACACTAGATGTAATCAGAACTTTACCTGCCCCCATCGCCTCAAACGGTTTGAGTGGAGAAACTAATTCGCAGACTCGCAATCCCTTTCTTGGCAGAGGTGCTATATCGATTAGAGAATAATATCTCTGGACATCATCATGAGGAATTCTTCCAGTAAATACAACCTGGTCTTCCAATTGCAAGAATCGCGCAGTACGTCTTAACACTTGCATTGTCTCGCCATCGCCTACCAATAACAATCTGAATATGTCACCGTGTTTTTCCTTCAGGATTGAACAAGATTCTAACAATAAATCTAGACCTTCATATTCTACAAATGAGCCGATATAACCAATCACAACTTTTCCTTCAAAACCAAGTTCTGTTTCCAATTTCTTGTCCTTGGGCGCCATATTAAATTTGGAAGAGTCTACAGCATTAGGCAAAACAGATATCTTGCCTTCTTCTACTCCATTTTCGACTAGAATGTCTTTCAGTGCTTGAGTGATGGTGAAAACATAGTCCGATTCTTTTGCAGTTTCAATTTCAAGTCTTTCACTTAACTTGTAATGATCTGATGAATCATATCCTTCTCTTTTGGTAGATTGGGTTAGATGCCAAAATCCGCGAATCTCGTAAATCGAAGGAATCCCAAGGGCCTTGGCAGCTTTCGCTCCAGCCAATCCTACTACGAAGTTAGAAGCAGAATGAATTGCTAATGGTTTAGTCTCTTTTCCGAGAGATATAAGTCTTGAAATCGCCATTTCTTCGTACTTCTTTAGCGAATTGAAATTGTAAATTTCTTGATAATTAATTAGTGAAGCGTCCTGTGGATTTTGATGTGAAAAATAGTATGAGACGTTCTCTATTTCTTCGGTTGCATTCACTGTGTCACCTTTGAAATCGGTTCTATCCAATGGGTAACCGTTACGAAGGTATACGTCTACATCATATCCCTTTGAATTAAGTGATGATGTAAGGCCGTGAGTTCTAATAGCATAACCTGAACTAGTGTGAGGCATACTTTGACTGGCATGATAGATTACTCGCTTTCCTAGTGGAATGGTTGGCTCAGATTTACGCTTGGTCAGCCCTAATCCTTTTTCCAGAATATTTGATGCTGCAGTAAATCTCTGCTCTTGTTCCTTTCTCCAAGGACTCTTTGGCATTAGTTTGAGGAGCTCTAATGGCCTGGAAAAATTTCCACCTTTGCCATGTAATTGAATAAGAGTCCTTATTCCCCTATCATCAGGTAATTTATCGACATAATTCTCTCCGAATGAAAGAGCACCACCAAAATTAGAATTACTCATCGACCTCAAAATACCTACAAACACGTTCTTGACCGACGGCCCGTATTGTGATGATGAAAGCATGTGATCCATAATCACAAACGCTGCTTTTGTTTGTTCTTCTTTACTCATTGAAAATGAACCTTCAGAGAAGTTATCTCTAATCGAATTTACAGTTACTCCGCCCCTTCTTACAGCGATCAAAATTTCTTCAATTAGCGAATCCGCTTTTCTTGACGCACTACTTGTAGGAAGTAATTCGGGAGTAATCAACAATGTTGAAGGGAACAATTCCTCTTCCTTGGTTTCCTCATCTTCCTGAACGAAATAAACAATCTTTTTCTTTCTTGATTTCAACTTCTTTTCTATTTTTCTTGGGAGCCAAGTTAGGAAGCGCCCAACTCGATAACTTAGTGAATTTTGAGTACGTTCGAGTTCTTCCAATGCAGTTTTTTCTCGAGTTGCCAAAAGATTGACCCAACGTCGCTGCCTTTCGAATTCTTCGCGTAAATATTCAATTTGTTGGCTTGAGAAGGTCAATGTTTCTCCCTCGTCAATATCTGTAAGAGGGTTCTCAAAATCGCTCATTGAATCACTCCTTTTCTGATTCATAGAATTCGAATGCGGACTCCGGTTCACCATCGGTTACTATCTCTCCGTTGTGAAGACCATACACTTTGTCACACATACTCATCATTATTGATTTCGAATGTGAAACTATTACGACAGTGGCGTCGCCCTGAACAAGTTCGTCAATTCTTGCTCTAGATTTCTTCCTAAACTCATAATCGCCTACGCTCATTACTTCATCAAGTAACAAAATATCTGGTTCAAGGTTCGATATTATCGCAAAACCAAGTCTTGCCCTCATTCCCGCAGAATATGTTCTAATCGGGTCATCAATAAATTCTCTAATCCCAGAAAAATCAATTATTCCTTCTTCCATATCGTTTATTGATTTAGAATCAAAACCGAAAATACTGCCAGTTAGTTTGATATTTTCACGCCCTGTTAAGTCCTGATTGAAGCCTGTACCTATTCCAGCAAGTAGAGTGATTCTTCCTTCGACTTCAACTAAACCCTCATCTGGAGCATATATTCCCGCTATAACACGTAGTAGTGTGCTCTTACCCGAACCATTTGGCCCCATGATTCCAACTACTTCTCCCTTCTTTATGTCTAGATTTATTCCGTTCAGTGCTCTGAACCATCTATCCTTACGTGGAATTTTTTTGAATCGGCCCGTGATGAATTCACGAAGCAATCCTACTCCCTTTTTCTTACGAGGATAATCAAGTGCTACATCCTTGATAGAAATGGCAGATTCATTCATATGAATTTCACCGCCTTTCTCTCTTTACGCATGAAGTAAATTGCTCCCATCCAGAATATCGCTATGGTAGTTGCGAATGTAATGACTAGGTTGATTGTTGGAATATCCAAGGGTGCTCCTGTAAATGCCGAGCGAATCATCGTGATGTATGTCGCCATCGGATTCACAATGAGGTAAGCTTCTGCGTATTGTTCAGGTATTCTACCTCCTGTAATCATCTCCAATGGATAGAATACCGGGGAGAGGTAAAAGCTGATTCTCAAACCAATTGTAACGATGTGCTCCACGTCTCTCGCTTTGGTCTGCAGTATGCTAGTGAAGAATGCTAAACCTGTGCCTAGCATTAAAATCATAATCAAAGCAATCGGTAGTAAGATGATTTGTTGAGTTGGCATTAAATCATAATTAATCAGTAATGGAATTATTACAAGCAAACTTAGAATGAAATGGAACATATTGTAGCCTGATTTCGAAAAGAGGAAAATTTCACGGGGAAAATATACGCGCTGAATTAATGAAGAGTTGCGCTGAATACAGGTTGTACCGTTTGAAAAGGTCTTAGCGAACAAAGACCAAGCCAATATTCCCAATAAAATGGTTATTGGCCTGTAAGGATCTTCACTATCGGATAGAATAGCGAATAAAATGTAAAACGTAACAGTAAGAGCGAGCGGTTCCAAAACCGACCAGCCATAACCCAAAATTGAGTTGTGA
Organism: Methanobacteriota archaeon; assembly: GCA_002715725.1. Classification (GTDB taxonomy): domain Archaea; phylum Thermoplasmatota; class Poseidoniia; order Poseidoniales; family Poseidoniaceae; genus MGIIa-K1. The sequence goes on along the minus strand of PAZU01000052.1, from coordinate 12,826 downwards.
TATCTTACCTTCAAATCTCGCCCTATGAAATGCTTAAGCAATTGCCTGTAGTTGTACAAATTTTGCATTATTTTTACAGGTGCTGAAAAGAAAGGGAGTTTCCCGTCTCTACGGAGAACCTTGTTCTCTGAAACGCCCATATAAACTCCTGAATCAAACTACCTTTTCAATGAAACCGCCATAAAATGGCTTAGTTGTGCTTTTGACAGTAGTTCACTGACGCCCAGCATCGAACATTTCACGAAGGCTGCCATCGTTCAACATCTCAAGTACGATATCTGAACCGCCAATCAATTCACCATGTACGAATACCTGAGGCATTGTTGGAAAATCGGACCAAGCGCAAACCGAAGGGATTGCACGTGGGTCGCTTAGAATGTTGACAGAGGCGAAAGGTTCGCCAAATGTTTGCATTACTTGTGATGCGCGGTTAGAGAAACCGCACTGTGCAGCTCCAGGTTCTCCTTTCATGAATAGCACTAGTGCGTGCTCGTCTACTATTGCTTGCAATTCTTCAGGTGTCCAGTCCATTTGTGTCACTCCTTGTTTTGGTGTTTTTGAATCCGCTTAATGTGGATTCCTGTTCCTCCAGCATGTGGATGGAATACAGTGTCTCCCGCAGTTTCTGCTTGTGCGGGAGTCATGCACTTGATATCAATTGCATGAATAGGCCTAGGGATATACGGTTTAAAATGATTCAAAATCAATTTTTGGCGCTGCAGTGGGCGCATTCCCTGAAATGATTCAGAGATTACACGAATGTGAAAATGATCCTGAGTTCCGTTGAGATCGATTGCCTCAACATCACAATCCGGAATTACTCCACGGATTTCCTCTTCCAGCCACTCACAGGTCACCATGTTACAGCGCAGAGGGCGCTGTGCTTTCAACCATTGTCCTACTGGCCCAAACATGCGCAGGCCAAAACTAGCACGAGATACCGTGTGGTTGGCCTCGTCAGATGGCCTTGCAATCATCTTCGGATTAATTGGTCAAGTAATCTTAGCCAAAGCGCTTCTGCAATCCGATTATGGACTATTGGTAGTCGTTTTGGATGCGTTTGCAACCATGTATATTCTAATCGATGCTGGGCTACCCACAATCATAGCGCGTGATGTTCCGCGCTCCCCTGGGGCAAGTCGGCAGGCTGTTAGGCGCGTTCTGAAATTGCAAGCGCTAATCGCTATCCCATTTTTGATTGGAAGCGCGATAGTGTCGGCCTCGATCTGGGATGATGTTCCTTTGGAATTATTGATGGCTTGTGCTGCTGTAGCTTTTGGCCACATAATGTCCTATCCTCACAAAGCGATGTTGAGGGCTTTAGGAGAGGCTAGAATCGAGTCTGTTCTCAAATTGATCGAACGCGTAATTACAACAGGATTTTACTATATTTTCCTCGTAAATGACTACGATTCTCCAGCGATTTATGCATGTGGATTTTCAATTGGGGTTTTTATTTCTCTAATTGGAACTTTATGGATTGGAGAGAGGTTCGCCCGAGATGGAAAAGACGATTTGCCAGCGGAATGGAATTCAAGTAAATCTCTACTGATTTCAGCCCTGCCGTTTGCCGTAACTTTAGGCATCTTACCATATGTTACAAAGCTGGAAAAATTCCTCTTGGCAGGTTTGGCATCTTACGACGATGTAAGTCTGTATCATGTGGCACAATTAGCATGGATTGCCGGGCTTATGCTGCCGCAAGCAATGCGCGCTGCATTACTACCGTATTTGGGTGAAGCAAGAGAAGAGCCTCAGGAATTTTCAGACAGGATGCTTACCGCTCATCACTGGACAATTGCGATTTTACCAGTTGGTCTTATTGCAGGGCACCTGATAGTTTCGTTGTCGATTCCAGAATTCTTTGACTCGAATTATGCTGATGCCGTACAGGTGTTTGACATATTGCTAGCGGGTTGGGCGATGACTCTACTGGCGATTCCTTGGTATGTAGCACTACAAGCAGGGCATAATCCTTGGAGATTTACAATTCTGATCTTGCTAGTTGTACTTTCAGCAGGGGTTTCAGGTTGGCTGTTAATTCCGGAATATGGCGTAATGGGGGCGGCATGGGCTAGTGTGATTGGTTGCTCGATTATGCTCTCATTCTCTAAATTATTATGTGGCGATGAAGATAGGCTTAGCGATGGTCTTGCGCTGTTTTGCGTAGCGATTTGCTATTTGTTGTCAATAGGAAGTCCACTAGCCTTAATCGGCCTACTCACAGTGATTCCAGCAAAGAATTCCATTGATTTTTTACGCTCTCAAACTGGCTATTTGCAGGAAGAGTGACTTCTTGCCCGTCCGACAGCCTCTTTTCGATTGCATCTGCTAGTTTAGTAGCGTCTGGTGGATGGACATCCATCCATTGCCCCATATCTCCTACATCCACTGCGACAACTGGACAACCGCAAGCAATTGATTCCTTAGCCACTAACGGGCCTGACTCTCGGGTTGAAGTGATTAGGCTGACATCTGCAGCAAGCATCCGATCCCACACCATGGCACGTGGTTGCTTCTTTAGAGTGGTAATTCCGACTTTCCAACCACGCGTTTCAAGTTCTTCGCCTACCCTTAGGGCTAACAGATGATTCTTTTCGGGGCGACGGGGGTCTGCTGGAAACAAAATGTCAATTTTTGATTTTCTAAATAGCCCATTGAATTTCTTCATTGGTTTCAACCATTCATCATCAACATTTACATGGCATGGTATCGTTATTGAATCAAAACGAGTTAATGAATCAGAGACTACAACTAAACGATTGGCTGAGCGGGCAAGAGATTCGATTCTTTTTGCTCGGTGGTCATTTAATGCCACATCGAAATCATGACCGTGTACAACTGCTATCCATGGAACACCTTGCTTTTTTGCGATTGATTTAGCTGTATTTGCTACAGGCCAAATAGTGTGGCTGATGACTATGTCAGGCTTCCAATCGATATTGATTCTTGAGGAACTAAATGCCGCCACTGATGGGAAATCAGGGAATTCCCAATGCCGTTTTACTGTAACTTCGAAATCACCATGAGTATAGGATTTTGGTGCTTTGGCTACGCCTTCCATCGTTGATCTTCTGGCTTCATTCATTCTCAACATCCTAGGTAACACATTGAGAATTTTCACCTCATGCCCCAAGGATGAAAGTAATTCTGCATGGTCGCTAACGAATGTACCACGTGCAACATTTCCAGGTAATGGAAATAGCCGGGTAACCAGCAAGATTCGCATCGAAATCACTCTAGGGCTTGATGGATTACTGCAAGGTTGTCTGCTATGCTAGCCTTATCGTTGAATAACCCAGAACCTACAACACAATTTGAGACACCCCATTCACGTAACATTGCAATATTGTGAGCTTTTACGCCTCCATCAACTTGAATTTTTACCGGCCTGCCACCTGCGGCAACTTGAGCGTCGATTGCTTCTTTCAATCTGCGAATTTTTGCTTCAACTGTAGGAATAAAGGATTGGCCGCCGAAACCAGGATTAACACTCATAACGAGTACCATATCAATCTCTGAAAGTACCTCCAAAGCGGCATCTATTGAAGTCCCTGGGTTCAGAGTTACACCTGCAGATGCACCTGCGGCTCGTATTGCTGTAACGCACCTGTGTAGATGTTTTACGGCCTCTACATGAACAGAGATGTGGTTGCAGCCAGCGTCAATGTATTGCTGAAATGATTCTTCGGCATTCTCAATCATCAGATGAGCATCGAAAATAGGAGCGTCTCCTAAGGCCTTGCGCAACTTAGCAATAACAGGTGGGCCGAAGGTGAGATTTGGAACGAAATTACCATCCATTACGTCAAGATGAAGCCAGTCAAGGCCAGCCTCAACAGCCTCGCTGCAAGCATTTCCTAGGTCTGCAAGATCTGCGGTTAGTACCGATGGTGCGATAATCATCGATTACCCTCTCAAAGACTGCGACAAGGTGGCAAGTCATGAGTATTGGGGTGTACAAACCCTCATAGGAGTGCCCCCAATCCGCTACTTAGGTGAGATAATGGGCGAAGTCAAATCCGTCGGCGATGCTGATTTTGATAATGCAATAAATGGAGACGAATGGGTTCTTGTGGACTTTTGGGCACCATGGTGTGGCCCGTGTAAAGCATTAGGCCCCATTTTGGAGCAAGTTGCTGCAGAAATGCCTGTTACTATTGCCAAAATTAACACCGATACTGATTCGATGAACGCTGCAAAACTTGGAGTTCGCGGAATTCCAGCATTATTCCTATTCCATAACGGTAAATTGGTGGCGAATCAGACCGGAATGGTTCCAAAGCCAGTACTCACAAATTGGCTTGACCAGCAAATGTCTGCTGGGGATTTTTGATTATTTCAGACTATCTTTGCGCTTCTGAGAGGCGCTTCCAACCTCTCGCAAGAATCTTTCTCTAAGCGCTTCATGTAGCCACATGCCATCTTCTAATTCCAGCAGAAGGCCGTACGTGAGCAATCTCTCTGGGGGATTACCTTCCCAATTTACGGCCGAAGCTAACTTGCTCCATGGAACTGGTGATTCGGCTACTGCTAGAGTTGCTAGTAATTCATGCTCCTCTTCTGGCATGTGGTGGATTATCTCCTCATCAAGGAATTTTAACCAGTCGCCATGGGTTGCCTGACCGTATATTTCCAGTAACTCCAATGCTAATGGATGACCCCCTGTCAGCCGAAGTACATCTTCGGGGGCAGGTGGAGAACCATCCATGTTTTGGACCCAATCACTAATCTCGTCTATCGAGAGCCCTTGCAGAGGCATTTCTTCAACTAATTCCCGGGTGTGTACGTCTCTTCTATCATACACATTCAGAGTGGTTCGAGAAATGAAAACTAAGCGCAGTGGGGCTTTTTTAGAGATATCTAATAATGCCCCTAATAGATCACTTGCATCATTTGCTACATGGTGGACATCATCGAGTACAATTAGCCAATAAGGCGGTGGGCCCCCCGCCTCGCCAACGAATCTTTCGCGGATAGCTTGTGCGTCGGTAAGATATGCTAGGAGTCTGCGACGCCAAGCATCGACATCGAATTCTGCCCCTGGGGTTAGAGGAAGTGTTTCCATTAATTGGTAAGGGTCATGTTTGTCATCAACACCAAAGCGGTGCAGCAAAGATACTGCCAGACCTACGGCTTTGTCCCACGGCTGACAAGGGTACCAGCAAACCGATAAATGAGGTACTTCGGTCATATGTTCTCTAAGCCAATTTGCTACCAAGGTGGACTTACCTATGCCTGCAATTCCATGTATTACCATACAAGGTGAGCCTTTTTCAAACCAAGAATTCATGTCTTGAATTGCGCTCACTCTACCGTGTACAGGACGCGTTTTTGGAGGAGATGTGTGATATGTTGCATGTGCGCCTGCGAGTAATTTTAGCCTCCCAGGCGGAGGTAAATCATCGTCTTCGTCTTTCTTCGTAACCAATCCAAAACGAATATCTCCGAAAGTAAGAACGCCTTCATGTTGTGCATGCAGAAGGACCTGTAGTACCGACATTTCTGCTTGTAAACGGTTTGCTGCTTGGCTGGCCTCTAATTCTAACAATGTGTCAGTTTCATCTCGAATCAAGACCTTGAGTTGCGATAAAGTCTCTAGTCGCTTCTTGGCTTCACCTCGACCCTCATCGGTTAGTTGCCATGTTTTTTGCCGTCTGTCATCACCACGGATTGAACGAGAGTGTTCGCTAACCAAACGCTTCCGTAAAAGAGTCCGCATTGCTCTACTTACATTTGGAGGGTGTTGAGCGCATGATTCTGCTATTCCAGGGCGTGTTAATGCTGCTGTTACAACATAACGATCTGCTTGGTCATCTTCTTCCAAAAGATGTAGCAGTATGCGGTCTTTGACCGCTATGTTAACGCGAGGAATGTCACCGGCCACGTAGATGCCTATCACGATATGACATTCAACAATTCCCCTTTATTGCCTAAATCGATATTGAACATCTTGACCGTAAATCCTTTTGTAAGGAAGGTACCCGGGTAATATGGCAAGTCCCAGACGCCGCGCTGTGACTCTGATATTTCTCATGATATCAATGAGTTGGCTTTCTGTTGTTTCAGGGGCGGATGTTGATGGTGACGGTGTTGATGATTCCGTTGATGATTGTCTCTATGCAGCCGGAAATTCAACAGTAGATAGAGTGGGGTGCCCAGACCGAGACGGTGATGGAACTTCGGATTTCAATGATGGATGGACCTCGTCTAATCCAAATTTTGGATTGGATGTTGCAATCACACAAAATTATGACTTCGTATCTGTTGACCATTCTCCAGATGGAGAACAAATCGCGAGTACTGACGAAAATGGATATTTACGTATTTGGAATGCTACTTCGGGAATTAATACTCTGTCAATAAATGCCGGAGGATATCTTGCTGGAGTCTCGTGGTCAGGAGATGGAATGTACATTGGCCTGACCAAAGATGACGATACTGCTAACGTGTATTATGCAAGCAATCTAACCAGCGTTCATGGTTCAATCAATGCCGATGTAGGCGGAGGCGATTATACTGAAGACATCGATTTGTCCAATGATGGAGAGATGGCTGCAATTGCGATTGGCAGGTCAGGTAATGGCGGTACTAACGGCGTTATAAGAATGATAAATATGAGCGATGGTTCTGTTATCCAAAATGTAAACCCCGGCGGAGAAGACAGGTTTCAATCTGTAGAATTCTCGCCTTCTGGAACTCACATGTTGGTCGGAAGTAGTGGCGATTTCTACGTGGTTGAAACCAGTACATGGTCAACGGTCAGATCTGATTCTTCTCCTAATGCTGACGTAAATGCAGTAAGTTGGTCTCCGGATGGAAAGCACATGGCAATTTGTGAAGGATGGGATGGCGGAGGCTCAACTGTTCGGTTATTTGCAGCTGGCTCTTGGACTCAGAAATGGAGTAAGTCAATGTCTACGTCTTGTCTTTCTACCGATTTCTCACCCGATGGCAAACAGGTAATCTTTGGAATGTCTTGGTACCAAAATGATGGCGCATACTCGAGAATTTATGATGTCGCTACTGGCAATAGCGTCGACAATTTTGCTCAGGCACGCCCTGGTAACTGTCAATCTGGAAATAATAATAACTGTGGTCAAGCAAATGGACTATCTTGGTCACCAGACGGTTCAAGAATCGCTCAAGCATTCGGAAGAAATGACGAAGGTTTCTATATTTGGTTTGCAGATTTAGACCCAGATAATGATGGGTGGAATACATCTGACCAAGGAGATGGAAGGACCGATTCATTCCCTGATGATGGCACACAATGGAACGATACTGATAATGACGGATTTGGGGATAATCCATTACCCGCATCAGAAGGCGATGCATGCCCAAATACATACGGCACTAGTACTGAAGATAGGTTTGGTTGCCCAGATGGCGATGGTGACGGATATTCAAACGAAGGAGATAGTTTCCCTGCAGATCCTGAACAATGGGCTGATTCTGATTCCGACGGTCGTGGTGACAATTACTACTACGATGTACAACAATTCACTGAATTGCATGTCAATCAAAGAGGGGATGCGTTCCCTACAAACCCGACACAGTGGAACGATACTGATGGCGATGGGTGGGGAGATAATTACGACAACGCATCTTGGACCTCGATTAGACCTTTAGATGACCCTTCAACCCCTGACACTGACGAAAGTTGGCCAGGAAATTATGATTCTTCAGCAACTCAAGTAGACAAATTCCCACTATTCAGATACCAATGGGCCGATAGTGATGGAGATTGGATTGGTGATGAGCCGAATACTCCGCTATCAGACGGCTGTCCAAACACTTGGGGCAATTCAACAGAAGACCGCATTGGTTGCGAAGATACCGATGGTGATGGATGGTCTAATCCTACACCTAATTGGCCAGCTCATCCAACCGGTGATGCTGATGCATTCCCTGGAGACCCAACTCAATGGCGAGACAGTGATGGCGATGGATTTGGAGATAATACATCAGGAAACAACCCTGACGAATGTCCTGGTGAGTATGGAACCTCCTCTGTAGACAGAGTTGGTTGCCCGGATGCTGATGGCGATGGATGGTCTAACGCAGGAGACCCATTCCCAACCGATGGTACCCAGTGGGAAGACAGAGATGGAGACAACTATGGCGATAATCCTCTCGGAAACGACCCTGATGCTTTCCCTGATGACTCCAGCCAATGGGCTGACACCGATGGCGATGGATATGGAGATAGGCCAATTATTCCAAATGGTGATTTCTTCCCTAATGACCCCACTCAATGGAGTGACTTTGATGCTGATGGATTTGGAGACAACCCAGATGGCAACAATGGTGACCAATGCCCAGAATTGTACGGACAGTCAACAATCCCTGCTGCTAGAGGTTGCCCTGATTCTGACAATGACGGTGTAGTAGATCCATTCGATGCATTCCCTGATGATTTTTACCAACAAACCGACAATGATGGCGATGGTTGGGGCGACAATCAAGCTGTACCAAATGGTGACGAATGTCCTGATGAATACGGCACTAGCACGAATAATTCACGCCAAGGTTGCCCAGATGCTGATAATGATTCTTGGGCTGATGTAGATGATGCGTTCCCTGAAGACCCACTACAATGGGTAGACACTGACCTTGATGGCTGGGGGGACAATTATGGCTGGATTAATACAACAATCGCCGATGAACAAGATGTTGGCAATCTAATCACAATTCGAGACCAATGGGGCGATGCATTCCCACTAGACCCAAGTCAATGGTCTGATACTGATGGTGACGGATTTGGTGACAACAGTACTGGAAGAGTACCAGATGCATTCCCAGTCAGGACAACCCAATGGGCTGATACCGATGGTGACGGATATGGAGATAATCAGAAATTAGGCTCTTGGCAACCTGATGAATGTAATTTAAAGTATGGTGAGTCGTATGTTGACTACTTTGGATGTACTGATACAGACAAAGACGGAGTTTCCGACCAAACAGACCCATGCCCTTACGATTCAAGCATTAGTGCAGGACTTAGAGGACAGGTACAATGTGCATCTTTCGATGACCATGATGATGATGGAATTCCTAACAAGTATGATGCAGATTACGTTGCTGGCAGCGAAGATGGCGGATTGGCTCTTGATAGTCAAGTCATAGTATTGATTGGCCTGCTCGTGTTCCTGTTGGCAGTTATCTCTGTAGCGATGATTGCGAAGCAAGCGGGAAGAAGAAAGGCAGCTTACGGCCGGGCAGAAGAAATGAAAGTGTCCGCAATGTTCCAAGAAGAAGATGCTAGGAGACTAGAGTGGATCGATTACTACGTGGCTCAAGGAGATACTGCAAAAGCAATGGAATTGGGTTGGGAGCCTCCTGCAGAAATTCCACAATGGCAACAGCATCAGATGCAACAAGAACAGGCACAGCAGGAAGCGGTGCCTACAATGTTCAGCTTAGATGATGTATGATTATTCACGCTGTGCTCTGGCCTTATCTCTACGGGCTTTTTCAGCAAGGTCATCATCGAATGCTAGGAAATCAAGGCTGTTCCATTCCTTGTCATCATCTAGTGCAGCGAGGGCTTCGTTATTCGTGAGCAATTTCTCTACAGTAATGTATGTTGGATTAGTTCCATCTGCTAGTTGATATAGGTGCCCAGGAAGGACCAACCAATCATTTGGCAACCCATTCAGACGTGCCCTCAAATGAACCAAGGATTGTCGCTGTGCATCGATATTTCCACCAAATAAATCAGTTCTTCCGCATCGTCCTAAAAACATACAATCGCCGCTAATTACAATCCCTTCCCCGATGAATGTCATGTGTCCAGGCGTATGACCTGGTGTACAATGTGCTTCCATTTCTAATTCCCCTAAACGGTGTAACACAAATGAATTCGGTTGATTGCTCCATTCGTTGTTTGACGGACCATCCCAACCCCGTAAAGCTTCATTCTCATGAACCCAAACTTGCTTTTCCTGAAGATCGTATACTCCCTTTGCATGGTCCCAATGTGAATGAGTTAACCACACTTGTTCCAAGTCCCACCCATTTTCTAAGCATATGTTTGACCAGTAATCTGCAAAGAATGGATCAACGATTACTGCTTTTTTGGTTTCCTTACAAACTAACAGGTGATTCAGATTATCCCATTCGCCCAACTGCGCCTGCAAAACAAGCATTTTTTCATTCTCTAGAATGCATTCGGCCATCTTCGCTCACCAATGGCATGAACCGCATCACTTCTAAGGGATGACGCCCATGGTTTACCATGGGCAGAGAGCGCATGCTGGCTGTGATACTTGCCGGCCTACTGGCAATTATGGCGCCCAGTGCATTTGCGGATGATGCAAACCTCAGTCTTGATGCAGCACTTGTAGGTGCTCCAGACAAGGGCTGGTACGGTAGCGGTGAGGTTGTAGAAATTTCTGCCGTATTATCAAACGATGGAGATTCAACTAGCATCGTTGTCGACCCATCCTGTGATGAAGTTCTCAGAGTTTGGAGCCAAACAACTCTAGTTTTCGATGGTACTGAAGCGTGCCTTGGACAAAGCAGAGGCATGGATATTGATGCATTCTCTACAACAGATCTGAATTCTCTATTTTGGGACCTTACCAATTCTGATGGACAGATTGTCCCATCCGGCGATTACATTGTCGAATATTTCATCGCTGGTGAAGAACTATCATCTTCGGTTAGCGTTCATGTTCAATCTCCTGTAGACATTCCTGAAGGCGTAGAGATGAGTATTATCGCTACTGCTAGGGATGGTGTTCACTCTGAGGCAGCACCTAGCATCATATCCGTAAGGCTGCATAATTCCTTGGCAGAAGATATCACTCTAGATTTCGGTGAATGTAGACTAATAGTTAATTCAGAATTATTCGAGGAATGTGGACCAAACGGTTTGCAGGCAAACCAAATTGTGACTATTGCACAAATCCCATTCATGCTTGATGATGGAGTTAATGAATTCACAATTTCCTTAGGAGATAGTGTGCTTTCTGAGACATTTTCACTGGACGCGGCTCCTGATGGAGACCAAGGAATCTATTCAGGTGACTTGGAATCTATTACACTAGATTTGATTCTCGAAGGAGATAGTCAATTCGGAGAAATGGAGGATTTCGCTCCTGATATCTCGATATTCAATAGCGGGGACGAGGATGTTGCGCTTGATTTCACCACTTCTTGCCGTGGCGAAATTTGGGCAGTGGATTCAACAGGTAATGTTGTAATGGATTCTCGTTCTATCAAAGAATGTACTGAGATGGAAGTCGAATACCAAATACAACCTGAAACTTCCAGATCATTTACACAACCTGAGTGGTCATTCATCGACATGTTTGGTTGCCATATCCCTCCTGGTGATTTACTAGTAGTGATGGAAATTCCTGAACATGATTTGTATGCTACTGACATAATCACATTGGTTAGAGAACGTGATACATACTGCGAAGATACTAGCTTGTACATAGATGCAGAAGTTAGTGGAGAGAATCTACTAACGATTTCTCCAACTATTTTGGGGGAAGAATTTGAAATTTCATGGTTCGCGATTTGTGGATTGGAGACGACTCTATTCCATGCAGGAGAACAAGTTGAGCAGCAGTTGTCTCAATGTAACTACATTGAGCAATTTTCAATTCGTGCATCCCAAATGGAATTGGATACGCTTGAATTCGAAATGGATGGATTAGATGATGGTCAATACACGCTATTCTTTGAAACTACTACTTCTCCACAAATCCGTTCTTCTGTCAGTTTTGATTGGCCTATAGTTTCTGAAGAAACAAGTGAAGAAGAAGTTGTTGAGGAAGTGGAAGAAGTAACCTCCAGAGTAATCTCTGGCACATGGAGCTCCACAACAAACGAATTAGGTACATGCTGGCTACTCAATTCCCCCGATGAAGGGATTCTAACTCTTGCTGAAGCGAAGGGCCTTGCCACATGGTCTCCTGAACGCGGTGCAAGTGGCCAATATCTTGTCCATGAAACCAATGCTGCACCAGAATGTTCTGATTTCGCAGCGATTTCATTTGCTGTTGAAGAAGTATATTCGCAACAAATAGTCTCTGATACAGTGGAAGAAGATTCTGATATTGCTATCGTTAGTCCGACTGAAAGTGAAGGCGATGAAGTGAGCCCAGTTCTTGTGACTGTTGGAGTAGTAGTTGCTAGCAGTGGAATCTTGTCTCTTCTTGTAGCACTAATCGCTACAAATGAGTCTTGGAGAATACCTGTAACGAGTGCTGGACTCTGGTTCCTTGGATTGGTTGGGAGAACTAGCGAAACTAGTGATGGTCGCTATCAGAGAGGACGTTTGATGGGCTATCTAACCGCTAATCCGGGTTGCCATTTCCGTGCATTGATGGCTGCTCTAGAAATGTCAAACGGACAAATTACTCACCATCTGAAGATCCTAGAAGATGAAGATAGAATTTGGAGAAGAGCCGATGGTCGCTTGGTACGATTCTATCCTTTTACCTCAAATCTACATCCCGGAATATTGGACGAGGATTTACCATTGCCTCCTCTTTCCCCAGACCCTAACAGTTTGCAAGGAAAAATTCTGCGTTTGTTAGATGATGATGGACAAATGAACAAATTCCCTACACAGGCCGAATTGGCACATCGCTTAGAGAGATCTCAACAGTTAGTCAGCCACCATCTTCGAACCCTCCAAAAGTTCGGATTGGTCGAGAAAAAGAAGAGTGGAGTACGAAACAGATACTGCTTGACTAGAGAAGCTGTGTTCTTACTTGAGACTACTGAACTGTGATTCTGTAGATGGTTTCAAGGCCATTACATATGTCGACTACTCGCCCCGTAGGGGCGAAGAGGTGTTTTGATG
>PAZU01000051.1 GCA_002715725.1 Methanobacteriota archaeon | reverse complement strand
TCTATACTGTAGGCTATCTTGGGAAGTTGCAATATGAAGAGATGGAAGGGGTACAGAATAGTCCATTGGAAGCAGCTAGGGCCATGGGTCTATCTCATCCGGAAATCGTTACAAATGTTGTAATTCCTGAATCCAGTAACAATCTGCTTAGCCAATTGTTGTTTATGTTTGAATACAATGTAAGGCACGGTGCGGTATTAGGTTTAGTGGGCGCAGGGGGTATCGGATACTATCTACAATTCTACATGGGCTTTCAAATGTACCAAAATGTGATGGCATTCCTAGTTGTCATCTTAGTCGTCGTGGTAATTATCGATCTTATCTCAATGTATATTCGTTCCTTTGTAACTGAAGATGGTGATGTAAAAAGACCATCCTGGTCAACGATATTTTTGTCGCCGAAGCAGGCTAAGAACTATCATCATGGAGATTCAGAGGAATGATTCTCATTCAATTGGTATATTGAACCAGCCCAACTAAAAATTAGTAATTCATTATTCACTCCTTTTCCAAATCCGACAATCATTGTACCGACACTACCTACCTCTACTGCGGTCCAATTGCCATCGATATTCTTGGCACTCCATATTTGCCCGCTGCAGAAATCCCCATACACGTAGCCATCTCTAAGCAATTCTGGACCCCAATCCATCCAAAAACCTCCTATTATGGAACAATGAGTGACATTGTTGCTATACTGGATTATTGGGTCTGTGAATTTACTATTTGGCTCTGAACGGTTTTCATAACATCCTTTTTCTTCATCGACGTCATGGAATCCTTCTCTTTCTGACCAACCAAAATTGGAGGATTGCATTACTGGTACTAGATTCACTTCTTCATAGCATAACTGGCCAACATCTGCAATCCAAAGGTTTCCATTAGTGTCGAAATCAATTCTCCATGGATTCCTCAAACCATAATGCAAAGTGTAACTGGGGTCATCAGTCCCATTAACCGAGATTATACTTTCATTTTCATAGTGAATGAGTTGAATGGTTCCCAAGAGTGATGATGAGTTTTGACCATGACCATGTGGGTCGAAGCTTCCACCTCCGTCCCCTATGCTCCAAATATATTGATTATTACCAATTGAAATAATATTTCCACCATTGTGGTTTCTATTTGATTTGTTTACCTCAATCAAAACTTCTAGTGAATCTAAATCCATTTGTCCATCAATTATTTTCGCATGAGATAGGACTACATTCGAGTCCTTCGCACTTTCGCAAGAATTATTCTCATTGTATACCAGGAGGACTCTCCCAGTATTCATGTAATCTTCATCAAATTCCATACCGAGTAGGCCCTGTTCAAAATGACATCTTGAAACAATCCCTGATAAATCTGCTACTAGACCAGTTTCAATTGGTAGTTCTTGTTGTTCATTTTGTGCCCATTTTGTTATTTGACCATCCAAATTTACGAGCCAAATTGCATCATTATCATTCGGATCGTCTAATGTGAGTACAGGAGTAGAATTCATACTTGCATAGTACTCGCAAACTAGCCCAGTCTGGTTAGGGATACTGCAATCGATTTCGACCTGTTCAGGCCAAACAAAACCATTTTCTTCTTCCTGTTTTTGCTCATCGTCACCTAAGCATCCAGAGAAACCATAAGTTAGCAGAATAAACACTAACAGGGAAACACGTAGATTTTTCATTTCAATCGTATTTTTCATTGAAGTACGCATTGATTCCTGGGACGTCTTCAATTAAGCTACCGTAGTGGCCCAAATGATCTTCAGTGCCAATGATAGTGATTCCAGGAGTGTTCATAACATCCTGTAAAATCTCTACGTCATCTGAGTTGGAACTCATTTCAGCAAAAGCATCTTGAATCATTTGAACCATCTCTTCAGTCATATAATCTGGATTGTACATTATTGGGTGACTTGGTGCTTTACCAAAAGTAGGTAATGCATAGTAATCGTTTACATCTTTGAATTCTCCTTCAAAGCACCATTCTTGGTTGTCATCAGGGTCCTCGTTTCCACAATAATCAGGAACAGTTGGGTCTTTAGCAAAGGAGATGTAATCCATACCACCTTCTGCCAAGCATCTTAGTGAACCGATGTATTTGTGGTATTTCGTTCCACTATCTGGAATACTTGAATCCTCAGAAAAGTGGTTGTAGACAGTATCTGGTAGGGAACTGATGTCATCAGGGTCTCCAACAACTTCCACATATCCACTGTCGATCATCCATCCCATAGGAAGTAGCATTCCAGAGCTACCTAACGCTGATGTGTGGCATGATGTTTTGCCTTCCATCAAAGCGAAAGGATCTGTTGAATTATCATCATCTTGGTCAGCAAGTGCCATGTCTGAGTCCTTGTGAACCCATGCAATAGCATTGTAAAACGGTCTTCCATCTTGCTTTTGTTCAGCTCCTAAAACCTGGAGGTCGTGATTTTGCCAACTCAGCCAAGCGGCTCCTCCGTCTAGGAATCCTAAGTCTGCATGTCCAAACCGTAGTGCTTCAATAGTTGCGCCGGGTCCAGAAACAGGATATATTTCTACATCCATACCCAAGAGTTCAGAAAGTCTGTCTGCTAATTCTTGAGGATTTTCTTCAGTGTTGCTGTATTCTTCTTTTGTCTCAAAAGCAATGGTTAAACAGTTATCTTCATCATCACATTTTTCAAATGTAACGGTGGTATCATCAGAGAACAAACAGCCGGGCATGCTTGCGCTAACAAAGAAAATCATTACTAAAAGGGGGAGGGTGAATTTCGGCTTCATACTATCACAATTAGGGCTCCCTAAATGCGCACGTTAATATAATTTAGGACGCCCTAAATCTTAGTTTTGAAATTAGCAAATAAATCAAATCACGAATCGGTAGGGGGACAATCCAAGCAAAAGGATACATCCATCTCCAATTCCATTTCATGTATAGTAAACATCTAATTGCGGCAGAAGAGCGAACATACGCCTTTCCAGATCTAATTATTACTACTGAGTCTATCTTTATTCCAAATTCCTCTAGCAATCTTTTACCTTCATCGGAATTCTGCTCAATGATTTTTAATGGCTTAGACTGCCGTTTGGAAATGAATTTTCCAGTTCTTGTGCAAAGCGCACAAAGTCCATCGATGAGCAAGGCGTCTTTTGCCATGTTCACTCTGCGGCGATGTGAAGATTGCCATCTTCGTAGTAGATTTGGATTCTGCTTGGAACTTTTCTTGTCAGTGCAGCCACTCCTTCATAGATTTCATCTTCCTTGCATTTGAAGGACTTAGCGGCCTTTTTGCTTGACCAAGCAACGCTTTCAAAGTCGGATTGTCTAATCCACTCGAACAGGCGCAACTCGAACTCTGTTAGTTCTGCCATGACTACCCCACATCCTCAAAGCAAATCAATACTACTGCTCTCAAGAAAGTGCTACCATTCTACGACAACACTCTTCCGCATCGATATATCCGTCAAGTAAAGTGTTGACTGCAACAACAAAAGGAACATCAATTCCCATGTCAATGGCCCTATCTCTGAACATTCTAGCAGCTCTAACTCCTTCAGCAACCATCACCATTTCTTCAAGCGCTTGTTCAAGAGTTAATCCACTTCCTAATTTCTCACCCATTCTACGATTTCTACCATGCGGTGAGGTTGCTGTAACATACAAGTCGCCTAGTCCTGCTGGACCAAAAGCCACTTCGGCTCTCGCTCCTAATTGAGGCAGTAGTAAGCAACCTTCGCGGAATCCTGCATTGAAAATAGCAGCCTTTAGGTTGTCTCCACCCAAAGTTCCAATTTTCTTGAGTCCATCAACTAAACCGCAAGCCAGTGCAACGACATTCTTGAACGCACCCCAAAGTTCGGCACCTACAGGATCAGATGCAGGATGCAAGATGAAGGTAGGAGTTGTCAAGGTCGAGGCTAAGTTTTCAGCAACAGAGACGTCCTCGCTTGCAACTAATGCTGTTGTCATTACACCACCTGCTGCCTCTGGAGCAATGGTTGGCCCTGTAAGGACTGCAAGCGGGTTGTGCATATTTCCGTCCTCCAACATTTGGTGTATTGCTTCACTAATCAATCGCTTACCAGGGGCTAGGCCCTTTGCTAAGTCTAACAATACATGCCCAGGGCGAAGATGTTCAATGATATCTTCCACGACATTTAGGATTACAGATGATGGAACTGCAAGTACGATAATTTCGCTTCCTTCAAGAGCTTCTTCGACATGCATTGTGGCTTCTAGGCCCTCAAGAGAATGGTCTGGAAGGTATTTGTGATTCATCCCTTCCATTGTAATTGATTCGTAAACTTCCTGTTCGATGGTCCATCCCTTGACTTTGTGTCCTTCAAGTAACCACAAACGGGCAATAGCGCTTCCCCAATTCCCCAATCCAAGAACTGCAATGTGAGCCATAATCCAACGAGGCTTAGCAATCCCCTTTAGGGAATTTCCCTATGACTCTTACAAATATGCTATTTTCATAGGGATTTTTTTTTGCGGGTAGTGGAAAGTATAAAGCACTAATTTAGGGGGCCCAAAAATAGGATTTTATTTTGGGGAGCAATCATGAGCCAGACTAAAATCTCCAAATTAATTACAAGTAACCCCCTACTAGTAATTCTAATTCTTTTGATTTTACCTACGTGGTATACAGTACCTCATGTCTTATTGACGCCTGAGAATCCTGAAGGAGAGATTACCTTTCCCGAAAACATAACCGTGGATTCTGAAGGATTTGTTTTAATCGTTTTAGATGGGATTGGTGAGGATTATTTTCTCGATGATAAGTTAATGCCTGAAATTAATGATTACAGAAATAATGCGGCTACTGTAAAAATCAGAACAGGACCCCTTACCCTGTCGGCCACATGCATTAGTGAAATGATGACAGGTGTTCCAAATGCGCCAATTAATGGGTTGAGGAACTTCAATTTAGGACATCCCGGAAATAATGATCCTTGGTTACTCGCGGCAAACGATCCAAGGTATGATGTTGCAATGGTGGGCAGTTATGTAATGGGTAATTTATACCAAGATTTTAGCGACATAAATTTTGTAAATACATTCAAAGGACATTCCGACTATTATCAAGGAGATTATGATACATTACAAGTCGCATCTGAGTGGCTAAATAATTCTGAATACAATGTTCTAGCAGTACACTTTTCTGGACCTGACAAGGTAGGTCATACATGGGGTGCAGATAGTCCCGAATATGATGAGAAACTAACACATGTAGACAGACAAGTTTCAGAATTGCTAAAGATGATTCCTAAGGAATGGTCTGTAATCATTACAGCAGACCATGGAATGACGGAGATGGGCACACATGGTTCGTCAGAAGATATTACGCGTGATGTTGCAGCTATAATCTCAGGCCCACAAATTATAGCAAAATCAGAATCAACAGGGCATCAAAGAGATCTTTCAGCCATAGTGCCACTGATTCTAGAGTTACCATTCCCTGTACAATTACATGGTCGTATACCATTAGAAATATTTGATTATTCTAGTCAAGAAAAGTTGGAAATCGAGCAGTGGAATTGGGATGCAGCGCATCAAAGGCAATCCTTTTTTGATGCAAAGAAAGGTGAAAGTAATCCCGAACTATCTAGTCAAAATATAGATTGGGATCTTATTTCTTCAGATGGTGAGTTTTCACGTGACAGTGATATTTACGTTTCAGTATTTACATGGATAATGATCGCAATATGCTCCATTTTGGCTTTAGGAATTAAGAAGAACGAACTCATAGAAAACAAGGAGTTTTTCGCTTTGTTTGCAGCGATAATTGCGTTATTTTTACTGAGTCATGCAATGTTGAATTATTCTGCAATGCTGCCTAGAGCAATAGGAGGTCTTTGCGCAGTTTGGTTAGTCGGATGGTCCCTGGGTGGAACAGATAAAAATCAATCAAAATCAGGCCACAAATTTTCAAATAAATTAGGAAATATTATCCATAATCCATGGATTTGGCTTTCTGCATGTTGTTTAATCGGAGTACTATACTGGTCGTTATTAGCAGCCCTAGTAATCACATTATTTGCATATTCAATTCTTTATTCATTGTATCGCGCATTTGAAACTGACAATGCAAAGTCATCCAAATTTCCAGCATATTGGCCTTGGGTTTTTGCATTACTGTGCATGACTTTCGGAAGTATCAGACTATGGTATGCATTGGTTCCATTTTTGTTTATTTTAGTTGGAACTCTGCTTAGATACAACGGTAAACCAACAATAGAAAAAGTACCAATCTTTTCTATGTTAATGCTGACATTTTTCTCTGTATTCTTTATCCACAGACGGATATATGGTGACAATTATATCCTCGAGGCGGTCGAATCTGGATGGCCAAATAGTATCGAAAATATACTGATTTCATCATCATTGTTAATTCTCTGTTCAGTTGTTTCTGTAGCAGCACATTACAAGGATTTGAAGCCAAAGAAATCAGCAATCTTCTCGGCTTGGTTAATCTTCGGTTTATTTGTTTCAGCAGTTGAATCTTCTTATCTCGATATGTTGGCATTACTATTGACTCTATGTTCATGCATTGGAGCAATATATGTCAAAAAAATCAAACCGAATTCAGAACTTGCAACAGAATTACCTATCTTGGCACTCGCTATGTTTTTGTTATTGACATGGGGTGCCTGGTCAGTATTCGCTACATTGTTGATATTGACTACTTGTGGTTCATTTTGGAGGATATTGAGCAAAGATTCTGACGGTATTTTACAATTAAATAACTCGAAAGCTGTAGTAGCCATGGCAGTTTACCCATGGGTAATTTGGATACTCTGGTGGACTTTGTTAGGCCAGGTGAACGGACTTCAGACATGCTTTGAGGGGATTTGTCCTCATCCTAGAGAATTAGATCCAGGTACTGTTTTAGTTCGAGGCGGATATGTTGGGTTTAGAGAAGGCCCTAACTTGTATTGGATGATTTTTATGATAGCTAGTCCAATTATCATTACATCGTTTATGATTCTGGATAGTTTACAGAAAACAGGTATGAGCCTTTATCCATATATTGTGTTCCAAGGTTTGATTATTCTTGGTTGCATTAGTGTAATCGGATTTTCTCCAAAATATCCTAGGCTTGTCTTTAGTTTAACTTGGAACATATTTTTCGCAACATTCCAATTAATTTTAGCTGCATCCGTAATATATCTACGAAAGCACAGAATTAATTCTCCTGAATCCATTGTGGGTATTTAGTCATACAAATTTTGAATTCTTCACTGGACAAATTTCTTTCTAACCACTTGTGAACATTTTTCCAGTCTTGGGAGTCAAACCAATCTCTATCGTGATTTGCGAATTGCCGGATGAATGGGAAAATAGCATCACTCAAGTTTCCTACAGGTATTTCTTCATTCAAATCGCCGATAAATTTTGAAGCGGCAGTACGGTGTTCAATGTGGTCTACATTTTCGTAGCGGTTAGGATACTTGTATCGGTCGAGATGAAATTTGAATTCGTCATCGTTACGATTAACCCACTCTCTCTCTTCTTGAGTCAAATCCCAAGATTGTACATGCTCCATAATTTCTAGACTTTCCTCGATTACTCTACCATCAGGTAACAGCATTACTGGAACAGTTCCTTTAGGTGATATTTCCATCATATGCGCGGGTCTGTCTCTGAGTATAACTTCTCGATGTTCCACATTGAATCCTGCTCGAACAATCGACATCCTAGCCCTCATTGCATAAGGGCATCTGCGGAACGAGTAAAGAATCGGCAAAGACATAACATCTACTCTTAATCAGAATAAGTCGTCATCATCCTCTTCTATTTCGAAGAGGTCATCATTGGTTTCTTCTTTAGCAGCCTTCTTTGCAGCAGTCTTCTTTGCGGGAGCCTTCTTTGCAGGGGCCTTCTTTTGCTCTTCTTCCTTTGGCTTCTCTTCCTTCTTAGGTTGAGGTTGTGATTTTGCCAGAGCATCTTTTGCTCTAGCTGCTGCAATTTCTGCTTCTCTAGCAGCCATTTCTTCTGGTGATATATTGGCTTGTGCAGCAAGTGCCTTTCTTCGGTCTTCACGAGCCTTACGCTCAAGTTGTCGATGTCTTGCTCTTTCGATGTTTTGTACCATGTACATAGCATCGTGCTCTAGTAGTGGTGAATCAGAAATCAGAGTCATGTCTAGCCATGCTCCTTCTTCAATAATAAACTCAGCAAGAGGCTCAAAGTTTAGGTCTGACTTCTTGATTTGAGTGTAGTGCATTGCATTGCCCATTCTGTGTTCTACTCCTGAGAAGTGGCAATAGAATTCTTTGGTTCCGATGGTTTCCCTTACTTGGTCGAACAATTCACCATAGTCTTCGGAAGTTCTCAGTCGGCCATGCCCACGTGCGTGAATATGTGCTAGATTGAGGACAGGAATCGTTCCTTCAACGTGATTTACAACTTCAAGGACTTCTTCCAAACTTCCCCATAACTCTTGACGGCCGCTGGTTTCGACTCCAATTTTTGAAGGAGTTCCTTCCTTTAGCCATGGGAATACAGGGTAGAGATCTTCATCATCATTCCAGATTTCTCCGATTCTCTGAACAATTCCTTTGAATACGCTTGCAACTTGTTCATTCGCAACTTGTCCTCTTCCCATTTCGCCATAATGACCTGCATGCAGCGTTATATGTCTAGCATTGATGGTTTTGGCTGCTTGTAGCGCTGCTTCGATTTTTGCTAGACTACGGTTTCTTTGTAATCGATCTCCCAAAAGTTCGGAGTAGTACGGTCCGTGTATGTTCATTTCGAATCCAGCTTTGTTTGCAAGAACACCTGCTTGCCAGTATTGTTCGAAGTGCTGCGGCGCAACCATACGCACAGTTTGAACTTCCATGGTCTCTAAACCGAGGGAAATAATATCGTCCATTCCTTCGACAATAGTGCGCCCTTTACATGATAGTGGAACTCCCGCTGGACCTAACTTTACTGGCATAACCCACTCCCCGCAGAACAGGCCGAAGGGCTGCCCTATGTTAACCCCTTTCCGTCAGAACCCGAAAAATAGGTCAAATTAGGTATGGATTGGGTTCATTTGTGTGAACCCAGCCGCCCCAAACATGGAGCCACATGTCGAGGCGGCTGTTGCGGCCTTCCGCAATGGAAACCCGGTCTGTTTGTTCGATGCAGAGAATCGTGAAGGGGAAACAGATTTGCTATTCCCTGGCCAATTCGCAGAAGCAGCAACAATGAGGCAGTTAAGGTTCGACTGTGGAGGCTTACTTTTCCTTGCGATTGGGCATGAAGTAGGCGAGAGATTCTCTCTACCTTACCTTCAAGATTTACATATGGATGAGCGACTTATGGCCGATCATCCTGTTTTGAAAGAATTGCAAACCGATGATTTGCAGTACGACACTCGTTCTGCGTTTACCTTGTCCTTGAATCATCGTGACACTTTCACAGGAATTACTGACAGAGATAGGGCGCTAACAACCCGAAGATTTGCAGAATTATATTCAGAATTAAACGATGACGACAATGCATTGGAAATGCTAGGAAAAGAATTCAGAACACCGGGACATATACCGGTTTGTCGAGAAGCAGAAGGCGGATTAACGCGTAGACAGGGACACACCGAACTAGCAGTTGGATTAGCAAGACTTTCTGGGATGACTCCTGTAGTTATTGGCGCAGAGATGCTACAACCAGATGGTGATTTGGCATTACCAGTTAATGATGCTAGGAAGTGGGCTGAAGAAAGAAGTATACCATTCCTTACAGGAGAGGAACTGATTAAAGCCTTAGGCTTCTAAGAACTATATCTTACGGGGAAGATGCAAGATGACTAGAGTTTTGGCAGTAGGGGTATTCGACCTATTACATGCAGGACATTTGCATTATATGGAGCAGGCAAAATCTCTCGGAGATTATTTGGTAGTAGTAGTAGCTCACGACGATACTGTCCGTAAACGTAAGCATGAGCCTGTCACTGGGCAAGAATTGAGACGAAGAATGGTTGAAGGCCTCAAGCCTGTAGATGAAGCGGTTATCGGCAACCCCCCTGATGTTCCTATCTTCGATATCCTACCTGAAGTAAAACCAGATATTATTGCCTTGGGCTACGACCAAGAACATGCGGAGGAAAGGATTCGAGCATCCTTGGATGAGAGAGGTTTAGGTCATATCAAGGTAGTCAGAGTCGAAGGATTATTCGATGATCTTGATGGAACAAGGAAAATCATTGCCAGAATTTTAGAACTTTCATCGAGCAAAGACCAATGAATGAGGAGATAAAATGTTCACAGGAATCGTTGCAGGTACTGGTAAAATTTCCAGTATTTCAGGTGATAATGTGATTCGTTTTGTTATCGATTTTGCATCTGTTTCCACCGATGGTTTGGTAACGGGAGCTTCTGTTTCAGTAGATGGTGTATGCCTAACTGTTGTCGAAATCCATCCGTCTAAAATTTCATTTGATGCAATTCCAGAAACTCTTGAAAAAACAACTTTGGGCTCTAAAAAAGTTGGAGACAGTGTTAATCTTGAGAGAGCGCTAAAAATGGGTGATGAATTGGGAGGCCACCTCCTTTCGGGGCACATTATCGGCATGGGTAAAATCTCCAACAGGATTGAAGGAGAAGAAAATCTGGATTTGATGATAGATTGTTCAGAAAAAATCATCAAATTCGTACAAGAAAAGGGATACATTGCAATCGATGGTATTTCCTTAACAATTGGCGACGTTCAACAAGATTCGTTCGCTCTCCATTTGATACCAGAAACCATTTCTTTGACAACGATTGGTAGTAAAAGAATAGGGGATACAGTAAATATTGAAATCGATTCTATGACACAAACAATAGTGTCAACAGTTGAGCGAATTTTGGAGGCGAGGTCATGACTAATATTGCAATTGTATGTGGTAGTTTTCACAAGGAAGAAATCGAGAGAATGTTAAGTTTAGCAAGAGATCAAGCAGCAAAAGAAAACCTGACAATTATCGAGGTAGTTTGGGTTCCAGGTGCAATGGAAGTGCCGCTTGCGCTGTCTAGGCTTATCGAAAATCCAGAAGTGGATGGTGCAGCTTGTCTAGGAATAATAGAGAAAGGTAGTACACAACATGGACTAGCAATGGGTCAAGCAGTTCTGAGTTCAATAATTGATTTACAACTAAGTTCAAACAAACCAATTGGCTTAGGGATTATTGGGCCAGGTGCAGAACCTGAGCATATTGAGCCTAGATTAGAACCGCATGCTAGGGCTGCTATTTCTGCAATATCTTCCATGCTCTAGGCCTTAGCAATACATGGTTCTCTCTTCGGAGAATCACCCACCAAATCCCCAAAAGAACGAACAATTGTGGGAACCAAAGCCACCACGTACTCCATCTTACTCCATCAAACATGAAGTCACTGAATGGATGTAAAAACGGTGTGGGAAAGAACCGAAGTGTATGTCCCGGAATGTCAATCAGAATGTGGAAAAACCATGGTAGCACGAAAATCCAAGCCATGTAACCAGGCTTCTCGTGACCCCTAGATTTCAGGAAATAATAGGCACAACCATACAGGAATGCTACAATTGTAAGAGAATGAGTCCATTGGTAGATTTCCCAGGCTACAGGCATGTCAGAAGTAACTGTTTCATCATCAACGCTAGTCCTAGAGATTCCATTGGCCATTCTGTATATCGAGGCAGGAATAAATGCTAACAAATCTGGTAAGACTCCCATCGGCCCGCTAATTTTCCATGATACCTTTTTTCGCGTTAGCGCGATGCTCCATAACCAGTGAGAAAACACGTCCATATTGTTGCCGAATCAAAGTATATTCATGAATTTTGAGAGAAAATGTTCAAGGAGGTTATCGCCTTGGAAGAAAGCATGAGCGACGGTATTCGTAATGTAATAATCATTGGAAGTGGACCTGCAGGATATACTGCAGGCTTGTATACCTCGAGAGCGATGTTAGAACCGTTGATGTTTGCAGGATATATGTCTGGAGGGCAATTGATGCTCACAAGCGACATTGAAAATTTCCCAGGTTACCCCGAAGGAATCGGTGGGCCAGAGATGATGATGCAACTGCGTGAGCAGGCTGAGCGTTTTGGTCTTGAAGTTCAAGATCGAAATGTCGAGAGAGTCGATATGTCCGAACGCCCGTTCAAAGTATACACTGAAGGAGAAGAGTTCCTTACACATTCAATCATTGTTTCAACAGGTGCTGAATCTATTTGGTTGGGCGCAGAAGGAGAGGAGGAACAGAAAGGGCGAGGGATTTCTACTTGTGCAACATGTGATGGTGCATTCTTCAAGAATGAAGAAATCCTTGTTGTTGGAGGAGGAGATTCTGCTATGGAAGAAGCAACTTTCCTAACCCGCTTCGCCTCCAAAGTAACACTTGTCCATCGCAGAGACGTATTCCGTGCCTCTCAGGTGATGTATGATCGAGCAGCTAATCATGATAAAATTGAGATTCGTACATTCAGAGAAGTCAAGAAATGGCTTTCCGATGATTCGGGACTTACAGGGGCAGTTCTTGAAGATCCTCGTGATGGCTCGACAGAAGAAATTGCAGTTACAGGAGCATTCATCGCAATCGGGCATACTCCGATAACAGGATTCTTAGAAGGACAACTAGAAACCGACGATGAGGGTTATTTGATCCATAAGGAACACACGATGACAAGTGTCCCAGGTGTATTTGCAGCAGGCGATGTTGTAGACACTAGGTATAAGCAAGCAGTTACTGCTGCGGGACTGGGTTGTCAAGCAGCAATTGACTGTGAACGTTGGTTAGAAGAAAATGTACATTGAGGAATTTTGATGGTAAACTTAGACCGTCATTCGAGACACATTTTACTTCCTCAAGTAGGCGCAGAAGGTCAAAATAAAATCTCTAACTCTCGAGTTCTTTGTTTAGGTGCAGGGGGCTTGGGTAGCCCGGTTATTCAATACCTTGCAGCTGCAGGTATTGGGCATCTGACAATTGTTGATGATGATGTTGTAGATATTTCAAATCTTCAAAGGCAAGTCATTCATCGAACTTCAGATATTGGAACCCCTAAGGCACATTCTGCTGAACGTTTTGTAAATGATCTTGACCCCAATGTCTCAGTAATTTCACACAACGTTCGCATGGATGAAAATAATGCAAGAGATTTGTTTGAAGGCCATGATATAATTCTGGATGGAACCGACAATATTCCTACAAGATATCTAATCGATAAAACATGTATGGAATTAGGCATTCCATGGATATATGGGTCGGTATATAGATTTGAAGGGCAAGTTTCTGTTTTCAATTACAGAGGTGGCCCAAACTATTGTGATCTATTTCCAGAAGCACCTCCTGAAAATTTGATTCCATCTTGTTCTGAGGCAGGAGTTTTGGGTGTTTTACCTGGTTTAATCGGATGTTTACAAGTAAATGAAGCAATCAAAATAATTACAGGAATAGGAGAACCTCTTTCAGGGCGCTTATTGATTTATGATGCGCTAGAAGCCAATCAAAAGATATTGAAATTTGGAACTTCAGAGAATAAACATGTTGAAGAGCCAAATACATCTCAGTCACAGATAATGTTCCATGAGATAGACGCAACCAATGCGATTGCGAGAATGAATGAGGGATGGAGCCCTTATTTCATCGATGTACGTTCTCAGCAGGAAAATGATGAAGCTAAGATTACTAAGGCAGTCGATTTCTGCCCTCATACTGAAATTCTATCTGCAGTAGAAAGAATCCCCAAGGATGCAGATGTTTTGGTTCATTGCCGCTCAGGAATGAGGTCTCAACTCGCAATAATGCAATTGATTGAAGCAGGTTATGATGGAGCTAAAATGTACAATCTTTCTGGTGGAATCATTGGATGGGTTGAAGTTGACCCTGAAGGAATCAGATATGGCTGATACCCACCAAAGGTGGGTCAACCTTCAAAGTGTTAATTGTCAGACAGTAGAATGTGCCGAAACTCATCGTAGCCGACGAGAATGAAGGTCGGCGTAATCTTCTAGCGAATACTTTGGAGAGGGCAGGCTATGATGTTACACGTGCAGGAACTCTTCGCCAAGCAGAAGGAACTGCTTTGGCAACGATGCCCGAAGTAGTGCTAATTGATGGTGAATGGAAAATCAGTGATGCTATTGATGCCTCGCAGAGGTTGATGTCAGATCCCGAGTTTGCATTCAAATGCAGAATTGTAATTCTTTCTCGAAATACATCTAGCGATTATTTGACATCGGCTGCACGTGCAGGGGTTTGTGAAGTAATTTCAAAACCGGTTGACATGAATAAGTTACTCGCTCAATTGGAAAAGCATTCGAAAAAGCAGTTCGTACCACCTCCTGCTGATGTCACAAATGCTGCTGGAACAGGTGGCGGCGGCACATTTGATGTTTCAATGGTAATGAGTGACGGTAAATGGGCTCTACCAATGCTGAAAGGAATAGTCACTCCTGAAAAAATAAATGTCGACTTCATCAATGAAATTCTCGCTCAATTAGGCGAAGAAGGAATAGAAGTCGATGAAGGCCTAGACCCTTCACTGATGTCGGAGATGCTAAGAATTGCTCTGAATAGCATTGTTAGTGATATCGATTCAACTGACGCCAGCCAGAATGTCACCGGCTCAACATTACCTTCAGCAAAAAAGAGTGCTAAATTAGGCTCCAAATCTCAGGTCAAAAAAGTTGGCGGCTCATCGATGGAGGACATTCTTCAGAATCAAGCCGATGGTATCGCCAACGACATCGAAGGCATCATGGACAACATCTTGGATGAAAAGCCGGAAATGGTTGCACTACTGCCTGACAGAGAGCAGGTTGTAATCGATCCTGCGGTATTACAATTTACAAGATTAGTTGCAGAAACTGCGCATGAATTGATGTGGGATATTGGTCGACCAGGGAATGTCAAAGATCTCACTTTAATGACTAGAATCGAAGATGTAACTGAGATGCTAGGAGATGTTATCACATCACTTCCCGAAGGGGATGAAGAAGAATGAATGAATCGGAGAAGCGTTGGGCATTTTGGGCGTTATCATGTGCATTCCTCGTCGATTTCTTAGGATACGCTTTCATCGTTCCAATTTTGCCTTCATGGAAACAGGAATTCGCTCTATCAAATACTGAAGCCACCGCTTTGGTTTCCTTGTGGGCAGTACCTTTGTTCTTACTGGGTCCCAAAACAGGAAGAATTACTGATAGATTGGGTGCAGGCCGTACGATTTTATTCTCGCTATTTTGTTTGACTGTAGCATCTTTGCTGTATCTAGTTGCTATGGAAGTCAAATTCGTAGACGGATTCATTATTTTGGCAATTGCAAGGCTAATTCATGGGGCATCAGGTGCAGCGATTCTAACCGCTGGATTTGCTGCAGCAAGCGACATTTGGCCAATGAAATTTGGAGAAATATCTGGGAAACTAATCGCTATGGCCACAATAGGAGGGCTATTGGGCCCTGTAATTGGTGGAGTTGCTTACACCTTAGGCCCTCAGTATGCGTTTATTGGATTAGCAGTAATTACTGCAACCATAATCCCTCTTGTGTATGTCACTACTAATGAACTCGGCTTAGGTGGTGAGCCTGCACAAGGCTCGGTTCCACTCAAGGTCTTCCTAGAAAATCCAGTTTTATTCAGGATAGGATTACTCGTAACAATGACTACGCTAGCCACTGGGGCACTGGAAGCAGGAGTCCCACTATTTTTGGATGAGAATCTCGGCTTGAATGCTGCATGGATTGGAGCAGTTCTGTTGGTTATGGTAATCGCTCAGGGCATGGGTGGCTGGATTTGGGGTGCGCTAGTTGACCGTAACGGCCCAGTACGCTACATGGTATTTGGATGGTACATTGTAACGTTTGCAATGCTAGCTGCTGGATATGTTGCATACTCTATCAGTGATGCAGTTCTTGCGGCATATTGCATCATTGTAATCCTTGGAATCTTCCAATTTGCAATTTCTGCAGCACAGGTGCCGATGTTACCAATGATCGATACTGCTACTTCCCAAGTATACGGTAAAGGTGGAGCAGGATTGGCATTCGGCGCCTTTGGAACAGCATGGGCTGCAGGAACAATAATCGGACCGATGGTAATTGGCCCAGTGTACGATTATACTGGCTCATGGGGTATTACACTTGGAATTCTAGCGGTTCCAATGTTTTGTGGGCTACTGATTACTCTCAGTAACCGTGAATTACTAGCAGAGTGTTATGATTCAGAGATGTCTAAACGTCATGAATCAGAGTGATACTCAATGGCATGGCTGATAAGAAACCTCCTGCTCGGAGTAATGGGATGAACCATGACTCAAGGACAGATGCCGCCGATTCGTGGTAAGAATTGGATACCAGATGGTGCTCTAGAATTCGTTAACTCACTACCCGCTGATGCGGCAAAAAGTGAGTTGTTGAGATTCGCTGCAGAGAGACATGATGGTCATCTACAATTGGTAGCAGCAGTATGGGATTTTGTCCATCATGACGAGCAGTCGTTTGATGGAGAGCAATGGCATGAGTTTTCTAATCGCTTTATAGATGCTCTAGGACAAGGCCTTTCTGGCCGTACCAAAGTCAAGGGTTTGACAGATGGTGAAATTATTCCTCGTAGAGATTCGAACTTGCACCTTGGACGCAGAGGGGACAGATTTCTTATCGATATCAGTCTGTGTTTGCGCAGGCTAGCCCATTACATGTCAGTAAACAACGAAATGCGTATGGAATGGCAAAGAATGATGACTCGGACTAGAAACCTTGACACTCATCTCAAAGAGATTTTCACTGATGGAATGGACACACCTGATGGTGGCAAGTTTGGAGGTAAAGGATTCCGTTCAACATGGCAAGAAGCATGTGTCGCAGTCGCAACAGGTTTGAATCGAAGTCCTGACAACACTCCAGATTCACCTTACCACGGGGATTATGTCGCTCCAATGATACGTGATATTGGATTATGTTTAGCGATGGGAGATACACCCGCTGACCTAATGACTGCACAAATGGGTAAGGTAGATTCAGTAATGAATGGTGGAATCGAGGGCGCTGGTGGAAGAGACCTGCACGTTGGTTGTTTCCACCGTGGTGTTTTACCGCCAACAGCGCCACTTCCAATCGCTAGTGTCACAATGACAGGAATGGCTTTATCTTCTTGGAAGAAGAACGAACAGCGATTCCATGTAGCATGTATTGGCGAGGGCTCCTCTTCATCTGGAGAATGGTGGGAGGCGTTGAATCTCGCAGCTACCAGAGGTCTTCCAATCTCATACATATTGCAGAATAATCAGATTGCTCTAGACACACCCCCTGTAAATCAATCCAATGTTGAGTTGTGGGCAGACAAGGCAGTAGCCATGGGCATGCCATCTTGGACAATCGATGGTTCAGATCCCGCTGCTTGGCATTCATCCGTAGCATGTGCAAGAGAGTTCTCTATGTCCGGAGGGGGTCCAACATTAATTCACGTAGAAACAATGCGTGGATGTGGGCATGCGCACCATCACGATGACTTGTACCTAGGAGCACCTTCAGGAACTCCACCTGGATATGTCGACCGTGATTTACTTTCATACTGGGAAGAAAAAGACCCTATTCCAACACATAGGAGCCTACTGATTTCTTTGGGTGTTTCAGAAGAAGAATTAGCCGAGATGGAGGCAGAAGAAGATGAACTAGTTGATGCTGCTAGAGAACATGTCGAGTCCATGGAGTGGGCAGATCCAGAAACGGTTACCAAGGGTGTAACTTCCTTGCATGACGCAGACACTCATGAAGACCATCTTATGCGCCTTTCCGGCTCTTCAATACATAAGAAAAACGAAGCAGTACTTCAAGTGGGCGAGTGCTTACTAAACTATGCTGAAAGCGGAGGATGGACCTATTCTAGAGCCATTCAACAAGCAATGTGCGATATTGCAGAACATTATGGTGAATCAACTATTTTCATGGGAGAAGATATGGAAGTAGCTGGCGCTTTCGGTATGAATATACCACTCAAGGCAAATGGGCATCAAGAAAAGTTGCTAGATATGCCATTATGCGAAGCGGTGATCATCCATTCTGCAACTGGCGCTGCACTTGCTGGAATGAGGCCCATGGCTGAAATTCAGTTTGGTGGATTCGCAGCATTGGCACACAATGCTTTGTTGAATAATGCTGCAATGCTAAGATGGAGATGGGGGGCTAAAGTACCGCTAACTGTGAGGGTACCATTAGGGGCAAAAACACGTAGCGGTCCTTTCCATGCAAACATGATTGAATCATGGTACGCAAATGACCCCGGTTTGGTTGTAGTCGCCCCAGGTACTCCTCAAGATGCTTATGATTTACTTCGAGAAGCAGCAGAATTGGATGACCCAGTCTTATTCTTGGAACACATCGGGCTGTATGGTCTACGCGGTGGCTTGACCGGATGGGGCCAAAATATCAATCAAGATGTAGATACAAAACCTGTTAACGATGCGATTGAATCAGGAAACCGTCTGAAAATTGGCAAAGCAGGAGTAGTTAGAGGAGGCAGAGATGTAACTCTAGTCACATGGGGTGCCATGTTACACATCGCTAAAATGGCTGCAGATATTCTTTCAAAAGAAGATATTGAAGTTGAAATTATTGATGTTCGTACTTTGATACCATTCGATGCAGAAACCTGCGTTTCGAGTGTAACGAGGACAGGTAGATTGGTTGTCTTGCAAGAAGGACAATGGTTTGGTGGAATCGGTCATTCAATGCAATCTCGAATAATGGAAGAGTCATTCTATGCTTTGGAATCAGCACCTTTGGTCATTGGCGCTTTAGACACTCCAGTTCCATTTGCTCCACCCCTAGAAAACCATACAGTACCGGATCTTGACCACGTAGTCAAAGCTCTTCGTCAAGTGGTTCAGGGATGAAGTTAGCCAACACTGCTCCGATTACTGGTGCAACGGTATATAGAACCAAATTTCCATCGCCATTGACAATATTTGGTCCTAATGTTCGAGCAGGATTCATACTTGCTCCTGTAAAACCTCCAAACAAGAACGCCAGCAACCCGACCATCGAACCTACTCCTAAAGATAGTACAAACAAATTGGCCTTTCTTCTAACGAGGACAAGAATAGAGTACATCAAAAGCAATGTGATTGCTATTTCAATTCCCCAAGAATATCCAGTTGAAACTTCAGGCACTGTAGAGCCTGCAACAACGATTAGTGCAGCGATCCAACCTCCAAGGCATTGAGCGATAATATATCCCGGCAATGCTTCTCTTTCCAAATTTCCATTGGCGGCGAACGCTATTGAAACAGCTGGATTAATGTGAGCGCCAGAAATTGGTTGAAATATCATTATTGCAGCAAAAACTCCGAACCCAAAGGAAATGCTAACTGCTAGCGGGCTCCACCCGAGTGCAATTGAACCACAACCAAGTAGAACCATCAGGAAAGTACCACTGAATTCAGCGATGTACCTGTTCCACATAATTTTTCTAGATTAAAGAGATTGATGAGTTTTGCCTATATATTTCGCAACCATCAAAGGGGAGTTTTCTATCACACAATCATGGCGGAGGATGTTAACAAGCAAGGCATAGCCGCTCTACTTCAGTGGAATGCTCTACTAATTTCGTTCGCACTTTTCCTAACTTTAGCGGTTCTGGGGACTATCACTGCCAAGAACGATTGGACCAATATTGGGATTCTCCTTCTACTAATCATCATCGCTCTTGCACTGCTAATTACTTCTGCAGATTTCTTTGTCGAAGGTGCCAAAGGTCTTGCTAGAAGGGCAGGTATGGCTGAAGTTGTAATTGGTCTAACGATTGTTAGTATCGGTACTTCATTACCCGAGATTTTGGTTACAGCAACAGCATCTGCAACATCTGGAAACGACCCCGCACTAATGGATTTGGCTGTAGGAAATATCTATGGTTCAGTTTTGGTTCAAATTACTCTAGTATTGGGGATAGTAGTCGCATTCAAACCATTAGAGATTAGGCCAGCGTGGCTAAGAAGAGATGGATTGCTAATGCTAATGTCGGTATTATTGCTCACGGCTTTACTTTGGGAGGGCGGAGGTCTTTCAAGGATTGAGGGAGGCATTCTTATCCTGATTTACGGTTTGTATATCACATGGTTGCTAAGCGATACTGAAAAAATACGTGAAGATGAAAAACAAGTGGTTGAAAGTATTAAACGCACAGATTTCAGTTGGTCAGGTACAGCATATACAGTGATGGTAATCATTGGTTTGAGTTTGGCAGTATACTCTGCAAATCAGTTGGTAAAGTATGCATGTGAAATAGCATATCAACTCAATGTACCTCACGCTATTGTAGGTTCGACAATGTCAGGATTGGGTACCTCTCTACCGGAATTAACAGTGGCTATGGTGGCGGTTAGAAAGAGTCAAGGGGTTGCGATTGGAACTTTGATTGGATCTAACATTACCGACCCATTGCTTTCGATTGGTATCGCAGCACTAATTTCTCCAATTTCAATTACAGAAGCGTCATACGATTTGACAATGTATCTGATAATTCCAGCAACTATCATTGGCGTATCGGTTTGTTTAGCAATGATGTGGTCAGGATTTAGGTTTAGTAGATTAGAAGGTGGAATTCTAATCTCATTGTATCTACTGTTCATTCTAGCACTAGAATTAGAAAGGCAAGGATTTCTAGTTCTTTGATGATAGTACTGCTTATGCTGCATGGCTTTGTGGGCATGGTATGGTCGACTTCCAACTTGACGAAATGCAAGAGATGTTGCGCGAACTTGCGCACGAATTTGCTGTTGATGAAATCCGTCCAAATGCAGAACATTGGGATTTGAACTCAGAGTACCCAAAAGATGCAATTAACGCTGCACATGAAATGGGGTTGCTCAATCTTCACATTTCTGAAGATTACGGCGGTCCTGGTTTAGGAATTATGGAAGAAGTGCTGGTGAATGAAGAATTAGCATGGGGAGACCCAGGCTTTGCAACTGCTGCTTATGCTACTAGCCTAGCCTGCGCTCCAGTGATAACTGGAGCAACTCATGAGCAGAAGGACAAGTATCTACGTATGGTTGCCGAGGATGGAGCATTAGCATCCTATGCGGTTACTGAACCGGGCGCAGGTTCTGATGTTGCAGCATGTCAAACATTGGCTGTTAGAGACGGCGATGATTATGTTATCAACGGTTCAAAAATGTGGATTACAGGCGCCGGTAAAGCTGACTGGTTTTTCGTGTTAGCAAAAACTGACCTTAATGCAGGTTACAAAGGGATGTCAGGATTCATAGTAGATGCCGATTCACCGGGTTTGACTCTAGGTAAGAAGGAGAATAATATGGGGCAGAGGTGTTCTGATACTAGGTCAATTTCCTTCGATGACATGAGGGTTCCTGCAGCGAATCTGGTCGGGGAATCTGAATCTGGGGGATGGATGAATGCAATGAAGGCATTTGACATGTCTAGACCCAACATCGCTGCTCACGCTACCGGTCTATCTAGGGCTGCTTACGAGTATGCGTTACAGTACTCCAATGAGAGGCAAACATTTGGAAAACCACTTCATCGTCACCAAGCAATACAGTTCATGCTAGCAGATATGAAAACCAAAATCGAAGCATCTAGAATGTTGACATGGAAATCTGCAGCAGAAGGTGATGCAGGAATTCGAAATACAGAGTCCGCAGCACATGCTAAGAGATTCGCATCAGATACAGCAATGGAAGTCGCTACTGATGCAGTACAAGTTTACGGCGGATACGGATATTCAGAAGAATATCCTGTCGCACGGCTGATGCGTGGTGCTAAGGTTATGCAAATCTATGAAGGAAGTAGCCAAGTTCAACGAATGATCATTGGCCGAGAGATAACCAAGGATTTGTGAGTTTATGGCCAAAGGTGTACCTGCCATTGTTTTGGCAGCGGGAGCATCAACTCGATTAGGCCAGCCAAAAGCTCTAGTAAAATGGCACGATGAATCATTGGTCTCTCGTTCTGTTCGGCTTTTACTAGAAAGTGGAAATTCACCAATCATCGTAGTAACTCGAACTGAATTACAAGTAGATGTAATGATGCAATGCAGCGGTGCAACGGTTGTAGTTAATCCAACTCCAGAAGAAGGAAGAACAGGTTCTTTGCAGGTCGGATTGATTTCCCTGATTAGTGAATTAGGTCGAACACCTAGGAGAGTTTTAGTTTGCCCTGTCGATAGATGTGGTTGGAATATTGAAACAGTCAACTCATTGTTAGAATGTACAAAAAACACATCTCCGATGCCTAGTGGTCACCCATTATTACTTTGTGAAATAGAAAAAGTATTGACATTTTCGAAGAGTGAATCCCTAAGAGGTGGCCTCGAAATAGAACGAATAAATGCACCCGGCGAACATATGAACATTGACACCCCCGGAGATTTGGAGGCATTGCAATGACCGCTCGTATTTTGCAATGGTCTCTCGACCAACTATCTCTTAATCGTAAAGTGGGTATTGCAAGTGTTGTATCAACATCGGGTTCAGTTCCAGGGAAAGTAGGCGCTAGGCTCGCTCTAACTGAAATTGGGATTGAAGGCACCGTAGGCGGTGCAGGCTTGGAAATGAAGGTCATTTCACGTCTCAAAGAATTGCTTCAAGAAGCGACCAAACCATGCGGGGAAATTGTCACTTATGGATTGAATAAAGGGGCTAAGGGCTATGAGGTACAACCTCTGGACAGTCTTTGTGGCGGCCGAGTAACGGTCGCTTTGGAGGTTCTGATTCCGATGCCGCATATTCTTCTAATGGGAGGTGGACATTGTGCTAAAGCAATCGCAGAGGCTTGTAAACCATTAGATTGGAATTATTCGGTACAAGATTCTAGAGCAGAATATGCTGTGCTAGAAGGTGCTAGTGAAACTCACCATTCTTGTCCTAAAGACTTCTTGATGGCAGAAAATAAAGAATCTCTCTCGCGATTTAGTGACATCTTGCTTCTAGGTCACGATTGGAAAGAAGATGAAGAACGCTTGTTAGGTCTATTATTTGCAGGATATGATGGACGCCTTGGAGTAATAGGTTCCAAAGCAAAATGGAACGCTTTCACAAAGGTTGCACTTGAAGCGGGAATCGACCAAGATCGCCTCGACCAAGTGAATTGTCCAATCGGCCTAGATATTGGCGCTGAAAGTCCAGAAGAAATTGCTATCGCTGTCCTAGCAGAGATTTTGGCATCTCACAAGGGAGTTAATCCTTGAAGATGTGCTCTCGATAGTGGCGTAATTCTTCTATTGATTCGATTATATCGTCTAAAGCTCTATGCGATTCTTTCTTGCGGTATCTCGGTAGTTCAGGGTACCACCTATTGACTAATTCTTTGATTGTTGAGACGTCAATAATTCTGTAATGTAACATATCCAAAACTTCAGGCATTTCTTTTGCTAAGAAAACGCGGTCATTATGAATTGAGTTGCCACATAGCGGAGCAGTGCCTAATTCTATATTTTCATTTAGAAAGTCGCAAGTTTGACGTATCGCCTCTCCTAGGCTTACTCCTTGATTGCGAACTCTATCTACGAGTCCTGATGATGTATGGTGTGTTGTATTCCATTCATCCATGCCTTCAAGCAATTCTTCACTGACACTAATTGCAAGATTTGGACCTTCTGCAATTATGTTCAAATTTCCATCAGTGATAATTGTAGCAATTTCGATAATGGATTCATGTTCAATATCTAGACCAGTCATCTCCAAATCGATCCATACCATCTCATTCGCCATAATACTCCCACGAAGGGGAGGTGTTTCATAATGGCGGAAAATCAAAGCGGTACGAAATCAATCTTCAGATTTCCATTTGGAGATACTGAAACTACAGGCTTGAAACCTTCGTGAGGTGTTGTTGCAAGAGATTCTTGAATCGCTGACATTACAGAAGGATCTAGCATTAAATCATAATCGTATGATGTTTTAGATTCAACTTTTGCAAGAAGACTCTTCTTCTCTTCTAGAGCACCTGATAGGTCGATAACTTTGTCATCACTTTCTTCCTCGACTTCATCTTCGATTTCTTCCTCGACTTCATCTTCGATTTCGATTACTTCCTCGACTTCATCTTCGATTTCTTCCTCAGAATCTTCTTCTTCAATCTCTTCCACAGAAGTTATTGCGTCAGGAATTGATTCATCTTCCTCGTCACCGCCACCGAATGCTCCAACGATAGCATCCTTAGCCTGGGTGAAATCCTCGGTGAATAATGTTGAGATCTCTCCCAATCTAGAGAAGTAGGCGAATCCGAATCCAAGAGCTACTACTCCCATAAACATCCATGTTACATTTGTGTATAGGTCGGTATCGAAGGTAAACGAGAGCATGAATAGAGCAAACATTGAACCAAAGGCGCCGATTCCTCTGCGCCAAGGAGTCTCAGTTTCATCTCTGAATCCTTGAACTGCTATTCCAGATAGGAATGCTGCCCAAACAGCCCACATCAATTGGTCGAGTTCAGTATTTCCAATTGCCCATGAAATTCCACTCAGGAAGTAGACAATACCCAATTGACCAGATCTATCAATCCATCCATAATATTCGATTTCATCAATCCAATCAAAGATATTCCAATTCCAAGCAATGTCGGTCTTAGAGGCGATAATTGTCAAGAAAATACCTCCAAGCATTAGCACTGAACCAACTAGGTAATCTTGAACTGTATGGGCTGAATCTAATCTTTCGAGTACATTCCATATTGCAAATGCGTGAAGCAGTGGAAGAACGAATACGGAATATTTCTGGCCGTTCGAAAGTGCATCATATGTGGCCCATAATGCTCCAATTACAGTTCCAATTCCCTTAAGCGCGGTCCATGAGAAGGTTAGACAAACGATTGTCCAGGTCCGAGTTATCGTAGTAAGCCTCTCTCTTGCATCATCGGTGTCTAGGTTGAAAACACTGACAATCGGAACTCCATCTACTCCAATTTCTGCCTCCTCTTGAACTTCATCAGCATATTTGTATAACCAGCCTTTGGCACTACTCTGGTTGAGAATAAGAGTGAAGATACCAGTTCCAAGTAAGCTGTTTGTGATGTAATCAATATCATCGAAATTATTGAAATTTGAGTCATTTGTAAACCCAATCCAGAATGAGAAGAATGCCAGAATTGGAGTCCATGGAATTAGGTCTAATTTACCAATTAACCATGAGTAAATTGTAAGCAAAATTGTTAGGGATAATAATATCCAACTTGCTTCAGGTAATACTCCGAACACACCGAGTGTCAACCAAATTGCAGGAATTGCAATAGGCGCTTCAAACTCTATCTCCTCACCATATTGTCTGTCCAAAACTGCCTTAACCAATATGACTAGATTTGTAACTGTCATTAGTATGAAAGCGAATCTGCTCAGGTCAAGGAATGTTACTTCGGTCGGATCATAAGAAGTAATATCGATTACTCCAAGAATTTCTGCCATAATTGCTCCGTCAGAAACGAACCTATCTCCACCTTGACCATCTCCAAACATCAGTATAGCAATAGGTGCGACGCAAAGTATGAAGTTCAATTTGTGCTTCAGAGCTCTTTGGAACACTAATAGGTACATCGGTATGAATAGCAATCCTCCACTAGAATCGAATAATCCTATTATTAACAATCCAACTAATGTTGCAATGTCGGCATTGCGATTTAGAGAGTCTTCATTCAATCCTTTTCTGTCTAACATTATCGATATGCTAAGAGGGCCTGCTAGCAACATCAAATCAAAGATAATCATTGAATTGTATAATTCTCCAAAATCAGCCCTAGCATCATTGAGGCTAAGGGCCATTGGTGCGGTAATTGCAATCAATGTAAAAGTAGCAATCATTCTTCCAGATGAAGATGCATTCTCTTCTCTAATCACTTCTGCAATTATTATTCCTATCGGAACCACCATCAATAGTGTCCAAATAATGTTGCTTGCTAAATCGTTCAAACCAACAGAGGTCAATGCTACTGTGAATAGCACCATCGGGCCAATTAGGCTCATTCGACCTAGTGGTCCCCAAGAGTAATCCATTGGATCAAGTTTAGCATTTGCATTTTCCGGTACAACCCAAGCGTTTGTGTTTGAATCATAAACTGGCATAACTTTCTTTCTCTGGCCTTCTGCCCAATTGAGCAATACTCCAATATCTAGTTCAATTCTCTTGAATTTACGCATTGCTGCATATACGATTAGACCTACTAAAGCTAAGGTTATATTGAATCCATCAAGATTTGAAGAAATGCTATCTGGTAAAGGAACTTCTAGTCTATCGAATACAGACAAAATGATTGCTATTACCATAGAGCCCGCTGTAGCAGAAGATGCTTCGAAAGCCCTTTGTTTGTCACCTGATTTTTCTGCCTCCATCATCATCATGAATGATGAAATGACTGCATAGAGGAATAGTGCCCAAGGCGTGTAGGGGTCGTCACCGAACAATACTGATTCTGAAAGAACCAGTAATCCGAGAGTTACGAAATGAGCCCAATCGGAAAGATGTCCGTTCTTTCTGCCCATTTCTCCACTGAATAAAACCACTATTAGAATAGTAAACTCTAGCCATCCTGGTTCGAAACCTCCCATGAAATGTGATTGGGCAAAGAATGAGAATCCAACTGCCAACATTGTCATATTCGCAACCCAATTTCTAGTGACCTTGGAGATAACTAGTAGGTATGGCAGCATGATTAGGGTTGTAACCCAAGGAATCAATCCTGCACTTGGAGTAATTATGAATAAACTAGCAGCTAAACCGATAGGCATGTAAGGTATTCTACGCTTCAGCGTGGCAGGGAAATAAGCGATTAGAACCGCTAGCCACAATCCTACTTGCAAAGTTAGGTACGGGCTAAGGGTACCCAAATCGTACTGTCTAATTGGGCCTAGAATCAATTCAAATTCTTGTTCTCTTGCAATCAGCATTGCAAGGATTACTTCACCAACTAAGAATACTGAAGTCCATTGCATCAAATCTTGTCGCAATCGTCGATCTGCAGCAAGTATTCCTTGAACAGCAATAATGAATACTAGCAGTGAAATCGCACCGCCGTTGCCTATATCCTCATTGTTATATTCGTATAGTAGAGGGAGTAATCCCGATGTTACAGCAACCACAGAGAAAATTATTCCACTATTGGCCCTTAGAGATAACCACATTGACAGAGATGCCAAAGCAATCATAGAGATTCCTAATTCCCAAGAAACAATGTTGTTAGACCATTCCATCCAAATGCTGGAACCGATTAGAGCAACTACTAGTGGAGTGAACGTTGTTACCGACCAGCCGAATGTAGTAACACCCTTCAGGCGCATCAGATAAACGGTTTGTGCTAGAGCTAGCGATAATGTTGCTGCCATCTGAACATAAATTGCATTTGCAGAGGGTATCCATCCTTCACTCGTAGGGTCGGTACCAGCAGGAATGAACCATTCAACTCCTTGCTCTGCCATAAATCCAACTAGCCATCTAGATCCCCAAAGAGTACCGACAGCGAGGAAGAAAAATGCTACACCTAACATGTAATCGTGCACATTATGTAATTCATTTCCGCCCTTTCTTCGTTGGAATTCAACCAATGAAATTGCCAAAAATCCAGATAGAATTCCTCCGAAACCTAGTACTAAGAATTCGGCCTGTCCAGTTTCTTGCCCATCGCCAGGGAAGGCAATGTTGAGCAACCCCGCCCAAATCGCTACCATCGCAATTCCGAAAAGTATGAGCTGTGCAAACTTCTGCAATCCTGTATTAACTACATTGGCGGGCGTACCTACAACACCCATCTTTACAGAGGGTGTAGCAACCGAATTTGCAGAAAGGTTTCCTGCGCGTTGCGATAGAGTTCTAGTGGTGGTTGGTCTTTGTGGTCTAGACGGTGAATTAGCCATGTTTCTCAGTGTTGGTTCAACCTTTCGCCTTTTGAATGTTGAGCCGGCAAACACGCCTCAAGGCCCTTATTCGACTATTTCGGCTTCAACCACTTCTTCTATGTCAGTATCTCTTTGATGAATTGCTTCTTTATCGGAATCATTATTCATGAAAGCAACGACTAGGAGTATTGAAAGAATGATTGCAGCGAAAACAGAACCATATACCACATAGTTGATTGAAGATTCGTCGGATTTCTTAATGTCAATTATGACTTCTTCTGTAAGAACGATGTCAACAGAGATCAATGGGCTAGA
Organism: Methanobacteriota archaeon; assembly: GCA_002715725.1. Taxonomy (GTDB): domain Archaea; phylum Thermoplasmatota; class Poseidoniia; order Poseidoniales; family Poseidoniaceae; genus MGIIa-K1. The sequence goes on along the minus strand of PAZU01000051.1, from coordinate 1,314 downwards.
TGTCGCTCCATCTAATCCTCTAATCGATAGAACGTGATTGCCATGTAAAATAGTCCCTTCCAAAAGCTGCAACTCTTTGACAATATTTTCATACGTCAAAATAGCAACTTCCTGATTATTATAAGAATGGAGATTATGCCACTCGTCACGTAAGTCATTACTCATCCATTGGACGTTATCAATTCCTTGATTCAAATCGATTTCAAACGAAGAACCAGGTCCTAGTAAAACCGAACCGTTCAAGAATTCATTTTCAGAAACAGACAGCGATATATTGGCATTGAATGAGTACTGCTGATTGTATTCAGCGGCTTCAATCACAGCTTCTAGAGAATTAACGTGGCCATGGCCATAGACATTGTTTTGTCTATTGTTTGGAATCAAGTCTTCAGCACAAGGCTGGTTTCCTGCCAGAGTAACCTGTTCTGGACTAAGTGGATAAGTGCACCAACGATAAGTTGCAGTTTCTTGCATGATATTTCTGATGTCGAACGGAGATAGGTCTGGATTTGCTTGGAGCATAAGGGCGCCAACTCCAGCAGCACCAGGAGTTGCCATACTTGTTCCACTCATTGCAGTATATTGGTCACCAGTATTGTATGCTACAGACATTATGCTGCTTCCCATGTATGCAATATTTGGCTTAATTTTACCTTCTGTGCTTGGGCCCTCACTACTATACTCGGCAATGGTTGTATCCTTGTCAAGTGCACCTACAGTGATTACATCTTCAGCAGAACCCGGCGTGCCGATAGTTGCTGGCCCGGCTGAGTTTCCTGCAGCGATGTAAAGGGCAATACCTGCACCTACCATTCGATTGGCTTGACGATTTACACTATCTTCCTCAGATGATGTCCACTCGATTGGACCAGGACCACCAAGGCTCATTGAAGCGATTCTTGTATTGTATTGGTGCATAGTGTCAATGGTCCATTGCATTCCTGCCATAACGCCTGAAAAGGAACCAGAGCCTCCTGAATCTAGAACCTTAACTCCTACAAGATGGGCTTGTGGTGCCATTCCAGGGTGTTCGTATGTTGGTGCCCCAGTACCTGCAGTTGTCCCTCCACAATGAGAGCCGTGCCCTTGGTCATCATATGGGAAAATGGTACCATTGGTGACATCAGGGGCGTTAACGACATCATAGAAACCTAGAATTTTAGGGTCGTTGGTCATTGGGTCATCATCTTGGTCATCAAGGCTAGAATGGTTGCCATCTAGGCCTGTATCTATGATTGCAACAGTTGTTCCAGAGCCGTCATACCCGGTTTCAGCGAACGCTACATCAACACCATGGCCTATCCTTGCATCGTT
>PAZU01000050.1 GCA_002715725.1 Methanobacteriota archaeon | reverse complement strand
CCGTAAAATGCACCAATATTCGAAGGATGAGAAATCCAAAGAGGCAATGTTGCAAACCGCTTAGATAGGCCGCCGCCAGTAAGTAATTCTCGCTGTGATTCATCCAAGGAGGAGACGTTTCCATCCCAGACTGAGTCTGCGGCCATAGTGTGTGTGCGTAGAATACACCATTTGAAGGTACGGTGTGATGTTGTTAAATCAATGATGGTTTTATTCATTTGAGAATATTCGAGAAATCGGACCTTGAGCATCAATTTCTTTTTCAGGTAACCATTCCCTTTCGAGTAATGTCGATTCTTGAGATTCCCTCTCGCGAGCATCTTCGAATTCATTGTTTGAACCATTTACTGCATTGTTCAATGAGATTGCTTGATTGATTATCGCAAGGTGCCTGTTTAGTACGGATTCCTTTAGTTTGGTATCCCATAAAGATAGGACCGACAAATCATCATCTTGACGGTGAATTACCCAGCATGAAAGTGAATCTTTGGCCAATTTCAATCTGTGAATCCCAGGGTCGATCCAATCTTGCGAGAATTTTACCATAATTTCAGACTTAGATACTGATTCAGATTCCATGAACGGGTGATTCAAATTTACCGCCAGGGGGATTACAGCACTGGCAGAAATCAATCTAAGAATCAGTAACGCGTTTGTGACTAATGCTAGGACGATAATTAGGGACAAATTTACGGTCGAATAAAATATTGAAAACAAGAGAATCAAATTGAATACTACAATCCCAATTTTCAATTTCTTTACCGACTCATTGAACTCTTTACCAATAGGTGTATTCGAAAAAAGAATCACCCCCTTTGGTGCGTCCATGTTCCCGCCACGAGCATTTAGGACATGAAACCCTCGTCATAATGCTAGTTTCACCCCCATCATTCAAGAAGGGTGGAATTACGAACCACCCCGTAGGGGTGCCCATGGTCGAGTTACCAAGAGGTAATATCATTGAGGAAAGGCGCGGAGGCGCAGGCATTCTCTCCACCCTTGTCAATGAGATGATAAAACTCAATTCCAGCGGTTACATACGCACTGAAAGAACACCTCCTGAGAGAATGCCAAGGGTTGGACAGGTAATCGTAACCAGAGGCGAAGTATCAGCTGCTATGCATGAAGAAAAGGCGATTTTAGAAGGCGTAGAAGCTTTGGTTGAGATCGAAGTAGACTGCCTCGAACTTGACTGTGTAATTCAACTGATTGAAGATGTAGATGTTCAAAGAATCCTAGACTTGCACCCTACTGCTATACTCTCGGTAGAAACACCGGAGGAAAGTAAATCTTCACAATGGTGGCAAGACGTCAGTAACCGCAAAAATGCATGGACTAAATCCAGCAAGTTGCCGACAATTGAAGCAACGATTGATGCTCCAGAGTTTGTCAAAGCCAAGGCTGCAGCAATGGTTCACAGGCATGTTGAGCAAGGAATTTCACTAAGACCGGGAAGTGTTCATTCCAATGAAAGTGATATGATTTTCCACCTCGCATCTAATCTAAAAAATCATGGTAAACCATTGTTAGTCATCAGTAGAAAAACAAGGGAAGAATTACTTGTGAATTATAATATCCCAGCAGATAACAGCCTTTGGCTCTCACAAAGAGAAGGAGAAGGGATTCAGTTTGTCAACATAGATGCCATTAAGGGCACTGTCTATGGATTCTTAGAAGGAAATTTGAGGGCAGTTCTATTGCTGGACGGGCTTGAATATCTAGCAAATATTTGTGGAGTAAAACCAGTGATTGAAATGGTTCGAGAACTAGGTGACCGAATGAGATTTGAGGATGACTGTTTGTTGATTTCATGTGATAAATCGGCATGGAGCAAATCTGAATCAGCCCAATTAATGCGAGCTGCTCCATACTTGGAATCCTCCGTAATTTCTGCTTGGAATACTGACCCTGATTCACTATTAGATCACCCACTTATGGCCCCTCCAACCGAGGAAGAATTGCTTCGTTTGGCCGAATACTTGGAAGCAAATACTCCAGAATCATTCACTCCCGAAGATATTATCGAAGAAGTCTCAGAAACTATCGAAATTATTGAAGAGATACCAATAGAGGTTGTTGAAGAGGAAATAATCATCACTGAGACTGTGCAAGAAGAGGTCGTGGAAGAAGTTCCTGAGCCTATTATTTCTAAGGGCCCGCGAAAGCCACAGCGTGTTAAGCGACGTAAGGCTAAGCATGTCCAAGTGATGAGCAATAGGGATGCCAAGGTTGCAGGACTTGCGGCGGTTAAGGGAGATAGAGAAATTGGAGAAATACCTTCTACAGAACCCCTGCCTAAGACCGCCATTGGCGTTGGAAAGGAGGGTAATATGCCTTCGATTCCCAATACGATTCCTACTCGATTGAATGATGCTGCGCGTCAAGATTCTGCCAAAAAATCTAGAACTTTGCCCAAAACGAAACTTGGCCCAAAGGCGATCGGTAAGAAGAAACCTAAATCGAAAGGAAAAGTGATTAGTCCTTTGGCTGCTAGAGGAATCGAAATCAAACGTAACATTGCAAAGCGATCTCAAGCCTCAAGTGTCCCTCAGAAAGAGATTAATATTGACAAAGAATTAGAATCTTGGAAATTCGATGAGGAGGAGATAGAATGAGACTATCACATCGCGAAAAACTTCAACTCGCATTGGCAAATGCTAGAGAAAGCCTTGGAAGAGAAGCTACAACTGACCAATCCTCTTTGTCTAAATTAAACACGCTTCGAGGAGTGAAAGAAGTAATCGACACACGAGAGGGGAATCTTCTTTCTAGAACCGGAGTGAAAACTCGACCTACTTTCGACATAGTGGCTGATGATATCCTTGGTGAGACGACTTCGTGGAAGCCAAGCATAAATTTGGATGAAGGAGAAACATCACTTTCACAAATCGCTGCAAAACGAATCGGTGAGATGAGAGAACGGCAGGAAATAGAGGAAGGAGAAGAAGAATTGCTTGGCGAATCATTCGGCTTACTAAAAGATGGAAGGCCTGTCTGGGCAGAAGTTCTAGACACGCAACGAGGCTATTCTACAAATTTCACAGATTATGGAATGAAGGACCTTTCATTCAGACCTTTGTGGCCCCCAGTTCAGAAACTTTCAGACCACAATACCTGGAAAAGTTGGCATGTTGTCGAAGAAAATTCACGGGCTTCGCTAGCTTGTGAGAAAGTTATTGAAAAACCAGGAATTACAATGAATCCGCTACTAATCCTTGGAGACACAGGATGTGGAAAATCCCACATTCTGAGCGCTTCTGTTCAAGCAATGATTAGAAGACAAGATGGCAATGTACACTTGTTATCAACATCGGCAATGAGAGGTTGGGAATCACTACCTGATGGATGGCAAGATGCAGTAGCACATGCTAATTTAATCGCAATCGACGACTTGCACCTAGCAGATGAAAGAATTGCTACTGAACTTGGATTAATGATTGATTATGCTCTTAATTTGGGAGTTCAAATTATTGCTACATCTAGAGTTGATTCCAATGAATGGCCCGCTAGAAGGCTTTGGGAAGTAATGAGATCAGCCACCAGCATATGGATAAGAAAGCCAAGTTCAACTTCACTCATCACTCATCTTCGTCGTAATACTAGTGGCCGAGCGCTACTCCTAGATGATGCAATGATTGCTAGAATCGTGAAGCATGGAGGAGGAGATTGGCGAAGCACTGATGCTGCATTTGAGAAAGTTGCACTCGCAGTAGAATCAGGAGAGAGAATAATTTCTGGCGATGACATCACAAAAATCCTTGAAGAAAAACCTCTGAAAAAGACCGAAGTTGAATTGTTCACTGAAAGGGAGGATCTAGAAGAAATCGCATCCCGTGTCATCAGTGAAACACTCGACCACGTATACACAGGAGCAGATATTGGTGGAGTAGAATTGAATACTCCAATTCCTGAACTAAGTGATAACTGGGAAATTCCTGAACTCACTATTGAAGAAAAAGATGAGTTACATGAAGTGTTGACTAGCACGAATCTTACCCCACATGTTACAACAACACTGTCTGTTGATGAAAGTGATGAATTCTTAGTTCAAAGTGGTGAAAGACTGGATAGTCTTGACCAAGTAAGAGTCAAGGAGACAACCACAAGTATTGATTCAATTACTGACCAAATGTTTGAGCGAATTAGCAATGACCATATTGAGCAATCAAAGCAATTAGCAGAATTAGAAGATGAAATGTATAACCTCGCTGAAAGAAGTAGAGATGCATCAGTAGATGAGTTAATCGAAATAGCAGATAGAATTGGAGAAATTGAGATGGTTCTTGGAAATGTCCCTCAGGCACCTCAATATGCAATGTTAACTCCCCTCACTGTCTTGACACCGATAGGTGAAGAGGGATGATGCGCCCATGGTGGATGTCAGGTGTTCCTTTCGCATGCCAACCAAATTGCGGTAAATGTTGTGATGAACCCGGAGGTATTGTTTATCTTCGGCCTGCTGATGCGGAAAAATTAGCTTTACACCATGATATGGAAGTTGAGGAATGGCTTGAGAGAGATTGCCGTCAAACCCTTGATGGCAGGTGGATTTTGAACTCAGACCCATATACTGACATCTGTATCTACCTAGATGAGGAAAAGAAATGCACTGTCTATCAATCTAGACCTGCGCAATGTAGTTCATTTCCCTTCTGGGCGGAAAATGTTCGTTCAGATCGCTCATGGGAAAAAACCGTGAATAGTTGTCCTGGCCTAGAATCCGAGGAGGCTTTCATCATTGATGGTAATACAATTCGCAAGAAAATTATCGATGATAGGGATGCCTCGAGAGGATTTAGAGAGTGGCCGCCTAATCAAAGATGATATATTTTGATTTCATTGCGGTTTCAGTGAAAAACACTAGGTGTTTGAAAACACACCTAATCTAAGTTTCCTACAAAAATCAGCGTCGTCCTTATACCGTGGTGGCTTTTCCCTTGGTTCAGTGGTGATTTCTTGGCTGATGAAGAGTCTTTGTTGGAATTAACTACTGCTCACCTAAATATCGGTATGAGAGGAGTCCCTGTGGGAACTTGCAGAACATCTTTCGTCACTCCTACCGAAGGCGTTCATTACTGTGGTTATCCAATTAGTGAACTGGCAATGATGTCTCCAGAAGATATCATTTACCTACTATTCAACAAAGAACTTCCAAGCCTAGAACAATCAGTAGAATTCAGAGAGAACCTACAGGCGAGAGGAGAATTACCAAATGGAATTGAGGAAATTCTTGCAACCCTGCCACGAGATGGTCACCCAATGGACTGGCTGTCTATTGGGATCCACACATTGGGAATGCTAGGTGGGGTAGACGATTGGAAAGAAGATGCACTAAATCTAATTGCTAAGATGCCTAGATTGATGGGGCTAATTTTCCGATACCGAGAAGGTCGAACTGAAAACATCCCAAGTGATGACCTCTCTCTTCCTCTAGTTGGGAGATTCACTAGTACACTAGATTTAGCTGATGTTGACAAGGCTGTAATGAATAGAGTATTGTCAACCTACCTAGTGCTACACATGGACCATGGAGGAGGTAATTTGTCTACATTCACCGGTAAAGCCGTGGCTAGTGGGCATGCTACAGTATATTCCTCGATGGCTGGAGCAATGAACGCTCTTTCCGGACCATTGCATGGCAGGGCAAACCAATCCTGCTTTGAATTCGTCAAGCGTATTGGGACATCAGACCCTGCCGAAGTAGAAAGATTCGTTCGAGGGGAACTTGAAGCGAAGCGGCCAGTCTTTGGCTTTGGTCACGCTGTACTCAGAGCAGAAGACCCTAGAGCTACTGCACAATTCGCTCTAGGTGAAGAAATCTGTCCGGACGACGAATATTTCAGAATCATCAGAGTGCTGCGTCAAATTGCTCCAATGGTTCTATCTGAGAACCCAAAAATCAGCAATCCAAATGCCAATGTTGACATTGCAAGTGGCACCTTGTTGAATTATGTGGGATTACAAGACCCTGAATATTACACTACATTCTTTGGGTGGGCAAGAGTTGCAGGAATTGGCGCTCAAATTGTTGATGAGAGAACAGTAATGCGAAATGGAAAGGGGATTCCGATTTATCGTCCAAAATACATTGCTGAAGAGCAGAGTCTACGTCATATAGATTGAATTACAGGTCGTGGTGTCTTTCCACAACCTCTGTGCCCAATCATTCTAACTGCTTTCCAACCAAGTTGCTCATCACTTATCTCATGCCACGGAGCGACATCTTCAGGAATTATCCCCTCAGCCAAGCCCTTCCATTGTTCATCAGTCAATGGCATTGTAGCAGGCCTTAACCACCTTTTGCTACCACATGGCAGTATCATAGAAGGATCTGGATAATCCGTTAGGATTGATAATCCTGCACTCAAAAGGTCTCTTTCCATGTAAGGGTGACCAGGCCAAACATAAACCGGATAATCACCCAATATACTCCTCAATCTGTTCAATTGTCGGCCTTTGAGACCTACTGGTCTTCCAAGATGTAGATAACGCTTGAACCCTTCAAAATAATCTACTGCACAAGGCATCATTGGAGCACCAGAATTTTTCTGTTTTTTCATCAACCTGTTGAAAGAATGCAACACGAATTGAGGTAGGGCACGAAGACGCTTGCTATTGTGCGAACCTGTTCTAGGAACCACTGGCAACAATCTCGACCAAGGACGCTTAGAACCAGATAACTTAGCAACCTTACTCATTGGTTTGTGGAATGCATAAAACACTGCAGCCTCATCATGTATTCCAGCTTCATCAACCATCTCACTGGCAAGTTGCATCACCCTAGCCATACGTTTTGTAGGCTCCTTTTCGATACTAGGCAAACATCGCTTTATTTCCAAACAAGCGACTTTAGAATGCTCTTGCCATGGCACTAACCATTCCCTATCCGCCATCAACTTTTCAAAAGAGCAAAATCCAAACTTTTCTAATTCGGCTAAATCCCACTCCTCCACAATTTTTGTTCTCCCCTCGAGTTTATCTTTTGGAATAGATACTACATGGTCATGATGTACAACTAATTGTTCATCTGCAGTTAATCGTAAATCAAATTCAACACCATCCATACTACGCATTGCTTCAACCAAGGAAGCATGCGTATTTTCGGGACGCTGAACCATCTCCATCGATTCGGGATGAAACGATTTCGTTATTGAACCATGTGCCGGAATTTGAAACCGGCCCAACTATCATAAGCGGTGAAACTCAGTGCGAGGTATGGCAGAAGACCAACGCGTACGAGGATATTGTGCATATGATTGGGGTAAGAGTGCTTTTGAGACATCTGTAACTACTGCAGTATTCCCTGCATGGTTCGCATATCTTTTCGCTGAAGCAAATGGAATCTCCACGAAAATTCTCGGTTCTGAATGGACCGCAGATGCAGTGTTTTCTGCCGCTGTAATGATCGGAGCATTGCTTGTAGCGATATGTGCGCCTTCACTAGGAGTAATTGCTGATAGAAGAATGATCAAAATATGGTGGCTTCGAACTCTAACCTGGGTCGGTTCCATTTCTTGTATACTACTCGCTTTATCCCCTTACCTAGGAGTATCTATTGGTTGGATATGGGCCACAATTATGTTCATGGTTGCAAATGTTGGATTAAATGGAGCTGGCGTATTTTACAATGCACTTCTACCGCATATGGGAGATGAATCCGAAATGGATGCAATCTCAAACAAGGCATTCGCTGCAGGTTATCTTGGAGGAGGATTGTTGCTAGTAGTCCACCTAATCATGGTACTAAACCTCGATGGAAGTTGGGTAATACCATTCGTCATGGCATCATCTGGAATATGGTGGCTTGGATTCGCTCAAATGACATTCAGAATGGTTCCAGAACCCCACATAGAGGATGAGATGGAGCCTATGGGGCTAATTGCATCAACAAAGATGGCTCTTGGAGAAGTTATCTCCACTCTGAAAGATATCAAGAGTTTCAAAACACTATTCATCTACATGTTGGCTTACTTCTGCTTCATCGATGGAATCAATTCTGTAACCGCTCTTGCAGGTGTGTTTGGTATTGTAGTACTCGGCCTAACAACAACTGGATTAATTTTAACAATTCTGATTATACAATTCGTTGCTGCACCAGCAGCCATCGGATTTACCAAACTAGCGGATAAGTGGGGCACTAAGAAAGCGCTACAATTCTCATTAGTTTGCTGGTGTGTAGTAATTATCGGTGCACTATCATTTGCACCTCTCGAACTAGAAAAGCACGAGGAATACGACATCCAATATAGTTGGGATGCAGATGGAGAAACTTACGTTGTCGAAGCAAGAGAAGGTGTCAACAATATTGCTGCACTTCCGGATGACGACGAGCAAAAGTGGGCTCTAGAATATGAAGAGATTCTACCAGTTCAGCAAAATGAAGATGTCAAGAGGCAGGGATATGCTGTCGAATGGGCATTTGATGATAATGACGCACCCATCCCAATGAATGTCACGTTGAGCGAATCTACTATTGCGAATTTATCTGAATCCATGGATGAATCTAGATTCTCATACAGTATTGTTGGAGGAGATTTCGATGGGAAAACCGGTCTTGGAGAGAAACACCCTACAAGTCTGGGCGATGGAGTTCTAGACTTCATCCCTGAAACCGCTCGCTCATTAGTTTGGGCACCTCTAGGAATTAGCGTGTTCTTCCAATTCTTACTTCTTGGAGTGTTTGCTGGAGCCCTGCTAGGTGGTTCGCAAGGATTGGCACGTTCCATGTTTGGGCAGATGGTTCCAGAAACAAGATCTGCAGAATTCTTCGGATTCTTTGGATTCTTTGGTAAAGTTGCTGCCTTACTAGGACCGCTAATCTATGCAGTGATGACAGTAATGTTTGATTCTAGAGTTGGTATTTTCGCCATCTCCCTACTAATTGTAGCTGGAGCGATTATTCTCCGACGAGTCGATGTCGAAGATGGTATCGAAGTTGCCAAAGCAGAGGATGAAAGAAACCGATTAAGTGCTGCGGAGTGAAAATACTCATAGCCGTAGGCTAAGGGCGGTTAAACAATGAGTCCGTACTGGGTAATGATGGGATTAATCCTAATCCTAACCCCCATTATCTGTTGGCTGTTCACTTTAGGGCGTGAACACACTAGGACTCCACTTAATACGGCTTTCCAAGTAATTCACGATAAAAGGTACTACCTGCACGCACTAGGTTACCTTTTCATCATAAAATGGAAATCTCTTACAGATGACCTAAATGAACCGATTAAAATCAAAACCGGCAATTGGACTGATTGGATTTATTCCTTCGAAGGAGACATCACTCTGTGGGTTCAACAAACATTCGAAAACGCATGGTTGACTGAATTCTTGAACTTTCATTACCTGTTCATATACCTCTTCCTGATTTACATCACTACAGTCTATTTCGCATATGTTGGTGAAAGAGACATGACTGACAAAGTCACTCTGAATTATCTTCTAATCTATGCCCTTGCGGTTCCGTACTACCTTTTCCTAAATGTAGAGGTTACATCATCATGGATTCCCGGCATGAAAGCACTACTGTATCATGATGGATGGTACACGGTATTCTATGCAACGCATGACCCATTGGACAATGCTGTTCCTTCATTACATGTAGCAATTCCATTCGGAATTATTCTTCTAAATTGGTTGCACTGCAAGGAAAAAGGAATCAAAATACGTGAATGGACACATTGGCCTTATCACCTATTCATAGTGATTAATACGATTCTATTCGTATTCACTATCGCCTACCTTGGAATTCACTGGCTTGTAGACATACCGCTAGGAATGATTGTGGGAGGAATTGGTGCATTATTTATCCACCACCTTCAACCCAGAATGCGTAATGACCATGGTGGAATGTTCGAAGGAGTAACCAAAAAGAAAGTAGTAAATCACACATTCTGGGAAGGTGCTGCAACCTTAGTTCTTCTCTTCCTTGTATTATCGGCTGTTTCTTATCAGGAGAGTAATGTCGATGACAGAGTTTCGATGAGATTGGGAGGAGGTGATTCAACCTACGAAATTCTTACACCACTATCATATGGTGACGAAGTTACGACTTCAATTACTAATCTAGATGAATCTCTCATACTTCAATTCTCCATAATTTGGGTAGATGAATCAGTGAGTGCAATGGACCAAGGAGTAATCAATTGGTCTGAGATTGTAACGAATCAGACAGTGTACCAAGTAGAACCTGGTAAGACCGTCGATGTCACCGTAACCGATGCCAAATTATGGCACCTAGTCATTCTACACAATAGTGCAGATGAACTTGATGATGTAATAGAGGTTAGAATATTGAATGATTATGGTGAAGATCAAATGTGGAAAGCAATAGCACTATCATTGCCATCCATGTGGATGACTGGCTTCGTAATTCATAGATTAAAGAGGTTGAAGCAAGCTGGCCGTTCATTGATTGATTCTACTCCATCCCATTTGTGGGAGGAAGAGTGAATGGATGAAGACTTCACGATAGATCCTGAAATAAGGAATCTGTTCAAGCAAATTTCAAATCATATCCGGAGTCGAATGAAACTTATTGTGGCCTTATTCATAATAGGAATAGCAATCGGAATTCCAATCTCTCACAGAGTTGTTGATTGGTTGCTAGAGGTAGGATTAGTTCCAGAAGGTGTGAATATCATCATCCTAACTCCAGTTGAATTCATTATGCTACAAGTGCGAGTCGGAGCGTGGCTAGGTGCAGGATTAGCAGTTTTGGCATTAATTGTTGATGGGGCCTGGAAAAGTGGACTCGCAAAGAAGAGCCCTAGACCTGCATTTAGTGTCATTATTGCAGTGGTATTTGCCATAATCCTAGCTACGGCTGGCCTAATTTACTCATGGTATCTACTAACCCCAATGCTATTGGATTATTTAGCAACAGATGCACAATCTGCAGGCTTATCCACGGAGTGGCGATTATCATCATTTATTGGTTTCATAATCAGTCTTTGCTTAGCATGCGTGATTGGATTCCAGGCTCCATTAATTACTATGCTATCTTTACAATCTGGAGCAGTAGACCGTGCGACACTGCTGGCCTATCGCCGGCACATTTGGTTCACAACTTTTGTTCTAGGAGCGGCATTCTCTCCACCTGACCCATTGTCGTTATTTTTGGTATCTCTACCAATAATTCTGCTTTTTGAAGCCGCTTTGATATGGGACAATCTCATGGGCGGAAGCAAGGGTGTAAATGCTTAATTGGAGCACAGATTTTCCCCGGAGAAGGACGATTTTCTGTTCCATGAGAGTCGCCTCCAATCGAAATCGGTAATCCTTGTTGCATTAATTCCCAACGATAAGAATCAGGGTGTGAATTATGAACTGCTTCAATACAATCTACGCCTAATCGTAACAAAGTAGGAACTAGAACATCAATTTCAATTCCATAGTAATACGGATGAGCCAAGGAAGTCAAACCTCCTGATTGTTGCACCATTTTTACCGCTTCAGAAACAGTAGGCAGAGGTCTCTCTCTGAATACAGGACCGCCATTTCCGATCCATTTTTCGAATGCTTCTGAAACAGACTCAACAACGCCATGTTCCATCATTGCTCTGGCTAAATGGGGTCTACCAAGAGCACCTTCTGCAAATTTTTCAACATCTGTTAATGGAATTTCATGCCCCATTTCTGCGAGTGCTTTCAACATCAATTTCATTCGTGGAACTCGTGCTTCTTTCAAATTCAATAACCAATCACTGAACTCTTGTGATGCTCCTTCTGGGAAGTAGGCAAGTAGGTGCCAAGATGAAGGATTTTGGGTATTACTTTCAAGTTCAACTTCACAAGTAATCTCTACTCCAGGGATGAAACGCATTCCCAACTTTTCACAAGCCTCACTAGCTTCTTGCCAACCTGTGTTGGTGTCGTGGTCTGTTAATGACCATACTTTTACACCTGAATGAAATGCTCTTTCAGCCATTTCCGTTGGCGAATGTAATCCATCACTGTGCCAAGAATGGCAATGCAAATCCACAGATTCGGTCCACATATTAACAACTCAGAAATCCGGTAATTCTGGTAAGTCTAAAGGTGGTGGTGCAGCTGAAGATTCGTCTTCATTCAGTAAATCATCTAAGTCAGGCATAGCTGGTAAGTCTGCCATTGGCGGTACATCTGGCAATTCGAGCGGAGGCATTTCTGGCAAAGGAATAGAAGCAAAGCCTTCGGTTTGGAATCCTCTAGAGTCAAACTGGCTGGCATTTACTTCAGTGTGGTCAACATCATTATTGGAAACTGCAGCAGCTGAAGATTTACCAATTTTACCCTGTGATAGAGCATTAATGGCACTGCTTACAGCAGATTCATTTTGTGTTACTTGAGTACCGATAATCGACTCGATTACTGCTGCAGTATTCGGATTAACTGAATCATGAGCATCATCTAAACTTACCATGGTTGGCAAATCTTCCATCGCTTCATACTGTGCTGAAGAAGAACCGTGATCATGTACAACAGGAATTTCATGTTCCCTTCGAGCCCACCAAGAAAGGGCCAAAGAAAGAGGAATAATTACGAGCAACACTGTTTCGACATTACCCCAGCCCCTTGGAGTACCAAAAGGAAGAAACAAAGAGAATAACAAAGCGATGAATGACAGCAAAGCACCAGTATTCGCAGCAAAGGCGATGTTCGGGTGCCTCGGGTCCATGTTATTCTCTAGAGGGTGTAACTCAAGAATGTTGGGCTTCCGCGGAAGTAACTGTATTTGCCATTAACATTGCAACGGTCATTGGACCTACACCACCAGGAACCGGGGAAAGCAGAGAAGCTACTTCCGCTACTTCTGGGTGCACATCCCCTGCCAATCTCCAACCTCTTTCTCGGCTAGAATCATCAACTCGATTGATTCCAACATCGACGACAATAGCACCTGTCTTAACCCAATCTTTCTTGACCATTTCAGGCCTACCTACTGCTGCAATAACAATGTCGGCAGACAAACATTCAGCCTGAGCGTCGACAGTTCTCGAATGAACAATTGTAACAGTAGCATCAGCACCTTTTGAAGCTAATAACAAGGCTTGAGGCATTCCAACATTGAAAGAACGCCCAATCACCACGGCCTTTTTACCGGTCATATCTACCTTGGCCCAACGTAACATTTCCATGACGCCAGCAGGGGTGCAAGGAATCATTCCATCGAGGCGCCCTTGTACAATCCTTCCAAGATTTTGAGGGTGGAAACCATCAACATCTTTGCTTGGGTCAATCAAATCTGTAAGAGATTCTTCATCCATGTGTGAAGGCAGAGGAGATTGAATAAGAATACCGTGAAGAGAGTTGTCCTCATTCAAAGAAATGATTGCTTTTTCAACTTCTTCTTGTGAAGTTTCAGCAGGCATTTCGATATGTGTAGATTTGATTCCTAATCTTTCACATGAACGAATTTTGTTTCTCACATATACGTGCGACGCAGGATCATCCCCCACGATTAATACCGCTAAATGTGGTTGGACTTTGCAATTAGAAATACGAATTTTCAGCCTCTCTTCGAGGTCGGCTGCACAGGATTTTCCATCCAGTCTAACCGCAGGCATGATTTAATCCAAATGAATGATGGTCATGAGGCTTGTGTATTCAAGGAATCATTCTTCTTCACTAGACCACAATAATTTCTCACATACTTGACAAGTATATTCTGAAGGCCTTGGCCCATCAACAGTCTCTAAATTGCCACAGGGTCCACATAGAATTGTGGATTTTATTGGTTCATCAATTGTTACATCAACCCGATACATGAACCTTCCAGCATCAGGTAATCTTTCCATCGATGGCTTCCACTCAGCCACTGCTTCGGGGCTCATACCCATCTGGCTTGGAACAGACATTCCAATTATGAAACAAACAATTCCACTAATGCCTACTACTCCACCCATAGCAATATTCACGCCTAGTGAAAATAATGCTCCAAAAACAATCAAGACTATTCCCGAAATAAGGAAATTTTCTCGCCGGTTTTTCATAAAATCAACTCAAAGCCTTACTCAATGCTTCAGCGACTTTGGAAACTTCATCCAAAGGTAAAGCACACAGCCCGATTCTAACTCCTCCAGTTAGCGGTACGAGGAACACGCCATTCTCAGCGCATTTGTGAGCAATATCACTAGGGTCATCAGCCTCTAGCCAAGCAAAAAATCCGTCCATGGTCGGGTTTAGAGGGACACCAAGTTTTTCGCATTCAGAAATCAGTGTATTTCTTCTATCATCAAGCAACTTCTTCAGGCGATCTCTTTCTTTAGCCCATGCTTGGCCACCCTCTTCTGATGAGTGCATTTCACTCACACAATATTGAGAAACTCTAGGAGTGGCACTCCATGTTTGTCTAGCGGTAACGCACATGACAGTATCCAGTCTGTCTGTAACTTCTTTCTCAGGATGCATACTAACTAAAGCACCTGTCCTCAAACCGTAGATTGTATGAGATTTCGAAAGAGAAATCGCAACACAAATCAGCAAGTTTTCCGGCCAAAGCATCCCATTCTCAATGGAATCGAGAATTGTGTCAGCCCATGCGTGAGTCTCATCAGCATACAAACTGTAAGCAGAATCGAGAAGTAGAGTATGTCCAACATCGGGATTTTTCAAGGCTGAATCTACAAATGACTCCAGACATGCAAAGCGTCCTTCAGGAGTCATTGACAAACCGGTAGGGTTGTGTGCGGGATCGTTCAACCAAACCATTACCTTGTCTTGTGAGGAGCATAGCTGCTCCAATTTTCCTTCAAACTCTCCCCTAGCAAAGTAAGGGTGCTCTTCATTTCCACTTGGGGGAATTAAGGGCCATGTTTCATACACAAGACCATTGTTTTGCAAAAACCCTTTGTATGGCCCCCAGTGTCTGTCTCTTAGAAGTGCTGATTGGCCTTTACTAAGGAAATTATTCGCTGCAAGATAAAGTGCGCCACTACCTCCTGGACTGGCTGTTGATGCAAAGTTAAATCCTAAATTCTCAAGTTGTTCACGAGCATCACCAAATGCCAATGTCTTGGTCAAATCCAAGAATGAAGGAAGACCTGCGAGTGGAGCATAGGCAGAAATTTCCTGCTCTGGTGCTTTTCTAACAGCAGAATCCACAACTTTGTTAATTGCAAGGTTGCCATTATCTTCGAGCAGGGCGCCGATTGTACCGTTTACAGCAGGCTTACCTGCAGCCTTAGCCTCTTGGAACTTAGCCCACCAACTGAAGATTGTGTCATTTCCATGTTTTTCAATGCCGGCAGCATTGAGGAAATTATCTCCAGCCATGCTTCACCCAACCAGTTAGAGGATATTGTATTGCCGACGCATTCATCAAGGGAATTCTGCTCGGCCAATACATCGCCAACGTAGCATAGCTGGTAGTGCTTCGGATTTGTAATCCGACGGTCGGGGGTTCGAGTCCCTCCGTTGGCTCCTCAACCATAGACCGCAGTACTGCTATTTCTGCATCCAGCCAATCTAAAAAATGTGGAAAAATCTAGATTTATATCTAATCCGCCAAGGCATTCAAGACCTATTCGCTACAGGGAGTAACATGGCGGAGTTGACTAACCCCGAGAGGAGAATGCTTCGCGCCATACGGCAGAGAGAAGGAAACTGGACTCTAGAAGAAGTTCTAGAGGCGTGTGACTGGGATGATCAAGCGGTTGCTGTAGCAGCTGGACATGGACTTTCAAATCGGGGTCATGTTAAGATTAGTGAAACTAGTGAAACTGGTGTAATACTAGGTATTGAAGGACAAAAAGCCAAGGAATTTGGTTTGCTTGAAGCAAGGCTGTGGGAGTTCATATCTTCAAATAAAGATGCGAGCATGAAAGATTTGTCTGCAAATTTCGAAAGGCACGAAGCCGGTCCTGGCGTAGGATTGTTGAAAGGCCTTGGTGTCACACTTGATGCTGGTAAATTTTCTTGTGAAAATCCTGACAATGTATCAAAACAAATTGCTGATAGAGAGGCTTTTATTGAATCACCAACAATCGATAACCCTCTAATCGAACACTTCAAAGGACGTAAGAATCTCATTGAAATCGTTGAAGCGGTTACTCGCACATGGTCGATTACCTCAACTGGAATGCAAGTTCCGCCATCTGACTTAGAAGAAGTTGTAAAAATAGCAGAGATTACCCCTGAGTTACTGCAGAGTGACGACTGGAAAAATGCTGAATTTAGACCATATGATGTATCTCTGGAAGCATCGATGCCAAAATCTGGTAGAAGCCACCCAATGCAAGCACTAATCGAACGAATCCGCTCGATTTTCTTAGAGATGGGTTTTTCAGAATTGGTAGATGATTATGTTCAAACTGCTGGGTGGAACATGGATGCTCTATTCATCCCCCAAGACCATCCCGCTAGAGAGATGCAAGATACATTCTACCTCGACAACCCTAAACAGATTGAGTTAGATCCGAAATTGTTAGCAGATTGGAAAGCAATCCACGAACATGGAGGGCATACCGAATCAACCGGATGGGGAGGTGAATTCGACCCTGAAATCTCACAAAAAGGATTGCTTCGAACTCACACCACGGTAAACACAATCCAATATCTTGCTAATAATCCTGAAAAATCGTGTAGAGTATTCGCTATTGACCGCGTATTTAGGAAGGAAAGTATAGACAAAACCCACCTACCTGAATTTCACCAAATTGAAGGAATAATAATGGAGCCTGGTGCCAATCTAGGAATGTTGGTTACAACCTTGAAAACATTCTACGAAAAAATGGGTTATCCCGAAGTTCGAGTTCGCCCAGCATACTTCCCTTACACAGAGCCTTCACTAGAAGTCGAAGTTAAGTGGCGAGGAAAATGGCTGGAACTTGGCGGTGCTGGAATATTCAGACCGGAAGTTACCGAGCCTTTAGGAATCAAAGATCCAGTATGTGCATGGGGCATGGGATTAGAGAGATTAGCAATGTTAGTATTGGGATTAGATGATATTAGACAACTGTACATTTCTGATTTGGAGTGGCTGAGAAATCAACCGATATTGTGATTCAAATGGACATTAATTCAATCAATGACCATAGCCCTTGGTGGGCAAGAATTTTTGCTATATTCCTCGGAATTATGCTTTTATTTACTGTTGCTAACTTTTTCTATCTAGAAATTTTTGGAATCAATGGAATCAACCATTACTCATTCGGAAATGAGCCGAAGGACCCTGGAGAATATCCTACTAACGGAACAGAAGATGAGCAGCGAAAATACAATTACTCCTTATCTGAATGGGAAGATTACCAATATTACATGGAAATGATGGATGACTTAGAAGACTCGTATGTCACTGAAGTTTCACAAATTTTCGCAGTACTGGCTATTTTAGTTGGAGTTCCAGCAATAGCAATGTTTTGGACGCAAAACGAAAAAATGTTACACTTTGGAATTGCATTTGGAGCGATATCGATTATTGGAGAAGTTTGGAAAGCCTACCTTTCTTCGGAAATTGTTGCAAAATTCATGGAAGGCGCGGGTGGTGGAGACTATGCGTGGATAGCGAAAACTTCTGTTATTACCTCTAGTATGTGCGGCATATTTTACATTGCATTAACAATAGTTTTGTACAATATGTACCACTCTTTACACGATTTACCAGAAAGCGGATTCCATCTAAATGTTGATACGCCTCCAACTGAAGGGTTGAATCATGGAGATAATGACATCCAACACTGAGACCATCCCCGGTTTCAAAATTACTAAGTCGCTAGGAGTTGCAACCGGCTCAACAGTTAGAGCCAAGCACATTGGAAAAGATATCCTGGCTGGCTTGAAGAATATTGTCGGTGGAGAGCTGAAAGCATACACTGAATTGTTGATGGAAGCACGTACAGAAGCACTAGGACGGATGATGATGGATGGTGCTCAGCGTGGTGCGAATGCAGTAGTTAATGTTAGATTCGCAACCAGTAGCGTGGCTGGCGGTGCTGCTGAATTATTCGCATATGGAACTGCAGTTATTGTAGAACAAGAGTGATAGCATGTACGAAGTTGATGGCACGGGAGCATTACTTGTATTGTTCTTGATCGTTATTGTGAGTATTTTTGCGTTGTTTTTCCCGCTTGCATTCATTTACTCAATGCTTTTTGGAGGACTTCATCAATCGAGTCATCAGAAAAAATTGCTTGTTAGAGAGAAAAGAGTCGCACAACTTGTCGGAGGAGACAATATTCACACTTTATCTCGACCAATCAATCTAGAAAATATTTCACAATGTGGATTGGTAATGACGAACATTACCGTAGCACCTTCTTGGTGGCAATTGTTCATCGGTCAAATTAAATCTATTTTTGGTGGCCAGATTCAATCCTTTGACAAAGTCCTAACTTATGGAAGAGCAGAGGTTATGCAACGTTTGAGAGAACAAGCCCTAGGTGAAGGCTGGAGCGAAGTTATCAATGTTCGAGTTGAAACTTCTATGGTCATGAACAAAGTAAAAGGCGGACAACAAAACAAACTCGGAACCCTCGAATTCGTTGCTTATGGAACCGGAATCCGGTGAATTCTGTATAATATATAGGGAGTTCTTTAGGTCTGAAGCCTTGAGAATCAATCATGAGAAGGACAAGGGTAGTGGCCACAATCGGCCCAGCTTCTTGGGACCCTGTTACACTGCAGTCAGTTTTTGATGCTGGAGCAGATGTATTTAGACTAAATTATTCTCATGGAGAACCAGAACAGAAAACTGAGTTGTATGAGAGAATTCGTTCAATGGAAACCGAAACCCGCAAGACATGCATTTTAGCAGATTTACCCGGGCCTAAATTACGCCTTGGTGAATTTAGTGGAGTTAGACTTCTGAACAATGGTGACAACATCAGATTTCTATGTGGTAAAAAGGAGCATGATGGTGATGAACTCCCCGTCGAATACGATGGTTTATCTTCGGAACTCAGCCCTGGAGACTCGGTTTTAATCGCTGATGGTTTAATCCGATTATCGGTAGTCAAGACCGGTGGCGAGAGAGGTTCATTTGTTGATTGCCTAGTAGAAGACGGAGGTCCCGTAACTAGCAGAAAAGGGATCAATTTGCCAGGGACAACAATCGATTTGCCCGCCATTGGCGAGAAAGACAAATTGGCTCTTGACCATGCGCTAAAGACGGGAGCAGATTGGATAGCAGTATCTTATGTTCGTAGTGCTGAAGACTTGCGGCCTGCAAAAGATGCTGTCAAGGCCGCAGGCTTGCATACTCCAATAATTGCAAAAATAGAACACCCTGCTGCTCTAAAAAATCTTCATTCAATTTTAGATATAGCAGATGCGGTGATGGTTGCTCGAGGTGATTTAGGGGTTGAAATTCCTCTGGAGAGAGTACCACTAGCGCAGCAGATGATTATCGATGCCGGATTGATGCGCGGAATGGTAGTAATAGTTGCTACACAGATGCTTGAATCTATGACACTCAATCCTAGGCCAACTCGTGCTGAAGTAAGTGATGTTTCAACTGCGATTAGACAGGGTAGTACTGCTGTGATGCTTTCAGGTGAAACCGCATCTGGAAACCATCCGGTTGCTGCTGTAGAAACCATGAATAGAATCGCTACAGCCACAGAAGAAGGCTTGGATTCATCTGGTGGAACTCCGGGCGTTCTTTCCAAATTCCGTTCCACCAGAGCAGTTGCTCACGCAGGTGTTGAATTAGCCAAAGCATCTGGTGCTAAACAGATCATTGTAGCAACTCAGCATGGTAACGCACCTAGACTTGTTACAGGTTACAGACCCGATGTGGTTGTTACTGCAGTTACAGACCGTATTCGTGCTGCACGTAGAATGAACTTGTTACCCGGGGTACAATCAGTGATTGTCAAAGAACATGAAAGGGGGTCTCAAACGATGCAGAATGCCATACGAATGATTGCAGAAAATGGTGCAATCAAGGCAGGCGACAGAATCGTTGCGATTTCTGGCTCTCCATTAGCGATGCGCGGGGCGACTAGTACCGTCAGATTGTATCGTATGGAAGCCGATGGCAGTATTTCTGGCACAGAGTGACTTTAGCGCATGATTTCCTGCGCAAGGTTCAATGCTGAATGGTTGTGTCGAGGGGTATGGGTCTTAAACCTCTGAATGCAATCCTTGTCGCTACTGGCTTAGTTTTGGTTTCTCTGAATTTGGCTTTGGCTTCTTATGCCACTGGACAAGTACCAGCGGTAGTTGAAGAAGCTGTTGCGATGAAAGTAAAGGACGACATCTGTGAAAATACACTTTGTACCGAAGTAAGTGATGATTGGACAGAGTCTACCTCACAAAGGGATTTTTATGCATGGCATATAACAAATGTTGACGATGTAATTTTGAATAATTCAGATCCTCAATACGAAAGAATTGGACCAGTAACCTACGATGTTACTCTGAAGAAAGAAGTAGATAATTACGACATTAAGAATGGACTTCTATCATACAAACAGTTGACATCATATTCATGTTCTGAAGACACCCTTGTTCCATGTTCCACAGAAGTTAGTCAACTCAATATCGCATTTACTCCACAGGTAGTGGGAGCCACAGGTACTGCGATTAATGCAGTAATGGATATTACAAAAACTGGATTCGTTTCAGGAGTATTAGATATTCACTTGAAGCAAGTCACTGCTGCTCAAGCGGTTGCTGATGAAATCATGTATGAGCACATGGAAAACCTGGTCTTAGTTGAAGGTCCTGGAAGCATCTACATCATTGACACAGACATGTATAACTCTGCTGAATCTTATTTCCTAGAAGGTATGTTCGAAGCGTTCAACGATGCTTATGGAGATGCCTTCCTCGATGATGACACCAAGACTTACCTCGGCGAAGGTGGAGTTGACCCTCGATGGGTAGACGGTGTATGGAACGATGAT
>PAZU01000049.1 GCA_002715725.1 Methanobacteriota archaeon | reverse complement strand
GATGATGACAACGATATGCTAAATGATACTCTAGATAATTGTCCTAAAGGGATGACTGGTTGGATTCGAACCAATGCATCCGATTTGGATGATGACGGTTGTATGGACGCTTTGGAAGATTATGATGATGACAATGATGGATTCGATGATTACGAAGATTATTGCTCACGAATACCAGGTAACTCCACATTTGAATTCGAGAAAGGCTGTCCTGATGCTGACGGAGATGGCCGCCCAGATATTCTAGATCCGTTCAAGGACGACGTATCAGAATGGTCAGATACGGATGGAGATGGAGTAGGAGATAACTCAGACGTATTCCCACTAGATGCCACTCAACAATACGATACAGATGGCGACACCTATGGTGACGAAGAGTTTGGCAATGCCGGAGATTCATGCCCTACTGTCTTTGGTAATTCTACAATCGATAGATATGGCTGCTTGGACACTGACGGAGATGGTTGGTCCGATGAGGGAGACGATTTCCCACTTGACCCAACAGAGCACCTAGATTCAGACAGTGACGGGTATCCTGATTCAAGTGATGATTTCCCATTCGACCCAACACAATGGAAAGATTCTGACGGTGATGGATATGGAGACAATCCGCAAGGAAACTTAGGAGATGCATATCCAAATGATGCAAGCAGGTATGCTGATTCTGACCGTGATGGTATTGATGACCTAGCCGATGCTTTCCCTTACGACCCTACACAATGGGAAGATGCGGATGGAGATGGAATGGGAGACAACCCGATGGGTATCGGAGCTGACAAATTCCCAGATGATGCTACTCAGTGGGGCGACATTGATGGTGATGGATACGGAGATAATCGTACAGGAAACAGCCCTGATGCATTCCCTACTGATGCTACTCAATGGTCTGACATGGATGGTGACGGATATGGTGACAACCCTACTGGAAGATTGTATGACTTATTCCCAGAGAACCCTACACAGTGGGAAGATGCTGACGGAGACGGATTGGGAGACAACCAATCTGGAACAGATGCTGACCCATATCTGAACGATTTCGATAATGATGGATATAACGATACTATCGACATCTTACCTCGCGTTGCATCCCCTGGAGACTTAGATGCAGACAAATGTATGGACGGAGATGATGCGTTCTGGGACAACCCTCTGGAATGTCTAGACACTGATGGAGACGGTATCGGCAACAATGCTGATGCTGATGATGACAATGATGAGTGGACTGACGCTGATGAAATCAGAGCAGGAACAGACCCGTTAGATCCCACTGATACACCTGTTGACAGTTTCGAAATTCAAATTGGAAACATAGGACTAGGCGCTTGGGACTTAATCGGTATCTTTGGTGGAGTCCCGATTTTTGCATGGATTGCCTTTGGTTTCGTTACTCGTAATTCACGATGTGCTCGCTATGAAGAACAGTTGAATGAATCTAATTCAAGAGAAGAATTAGAGCAAGTTGCATTGAAGTGGGAATACAGTCTAATGCTGAGATTACTAGGTCCACACCAAGGTATTCGCCTAGAACGCCTACGTTCTGAATTAGATGACAAGTTTGAGAATGCTGAGTTGCTCATGGCTGCTGAAGAATTTGAGCCAATGACTGATGTGGAACAAGCTCCATTGGTAGAAGCAGAACAGAAAGATTTGCCTCATATAGATATGATTCCTTCAATTGAAATTCCACCAGACCAAACTGATGAATTCGGTTTTTCATGGCTGAAGTACAACGGTGAGAACTGGTATCGCGGTCAAGCAGATACTGAGTGGACTAAGCATGATGAATGATTCTACCATTGCTTGAAGGCTCCCGGAGGAGGGGGCAGACTTGGAGCCCCAGGTACTGAGGAGTACTGATTGCCCATTGGCTCATACCTCGGATTAACAAAGACTGATTGTTCTGCTTTTGGTGGTTTTTTGCCTCCGGAAATTAGCATGACCAGTAGAATCACTATCAGAACTCCAAGTCCTAAGAATAAAATTTGGTTGGTCGTAACATCGAAATCCGAAGATGCATCTTCTGTTTCCTCATCTTTAACAACCGGTTCTGGAGGATGCCATACCTCATAGGAAACATACCAGGTGACATACATATCCTGAACTCCGTCAGAAACTATTGCACTGATAATCCATGGCCCAATGAATCCATCATGGTTGCACAGAATTATTCCCAAATCAGCAGATTGGTTATCACAATTCCATGCAGCTTCGCTAAATGTGGAACCGTTACCGATAATCGTGTTATTTCTCAGCCACACAATCGAAAGACCTAGCCTCTCTTTCTCTTCATCGGTTAAGTTTACTACGACTGACAACTCGAGATTATCGAAAGTAGCATTAAGCAAAATATCACTATCTGGACTCCATGAAATGTAAGCAAGCCTATCGATTATCTCATCGATTTGCTCATCACAATCATCGTCCAATCCATTCCAAGATTCGTCTTCGCTTGGATTGATTAGAGGATTTGTATCATCACATTCTTCGAACCATCGGAAACCATCTGAATCCTCATCTAAATCCGGAACCAGTGGGTCAGTAAAGGTCTCTAGGACCTCTACGCCATCTTCCAAACCGTCATCATCAGAATCCTTGTCCATAGGATCGGTTGACAAATTGAGGTACTCATCACCATCCGTTAGACCATCAGCATCAGAATCTGGGTCGAATGGATTGGTGGACATATTGTTGAACTCGTCCAAATCAAGTAGTCCATCTGAGTCCGAATCTTGGCCGATGAAATCTTCATCAATACCATCTCTACAATTATTATCGATTCCATCTAGAGATTCCACAATATCAGGGTTAATCTGAGGATTGGTATCATTACAATCTTGGAACCAATACCAGCCATCTGAATCTGAATCATTGTCCTTTACTAGAGGGTCTGTGAAGTAGATTAGAACCTCATCACCGTCGCTCAGTAAGTCGCCATCTGTGTCGAGGTTAGTCCAATTTGTACCATAGGCATGGTATTCAGAATAGTCCGAGAGATTATCACTATCGGAATCTGTTTCATTGAATCCTTCATCCCACATCATGTCACAATCATCATCAATTCCATTGAGAATTTCTAATGCAAATGGATAGATGTCAGGATTTGAATCGTTACAGTCTTGGAACCAATAATATCCGTCTAAGTCAGCGTCTGGGTCAGGAACTAACGGGTCTGTGAAATAATTGAGAACTTCTAAGCCGTCTGTGATTCCATCATCGTCGGTATCATTGTCGAATGGGTCTGTATTATTCACATTGACCTCTATTCCATCATTTAGGAAGTCGTCATCAGTATCTGCGTCAACTGGGTCTGTTCCAGTTGTGAAAATTTCGACATAGTCATTCAATCCATCTGAATCGGTATCGGGATTGTCTGGGTTTGTGCCATACACATCTGTCTCATTGGAATCTGTGATTCCATCGCCGTCGCTGTCCAAATCAACTTCAGTACCGTGAATTACAATCTCCCAGTGATTCCATGTTCCCTCGTCCTGATTACCATCATCATAGACTTCTAGAGTCCAAGTTCCTGCAGAAACTTCTCCCCAGTGTTGCACGCTATTGAATTGCCACTCGTTGTAATTATTACCACTATCACGGTTTGCGAAATAGTTGACCAATTCAGACTCAGTACCATCTGGAGAAATGAGCGTGACATCCAAATCACTGCGATATGAATGGTCTGCATCGAAGATGATATCCACAGACTCTACAATTAGTGATTCAGAAACTGTGTGCGTTGAAACAACAGGATTGTCGGGCTCATTATCTGGAATGGTTTGTGAAACAGTGATTGTACCGCTACTAATGTTAACCTCAGGACCTAGGTTTGTCCAGTTTTCTGCTAGGCTAACTGCATGACCTGCATCGATTACTCCAAATCCATATTTGTGATTGAATTCGTGGCCAGCGCCGTTAGTATTCCACCCTGAATCGTTTGGATCGTTCTTTCTGGCACTCTCTACAATGATTTGTTGAACATCTCTCCAAG
Organism: Methanobacteriota archaeon; assembly: GCA_002715725.1. Lineage (GTDB taxonomy): Archaea > Thermoplasmatota > Poseidoniia > Poseidoniales > Poseidoniaceae > MGIIa-K1. The sequence goes on along the minus strand of PAZU01000049.1, from coordinate 16,118 downwards.
TAAGATTAGAATTAGCTTCCAACATCAAAGCGATAACTCCAGAAACTAGAGGAGTAGCACTTGAAGTGCCGCCGAAATTACTGGTATAATCGCCGTTTGTATATCCACTGTTGCCTTCATTATCGGTTGTTGTAATTCCAACCCCACTGCCATCAGAAGGAGCAGAAACTAGTACATTGGCTCCAGGCTCACCATAATTTGTCTGGTCACCATCGTGGTCGACAGCGGTTACTGAAATCGTAAATCTGCTGTTAGCGTAGCCGTCAAGATTAGAGTCATCGTCACTTGATAATCCATTTCCAGCAGCCCATGTGATTATATTTCCTAGACCATTTCTGCCGTTGTAAGCATCATCCTCGAAAGCAGCAATCATCAATGGACCAGGCCCAGATAGAGTCTGACCGTTATCGGATGGGCCCCAACTATTGCTGTAAATATCGATATCATTGTTTAGATGAGAAAGAGCGTTCCCCTCATCAGTATCTGAGTTGCCACAGGCGATTAACATCAATCCCGCAAGAGATGCATCAGGCGCTGCACCACTGACCCCTACGCCATTGTTACCGATTGCAGCGGCTACACCAGCAGCCGCAGTACCGTGTGCATCCCAACTTGCAGGCATTGGGTCGGAATCATAATTGCAGTAATCATAATCCAGATTAGATTCATAATTTGCTGATAGATCTTCATGGTCCCATTCTAGACCATCATCGACCACTCCAATAACCACTCCTGTTCCACGAACGCTGTTCCAAGCGCCAGTGATGTTGACATCTTCACCCGAAACTCCGTTGTCTTGACCGGTGTTTTCTAAGTGCCATTGTTCTGAAAAGTAAGTGTCATTAGGAGTCCATCTTGGTGTCATCTGTCTCTCGACTAGAGGATATGCAACTTCGATAACACCGCTGTCCTGTAACTTAGCGAAGTGGGATAATGCGAGTTCTGGTTCGATTTCTACAATCCATGTATTAGAGAGAAGCCCAGTGGGTTCACCCATCTTTTTCGAACTTACTACGACCCATTCTGAAGTAGATTTTAACTCGGATTCAGAATATTGTGAGAGGTCACTTACTCGGGCGAATGCGGCTCTAATCGCAGGTGAATATGAGTATGTAAGTGGGGCATCTTCCGGATTTTCACTGAGTGGAGCTCCTGTTGCAGCATATTCGATATTTTGCGCACTGGCTAGAGGAGTTAGAATTGATACAAACATCAGTAATATGATCGAAATTCCAATTTTAGATTTGGCCTTTGAACTATGAGCACTATTGCTACTGCTCAGCCCATACATAAGCAGCATTCAGCGCTTGAAGTATATCAAACCCTGTTTCAGATGCACGGCTAGAGCATTCATCTGCGAGTGTGATTGTTTCGCGATTTCCTCTTGTTGTCCCCACCACGGCCACGGCTTCTACCTGGGCCTTTTGGTGGGCGATTGTTACGATTGAATCGAGGTTTTCCGCCGCCACCTGAACGACCACCGCCACGACCGCCTGAACGGCCACCATCACGACCGCCTGAACGACCGCCGTCGCGGCCACCAGATCTTCCACGGTTTTGACCTCTAGAATCGCGGTTTCCTCCTCTAGTATCATCTCTACCATTTCTTCTTCCGTAGTGCTTTCGATCTCTGTTACGGTTACCGCCATCATTTGGACGACCTCTACGGTCTTTCCTTTGTCTGGAATTTCGGCCACCTCTTCTTGGAGGCGAGATGTGGGAAATATCTTCGTGTTGAATCACTTCATTGAATTCCGGAGTAGAGAATTTGATGTTCAGACCGACTTCTTTCTGAATAGTGGACCATTTCTTCTTCTGAGGGTTCTGTACCAAACTGATTACGTTACCTGAGCCGCCTGCTCGAGCTGTGCGGCCTGAACGATGCTTGAACGCTTTACCATTCTCAGGGGGGTCGTAATGGACAACACAGTGAACTCCCTTGATATCAAGACCACGGGCTGCAACATCGGTTGCTACAATTGCATGACTTCGCCCCTCGGTAAAATCTTCAACCGCTTGAGAGCGCTTCTTCTGTGGCATTCCACCATGGATACTAGTAACTCGCAGCCCTTCATCTTCCATCTCATCTGCGACTCTTTCCACACCTGCACGAGTTCGACAGAAAATGAATCCTCGGCCAGATTTACGAATCGCTTCTGCGCTAATCCTACTCTTCATCGAATTAGGCATTAACCAGAAGTGATGATTCATTTCTGTGACTGAAACTTCCTCGGGACCAATTTCTATAATCTGAGGTGCTGTTTGATATTTATCTCTTATTTCAGCCACTTCATCATCAAGTGTTGCACTGAACATGACGGTCTGTCTCTTTGGAGAACATTCTTCCAAAATTTGGCACACAGGTTCAGTGAAGCCCATATCTGCCATCCTATCTGCTTCATCGAGAATTACGATTTCCACTTCATCCAAGAAAACATTCTCCCTGTCGATTAGATCTAACAATCTTCCAGGACAAGCAACTACAATGTCTACTCCTCTGTCAAGTCTTCGAATTTGCTTGGAATATGAGACTCCGCCATAGATTGCCATAATTTTGAGATTCAATCCCCAAGCGATTGGGTCAAGAACTCCGTGAATCTGCTCTGCAAGTTCTCTGGTTGGAGTCAAAATTAGTGCTTTGGGCAAACTAGGCTCGCCTCTCCCTACCCTTTCTAGCATAGGAATCCCGAATGCTAGTGTTTTACCGCTCCCAGTTGGAGCTCTACAACAAACATCTCTTCCCAACATCATATCAGGAATGGTTTCTCTTTGAACTTCGAATGGTTCATCGAACCCAGCGCGTCTGAGTTCATGGCACATCTGTGGACTAATGCCTAAATCGGAAAAACTCACATCCATTTCCATGACCTCCAAGCGAGGGCCGTCTTCCTACCCTATTTAGCATGGTCAGGTTATTCAGTCCCAATCCAGCATACTACGGGCTTCAAGAGGCTTTTCCGAAGCCCATACTTCATCTTGATTTCAGGCGCCCCTCGTACCATTGCAAATTACAGAAGTCAATATACGATAATCCGCAGGGAAGGATATGGCAAGAGCAATCTTAGGCGGGGGATGTTTCTGGTGTGTAGAAGGAGCATACAAGAATATGCGGGGAATTGTATCCGCTTTACCAGGTTATGCAGGAGGGCATGACCCTGCCCCGAATTATAATTCAGTTTGTAATGGTTCAACAGGCCATGCAGAAGTTGTCGACATCATTTTCGATGATTCAATAATCTCGTACGAAACCATCCTCGAGGTCTTCTTCACAGTACACGACCCTACTCAACTCAACCGACAAGGTAACGATATTGGAACACAATACCGTTCAGCGATATATTATGTTGATGAATCACAGAAAATTCTTGCTGAAAGAATCAAAGAAGATTTCCAACAGTACTTTGATGATGAAATAGTCACTGAGATTACAGAGTTGTCAAATTACCATGAGGCTGAAGAATACCATCACAATTACTTCGAATTGAATCCAGGAAACGGTTACTGCCAAATGGTTGTAGCCCCAAAATTAGCCAAAGTAAGGCACAAAATGTCTCATTTGTATTGATGGGCATTATTTTGTGCCACACCCCTTCGGGGTGGATATGGTGAACAACGTAGTTCGACCCCCAACCCCTGTCAACGAACCCGTACTAGGATATCTTCCGGGCAGTAATGAGAGGACTCTCCTCAAGGCTGAATTGGTAAAGCAGGAAAGCGAAATTTTGGAGATTCCTTGTATCATTAATGGTGAAGAAGTGTTTACTGGTGATGTAGTTGAACAAGTTATGCCTCACGACCACAGTCACGTCATTGCAAGAGTACATATGGCTGGAGAAAATGAAGTCAATTCCGCTATTGATGCAGCATTACAGGCTCACGAGATGTGGTCGACAATGCCTTGGGAATCACGTTGTGCTATTTTCCTGAAAGCTAGTGAACTTCTAGCAGGACCTCGCCGTGCTGAAATTAATGCATCTACCATGCTAAATCAATCAAAAACCTGCCACCAAGCAGAAATTGATTCCGCGTGTGAATTGATCGACTTTTGGAGATTTAACAGCGATTATTGCCGTCAAATCTACGAAGACCTTCAGCCGCCTGTCTCACCTTCATCAATGTGGAATTCAAGCGAAATTAGACCACTTGAAGGATTCGTATTCAGTGTAACTCCATTCAACTTTAGCAGCATTGCAGCAAACCTACCCTCAAGCGCTGCAATCATGGGTAACACTGGCGTCTGGAAGCCGTCAAGGAACTCCTATGTATCGAATTATAGATTGATGCGCTTGATGATGGATGCTGGTCTTCCTGCTGGTGTAATCAACTTCATCCCTGGAAAAGCAAGCCTTGTTGGCGACATATGCATGTCACACTCAGAATTAGCAGGAGTACACTTTACTGGCTCAACTGCCGTATTTAGAAAGATGTGGAAGGACATTGCAAACAATCTAGAGAACCTGCGTTCTTACCCAAGAATTGTTGGAGAGACTGGTGGAAAGGATTTCATCGTAGCACATCCGGATTGCGACAAGCGTGCTCTAACCGTTGCACTACTACGTGGTGCGTTCGAATTCCAAGGACAGAAGTGTAGTGCTGCTAGCCGCGCATATATTCCTGAAAGCGTATGGGATGCAATCAAAGATGAATATTGTGAAGAAGTATCAAAAATCCGTATGGGAGACCCAAGGGATTTCTCCAATTTCATGTCAGCAGTTATCGACAGGAAATCATTCGACAACATCACTGGTTACATTGACAGGGCCAAGGAAGACCCAAGTTGTGAAATCATTACTGGTGGCGGTTATGATGACAAAACTGGTTACTTTATCGAGCCTACGACAATCCTCTGTAAAGACTCAAGATATGAATCGATGGAAGAGGAAATATTTGGCCCAGTCATGTCAATTCATGTTTATCCAGATAATGACTTTGAAAGAATCTTAGAAGTTTGCGATACTACATCCGAATACGCATTGACTGGCTCAATCTTCGCAACCGACCGCAGACACATTGAGACTGCTCTAAAGGCTCTGCGATTCAGTGCTGGAAACTTCTACATTAACGACAAGCCGACAGGCGCAGTAGTAGGACAGCAACCATTCGGTGGAGCTAGAGGAAGCGGAACCAATGACAAGGCCGGATCACCACTAAATCTGCTAAGATGGGTGAGCCCACGTTCGATTAAGGAGACGTTTGCACCTCCTCACGATTGGACTTATGGATTCTTGAACTGAGGAGGAAGTCTGCCTTTCTCTTTCAGAGGTTTCCAGACCTTTGGAGTCAGAAGTTGCACATCTCTGTTCTTAGCAGCCAATGATAGTAAGTACCATCCAATCGTCAATATCGGAGTTGACACTAAAATTGTCATCCCAATCCATATCGCCAGATTCTCGTGAGTTGATTCCCAATACCACCAACCAACGATTAGTAAGGTGATAATCAGAAAGATTCTGGATGCTTCACTAGGAGTCTGCCAACCTCTGTGGTCAATACGCGGAGCAAGCAACCAATTCATCCAACTCATGGGTAGAGAATCTTGTATTTACTAATTAATGAGTGTTTATTTCAACCGGATGGTTAAACTTCAATCGCCACTAGGGTCAATCCCTGCGATGATGAGCGCACTTGAGCGGACTGCTGTTTCAGTGACGAGTGATGGGCGAACTGAGCGGGGACCTAGGCAAAATTGGTTTAGTCCATCCCTGCTGGAGGATTCATGCAGGCTATGATGGCACCACTTACGCCACCGCCCAAGGGTCTTGCATTAGCATCCAAATCATCTCCATGGAGTACTATTTGGAGGATGCTTGGGATTGTAATACTACTCTTTGTGATAGCACAAGTGATGATTCTGTCATTATTTGGAATTTTAGAAGGTGACTCGGCACTGACCATCTTTTCGCTAGTTTGTTCTGTCCCACTATTGTTGATTTTCATATTTGCACGAAGACCAAAATTGACACATGTCGTCGTTGCTAATCCTTCACCTGACGGCAAAATGCAACATTTGTTGCCAGACTCAAGAATGTTGATGACTCCAGTACCTACTTCATTTTCTCATCATTTGGTAAAAGATTCTCCACCTCTTGAAATGCCTCCAACTTCGACTCTGTGGATTGTATTTTCATTGACAGTAATCACTGCGTTCTTGGGTTTGTTACCTGCTATGCTAAGCAATGATCCCATTTGGTTGGTTTTGGCCATATTGATTGGAATACCAGCATGGCTTTTCGGATTCTCGTTACCTGTACACGCTTGGTGGGCATTTTCAACAAGACATTTCCAAATAATGACTACTAAAATTGAAGGAGAAAAAATGTTGATTGCAGGAATGCTTTCTACATTTCCAGCAATTGTAATCAACTCCTTACTATTCCCACTAATCTTAATTTCAATAGGAATAACATCTATGGATTCAGGAACATTAGGTGAATTCCTAATCTTAACAATTAGTGCGCCTGTTGGTGAAGAAATATGCAAAGCGATTTTTGTTTTGAGTTTATACAAAATGATCGATTCTCCTAAGAGAGGTTTCCAGATCGGTTTTTCTGTTGGATTAGGATTTGCATTATTGGAAAATTTGCAATATATCATGAGTTCATTCAGTGGTCTGGCTGTAACATATTCTCTAACTACCGTAATCAGAGGCATTGGCTCAATCCCCGGTCATGCGTTATGGACGGGCCTATCAGGAGTCTCAATAGGTTGGTTCTTATGCACCAAAAGAGGTATTCAGACACAAGATTTGTTCAACCAAGATTCAACGAGCTGGGTAGTGTTTGATGGTGAATCTGGACAGATTGTTAATACTGAAAGAGAATTGAGTACCATGGGGAGAACTGTCAGAGGTTGGTTGTACAAACCTATTGACAAAGTTTGGAGTCTTCCAAGAAGCCCTGTTACAGGCTTAACGCTAGCGATTTGCGGACATGCGCTGTGGAATGGTAGCAGTTGGATTGTTTCGTGGTTATTCATTGGAACGGACGTTGTAGTGCAGGTTATCGCTAGTTTGGTATGGATTGTGATAATGATTTCTGCATTATGGATTATTGGAAGAGAGATATTAGCCGCAGTAATGCACCTACCGTCATAAATGAACTTGTTATCAAATCGTTTTTTTGACTCAAAAATAGGGGCAAGGTATAGACGGTGATTCCCGTCGCGAGAGATTGGGGAGAGACATGATTGATGTCATGCAACCTGGACTAACTCAAGGCAACATGCTAGTTACCTTTGGTATAGTTGGCGTTCTCATTCTAATTTCAGAAAAGTATCGAGTTCTCGATAGATTGGGTGTTTATGCAGCAGCTGCATTAGGAATTATTGTCGGGGCACTTGGACACTGGACATGGCTTGTAATTCTGCTTGGATTCCTAGGGACCTCTCACAAAGCAACAAAATGGCGATTCGAAGAAAAGGCTGCAAAGGGGCTTTCAGAATCAAGCGATGGCCACAGAAGTTGGGGCAATGTTGTCGCTAATGGAGGATTGCCAGGCTTGGTTGCAATTATTGCATTTATTATCGATGATCACGAGAACGGGCTTTGGTTATTCTCTGCAGCAGTTTCAGTAGCAGCAGCAGACACTTTTGCTTCAGAAATCGGATGTCTCGATGATAGAGTTAGGATGATTACTACAATGAAGAAATGTGAAGCCGGATTGAACGGTGGTTTTTCCCCTAACGGGCAAATCGCAGCATTGGTTGGTTCAACAATAATTGCTGTGCTAGCATTTGTATCTGAACAAAATCTCGAATTAGCCGCACTAGTCGCTATTATTGGCTGGTTAGGATGTCAGGTTGACAGTGTATTAGGCGCTGTTCTTGAAAACCGTGGATTAATGACTAAAGGAACTGTAAATGCAGCCGCCATTACCTCCGGGATAATTGCGATGTGGTGGTACCTAGGATTCCCACATCTATGATGTGGGTTCTTCTACTCATACTTCTTGGGTGGTAATATGCAGAGGAGGTGGATTGCAATTTTTGCACTGGTCTGCATTTGCATTCCATCCATTACTCCAATCATCTCAAACGCATCTGGTGAAGATGAGATCTACAAGCCAGGATATGTCAAGTGGGAAGGCAATGAACTGCACAGGATTTACCTCAGTGGTACAGAAAATAATGTCAACTTGACTCGTGATTACCAAGGCGCATCGATGGGGAATGTCCAGATTACTACAGGACAGTCAGCCTCTATTGGGCCACTTTCTATGCCACCACTAGAAATGGGATTCAATGGTTCTTTTGAGATTTCAACATACATCGCTGCTTATGTTCAAGCCGGAACTGGTTTCCCTCTGGCACAGTGTCGAACAAATAACCCAGTTACCATAGACACGCAAGTACAAATTGGTGATTTCTCATACTTTGGAACTGTTACAACTAATGTGTATGAATCTTCTGCAGATGCCCATAATATGAGCACACAGATAGAATTTGCAAATATTACTGCAAGGCCAGGTGACATCATCACCTACTCGATGTCAGCATCAACAAATTGTCCATACAACATCAATATTGAATGGGGAGGAGATAGAGAATTCGCAGGTGGTATAGTGATTCAAGGAGATTTATTTTCTCCAATCGTCGAAGTTACTGTCGATGATGCTAAACTAGCACATATCCAACTTGTGGCTACTTTGCCCTGGGGATTTGATGATTTAGACAAAGATTTCACTTCACTGAACATATACGGCCCTGTAGAGCCAGATGAAGAGAGAGTGTATGATGAGGATATGCGTGCAGAAGGGTTCACTGCTACCAGTGAAAAATACCCAAGAACCGATGACATGGGCCGACCTTCAACTGTTTGGACAGGCACTAATCCACTACCTGCTGGAGACAATGTACTGATAGTTTGTCTGAAGACAATCGATACTGGAATAAACGGAGTAGCAGGTAAAAATTGTGATCATGAAGGGATTATCAGATTCAATGTAGAAGCTGATGATGAACCGATTGCAAGTGCTTTCCTATGGCTTTCAATCTCTGGTTTCGTAGCGATTATTGCCTACCTTGTCTCTCAACTAAGACAAGGTTTGATGCTACCACCACCATTGATGGTAGCGCTGATTATTATGGCAATTCTGATGATTCCTCTTGCGAGCAATCTGCCAGATTTAGGCGGTGAAGCGATTGTGCAAGATGATGCAAGGGCGCCTTCATTTATTCTCCATCAAAACGGAAATGGTTCTGTGTCATTAGATGAATTGCTGGAAGGAAAAGATGCGGTAGTAATCGGGATTACATTGCCTGCTTCATCCAATGCAGTTGACCAAAGCAAGCAACTGGAAAATGTGGCTGACCGCTTAGGTGATGATGTCAGTATTGTTCAGGTTGTGACCGGCGAAAATGTACGGATGGACGATTTAGATATCATTGCTGATATCACCAATGCAAGTTGGCCCATTCTAATCGATGATGGAGAAAGCCGGTTTGCTCAAAGGATGCCTTTGGGAGTTTCTGACTCAATCGTGGTAATAGATTCTGCCGGACACGTTACGTTCTCAGCAAGCCGTACAGCGAGTTCTGAAGACATCATCGATGCTATTGAGGACATCGGTTTAGGAGGTCAACAATCTGTACTCTCAACGCTAAGCTTGTTCTGGGGTCCAGGATTAGCAATGCTATTTGTCGCCCTACCAAGAAAGAAATTCGAAGTCCCTGAAGAAGCACAAGTTCCCGGTTCTTTATGGGGAAGCGTTGCACTTGCCGGTGGAATAGGTTTCCTAATGGTCAACTTAGCACCTCTAATCATGGCATTTGTTCCCGGGGAAAATGACATCAGAACATGGGTTGACTTAGGATTACTATGTTGGTTTGTTACCGCTGCGGTTCGAGCCGCAATTGTTGGAACACCCAAAGAAATCGAGTTTATTGCAAACCGATTGCACAGATTATATCCCGAAGGATTCAGGAATTGGAGAGAGGTTGAAGATGTTGAAAGAGACCTACTGATTGGTTTCTGGATGGGGTGGTTCATTTGGCTTGCATTCCCGGCAACTCTACCACAAGGTGTAGCCGCTACTACAATGACTGGTGGATTCAATTATGTTGTAGGACCATTACTTCTTCTCGTTCACATTCTTGTAGCAGGCGTTCTGACATTGTTGATTCGATTCGTTGCATCTTGGGGAGGCGCAGTCTCACGTGCATTCGGATCATTCGGCTCCGGGCCTTTCTCTCAGGCACTAGGATGGGCGCTCATTCCAATTTCACTATGGTGTCTAGCGAATGGAATAATCCATGCAAATAATATCGGATTACTGAGTGTTTTCAATGGCTAGGGAAATTAGTAGAACTCACCTTCCATTCGCTATGCCAGATAGCCCTCATGCTCTTTCACAAGAATGGAAGAATCTTACATTTATGCACTGGGAGGTTCAGCCAGAAAAATTAGAGTCATACATTCCTGAAGGCCTAGAATTGGATTTATTCGAAGGTAAGGCCTATGTTGGAGTAATACCATTCCAAATGAAAAATGTGCGACCAAGATTGCTCCCCGCTGTTCCTGGAATCTCAACATTCCCAGAATTCAATATTCGCACTTATGTCAAAAAGAACGGGAAGGCTGGAGTTTTATTCCTCACTCTAGAGGCCCAAAGTAGAATCACTTGCTGGCATGCCCCAAGAGCATACGGGCTGCCTTATCGTTACGCTAAGTGTCAATTGAGAGTTTCAAATGAAAAATTTGTGTGGAAATCGAAAAACGTGCGCGATGGTTCAAGCCTAGAAGGCGAGTGTAAACTCACAGGTAACCAACGAAAGGCCGAGAAAGATACTCTCGAATACTTTCTTTTCGAGAGATATTCTCTCTATACTGAACATAATGAAAAGTTGCACATGGCCTACACCTTACATGAACCATGGATTTTCCAAGATGGTGAAGTAACGATATCCAATAATTCGCTTTCCCAATCATACGAATTGGGTATAGATGTAATGAATCCCCAGCATGTACACGCATCAAGTGGAGTATACGTGCTAACATGGCCAATTCAGGAGGTAGTCGAATGACTCAAAGAGATTTCTTGTTGCTTGATGGAGACTGCGGGCTGTGCCATCGCCTAGCCACTTTCATCGACAAGAGACTTGCAAAGGAACAAGATATTGGTTACCGGCCAATCAATTCAGAAGATGCTCAGCAGATGATCGCTGAATTGCCAAAAAAGCATCAAGATGCTGACTCCGTTTACCTAATTCGAAATGGTAAATCATACATCCGTTCTGCAGCTGGAATTCGTTGTTTGTTATACATGAAATGGTACTACAAGATGTGGTTCCCATTGCTTTGGATAATCCCTCTACCTTTACGGGATATAGGATACAGAATAATCGCAAAATATCGATACAAATTCTTCAAACAGCCGTCTGAATGCTTATTCAGAGTAGATTAACAATTGAAAACGGGTTAACTTTGATAAGGCGCCAAGAATGGAAAAAAACATGGGCAAAAGGAAATGCATGCACGAAAAATGCAATGCATTAGAATTTCGAACCACAGGGTATTGTTTGAGACACAAAAATACAGGCCCTAAATCGATCTTCATAGACACTTCCAAGTTAGTAAAGGTCGAGAAAGAAACCAAGAAAAAGAAAAAACCATCTAAAGAGATTACATTGCCTAAAGAACCAAATTCAGGTGGCATCATTGTTGTAATTCTACTCACATTCCTCTTTATTATGATAAATATTGATGAATTTTTATTCGGTAATGATGAATTAGTATGCTTCTTTTCCTGTTGCGGAATAATTGCAATCATGTCTATGATTGGCAAATATTCCAGTGAGAAAGCCCAGTACCAAGATGCTTATTTTCAAAACATGATGGCTAAACAGGACAAAGATTTTGATAAAAAAGAAATTCCTGAAAAGCCACCTATAATTCTAGGATTTATGAGTTTAATCTTAGGAATTATCACTATCGTAAATATTTTTGATGATGCTGATGATGCTTTTGGCATAGGAATGGCGTTTGGAATTTGTTTCTTAGTGGTATTCATACCATATATAAATATGAAAAGTGCAAGAAATAATTTCCTCAAAAAACACAATTTAAAGAATTTAAAATGACGATAATGCATTCATTAAAATGATGAACGTAATTATTACAACTAATACAATTATAATACCAATAACTCCAAACGAGGTTCTATACGATTCAGCGTTACCTGAACCAAACCATTCCTGTAGAATTAGCGCCCAACCAGTAGCACACATTATTGGAGAAATACAACACATTACTGGTTCTCCAATCACTATAAGTAACAAAAATCCCAAAAAAAACAATGTGAAACCTAACCATCCTTTGTTATAATTAGAACCTGGATTGCTCACAACTATTTTTCCCTGGGTTTTCCGTCTCGCCTTATACTTAAGCTGCTTATTGCGATCCTCCCTTTTGGCTGCTTTATCATCGATGATAGGTACTTTGAACTGACCTTTTTCATCGTAATCAGAATCGTTAATTTCTGAAGAATTGATGATAATTGATGCAGGCTTAGACAAATTGTCTTGAGATTCCTGCATAAATCTAATTCATTCAAAGGTGGCTTAAGTTTTGGCCCGATTTCTAAGTACTCAGCTGGAAAAAAGTTCATACTAATTAAACTCACAACGATTTTCCGAGGGTTAATATAACCCATGATGTAAACTAACTCGTATGTATAGTAACCAAGAAAATTTGCACTTGATAACAGAAGCATCAGGATGGACTAAAATTCCTTGCTTTGAGATCGCTTTGCTTGATGATAAACCCCTTGAAAGCTGCTTTGGTAACAATGGTATGCCAGTCTGTTATTGGCCAAGAGATATAGATTATGATTGTTGTAACCATTGGTTGATTATTGACTTAAATTACTTAGGATTGCACCCCAGAGAATTTTTCAAATCCCTTCAAGAAATAATTCGAAACTGTGATAATTTACGAGTAATCACTATTTGTGGTTCTGCTGACGAAATGGCCTATTTCGGGATTACAAGCCCCCGTGGCAAAAATAGCAGTAAATTTGCGTCATATATTGTTGGAATTAATTCTATGAGAAAAGCAGGCCCAGTAATTATTGAAACTAAGGCAGTCTTAGGTAGAGGGCCAACAAAGAAGATTGTGCATCATAACTATGTTTGAATGATGCCTGTCTTTCTTTGAAAGTGAACAAAACTAGGGATGTTTGTTGTTCAAAGTATTGATTACTTAAATAGTTAAATTTTGAGGACCATACAATGCCAACAGGTACAGTAAAATGGTTTAATCAAACAAAAGGCTACGGATTTATTGAACAAGAAGAAGGAAAAGATCTCTTTGTTCACAAGTCTCAATTAACCGAGGAAATCCGTGACGGGGACACCGTCGAGTTTGAAATCGGTGAAGGACCTAAAGGTCCAAACGCAATTAACGTTCGCAAAACCGAATGAATTGAATTAGGCGTTCCCTTGCTAGGGTTTTCTAATCACACAGAGGGTTAAGCGGGCAGTCGCACGCACTACCCTCTGAAACACACCGTTGACTATTTCGGTGGTTGATTGACATGCTTTTCCCAAAACGAATGTTCTAGATATCGCGGTTCTGTAGCCTTGTATCCCAATAGCCTAGCCAATGGGGCAAGTAGCATAGTCAAGACGGATGAAATGAAAGGGGGGGGAGAGGTAAATACTGTGTCATCGGAATACTCTCGACCTATCACCATAGCGTGTAAAAATTTAGGTTGCCCTTTCGAAGTGAGCTTTCCCTCGTGAGCCATGCCGAATAGTGTACCAAGAACTTCACCAAGCCGGGCTGATGGCCAAGCTTCTACTGTCACAAATCCATAGTCATCACCGACACAACGCCAGCTATGACGAACCCCTTTTTCTACGCTGAGTTTGTCACCAGGACCAGCATTTATATCCTCACCGTTCACTGAAAATACAAATTCTCCTGATATTACCTCGAATTTCTCAACATAAGTGGGGTGGAAGTGTTCTGCAGGTCCCAAATTTCCAGGAGAGAAAATCGCTAATCCTCTTGTAAACTGATTATTATTTTCTGCTCCATCCACTAGAGGGACTCCCCACTCACCGGTTATTGGTTGAGAAAATATGGGTCCTATTCTCTGTGCTAACAGTTCTGCGACATGTCCATCGCTCTCATATTCAAATCCAGTTCCAGGGATAGGTTTGCCTTTTTCATCTAATCTCTCGCCAGTAGTTAGTATTGTCATACCAAAATCCAAAATTAGGCAACTCTTAGTTTTTCAGTAGATCTTTTTCAGGATGAAAAGTAGAGGAAGCTGCTTTTTAAAGGAGGCTCTTCCGAATATTCTGGAAAAGAATGCATCTGAGTACTGATTGGAAATACATATTTCTAGAGGGAGACCCTCTAGAAGCAGAATTTGATTTTCATTCTTCTTCAGCGCTGTCTGATGCCTGGGCCAAATACCACATCACTAGAATTTGAACAATTCCAAGACAAATCAAAACCCGACCAAATAATTCCATGTTGTCAGCAAGCATTTGTTCTGCCTGAAAACTACCATCGATAATCAAGTCTGTGTGTACACTATTTACTACTAAAACAAAACCAATGATTATGGTTAACAATTGTCTAGGGATTGATTTGACAAAATCTATCATATGTTGGCCCATGATACTCGCACCCATATTGGGCATAAAGCACTTCTGAAATAATTAATCTAAGGAGGTAGCGTCTAAAATGGATTGCTAAGAGTCAATTCAAAATTAATTCAATTCGCATGAACCCTCTGAAACAATCATAATTCGATTATTCTGATTACTTTTTTAGGCCGCCCTAAATTTATCAAGGGGTTACTTCACGCCAATAATATGGGGCCATCTTCGGATAGAATGCTGACTATTGTCGGCGTAATTTCGACTATTGTCTTATTATCCAGTTTAACTTACGAATTTCTTCTGCATGAAGAAAATGAGGTTTCATTTTCAATAGATAATTCGGACATGGTAGAGGACATTGATCGAATTGCTTCCTTTGGCCCAAGAGTGGCGGGATCTGCCGAAGAAAATCTTGCAACGGAGTACATAAGCCAACGCTTTACCGAAATTGGCCTTGAAAATGTAAAGGTCGAAGAATTTCAGGTAACTGGAGCATGGTTTGTTGATGCAGACCCTGACGAGCATCAAATATTGATGCATGCACAATTAGAGCAAGGATTGCAAAATGGTCCAGGATTGCCTGATGGAACTGCAGGTTCAGCAAGAATTGCTATTGAAGAAACAGGTAATCTAAATCATATTGAATCTTTTACATATCTCGGATATTCAGGCGCCAATCACAAGCATGACAACATGCTTACTTTCCTTGGTAACGGTTCAGCAGAGCAATTCGAGAATATTGGTGATTTAACCGACCTCGCTATAATGATTAATTATGATAATTCACGAAGTCTCGCTGAGATTTACAAAGACTCAATAGATCGAAATGCAGGTGTCGTAATGATATACTCAGAAGGGGTTGAGACGCCGCCCTTCCGTTCAGTAACGGTCAAAGAAAATGGAGAAACTGTTCCTTTTCCTGATGCTTACAATGGACAATATGCAGACTCACTGATTCCATACGTCTACATCTCTGAAAGTGTCGCAATGGTGTTCCATGATTACATCGAACAGGCGGAAAGCGATTCCACAATATTTGCTTCATTGGATGGATTTTGGGAAGGAAATAATGTTGGCACTAGGAGTGTTCAAGTCGTCACTGGAGAACTTCCAGGTAAAGGAGATGGTGAGATTTTAGTTGGCGCTCACCATGACTCTGTTTACATTAGTCCCGGAGCAGTTGACAATGCAGTCGGCGTGTCCCAACTTTTCGAAGTTGCTACACAACTAAGTGAACTAAACCTAGACTCAACTGTCAAATTTGCGACATGGGGTGGTGAAGAGCTTGGTTTGCTTGGCAGCCAGGCTTACATTGAATCAAATCAGGAATACATCGACTCCCTCGATTTGTACATCAATCTTGATTCAACAAACCTTAATCCATCCAAAGGACTTGGCACTCTTGGAATTGAAACATCTGATTCTAAACTTGTTAGTTCCATTTCTAAAATTCAAAGTTCAGTGTTGAATAATGAGGAATGGAATGACTATGATGCGACTGTTCAAGT
>PAZU01000048.1 GCA_002715725.1 Methanobacteriota archaeon | reverse complement strand
ATTATAATCATCATGACATTCCGTTACAACTGCTTGTTCGTACATGCTATAGCCACCACCTCCCCAGCTATTGTTGATTATAGAAAATCCTTCAGCATAATAGCCCGCTTTTGCTGCATATAAAATTCCTGCAAAACCATCTGTTATATAAATATTTCCAGATTGATTTTCATCTGAAACTTTTACAGCCATTATACTGCAATCAAATGCGGCTGATGCAATTCCTGTATAATTATTTGTTGTAGCAGATAGTAATCCTGCAACATGAGTTCCATGTGACCAAGAACCACTATTTGGGGGAGCTGGATTATTATCATCTATACCACCAAGTCCTGCAGGATCCCAGCCTATTAGATCATCAATATAGGTCAGACCATTATTATCCCAATCATCATCATCAATTCCATTTAAATCTCCAGGGTCTAAATACCAATTTGAGCCTGATCCTTCGATAGTTCGTCCATCGCCATCAGCATCTTCTCCAAGATTTTGCCAAATATTATTTCTTAAATCTGGATGACTAAATGTAACGCCTAAATCAACAGATGCAAGAATGATATTTTTATTACCAGGAGTTTCACCATTATTGATGTTCCATAAATCCCATGCATCATTTGCATTAATAGCTGGAAGAAACCATTGATTATTATAGTATTGATCATTTGGTGTATATAATGGCTTTCTTTTATATTCAAATTCAGCTGAATGAATAAAACTTAATTTTTTTAAATTTTCAATAAACGCAGTTAACTCATTTTTTTCTTTATAATCGAAATGTAGTCTATAAATTCTATTTAAATAAATATCTCCTTGATAATCTTCATCAGTAGCTCCAGGAAGCCATACTTCAATTGAATTAATATTAGATTTATCTAAAAATGCATTTAATTCATCAATATTGGTTGATTTTTTATCATTTGAAATTTCTAAAGTTGGAATATTTTTATTTAAGCAAAATAAAAGTTTTGTATTCCAAATTTCAACATTAGAAGCAAAAACAAGTTTTGCAAAAAGTATTATTATAAATATATTTTTCAAGTTAACCCCTTAATAATATGTGTTATAAAATAGTGTTGGAAGATTTAATTAATCAATAAACATTATGTAACAATAAGTTATCCTAGAATAATTGATACAAGAATTACAATATCAGCAACATTTAAACTATCATCGCTATTCATATCTGATACATCTAGCTGCGTATCTGATGGTTCAAATTGGCCCAGTACAATTCCTACTAAAATAACTACATCTACGATATTTATAGATTCATCTAAGTTTACATCTCCTAAAGAAAATATGCAGCCATCATTTTCGGGATTATAGAAGCCTAAAGCGCAATCATCACACGAATCTCCATCTTGATTTAGGCATTCAAATTCGTTATTATCATCACTATCTTGATTATCAGGTATTCCATCATTATCATCATCATTGTCAGCATTGTCCCCAATGCCATCGCCATCGTGGTCTGCATGCTCATTTGGGTCTAGGGGGAATGCATCTTGAGAGTCTACGACGCCGTCATCATCATCATCGATATCGGCATTGTTTCCCAATCCATCCCCGTCAGTGTCTAGGTACTCTGAAGCATCTAGAGGGAAAGCGTCGTCTTCATCTGGAACGCCGTCGTTGTCATCATCAGGATCAGCATTGTTTCCAATGCTATCATTATCGCTGTTATATTGCTCTGAACTATCTTTGGGAAACGCGTCTTCTGAATCTGAGACATTGTCTCCATCGTCATCATTGTCAGCATTGTCTCCTATGCCATCGCCATCGGTATCTTCGTGTTCATTTTCATTGTATGGAAATGCATCTTCTTGGTCTTCATAGCCATCGTTATCATCATCGCTATCAAGGGAATCATCTTCTCCATCGTTGTCGTAATCCGAACCTGACGAGCCTCCACCCGAATTTCCGTTTCCGTTGCCGCCCCCTTCATAGTCGTCGTTTTCGTCACATTCTCCAGGATAATCATCGTCATTGGGGTCATTTTCCGCATCCCATTCACACTGTGGGTATTGCGAACAACTGTTTTGATCCCCATCATATTGCTCACAGAACTCTTCATTCTCATCGTCATCATCGTCGTCATCTTCTTCGTCATCTTCTTCGTCATCGTCATCATCATCTCGACCTGACGTTTCAAAGACGTAATCTTCGTCTCCTACCAGCTTCGTTTCGACAACTGTAACTGGAGCCAACGACAACATGAAAATTAGAAACCAAATGGCAAGAAGTCTATTCAGCACATGATTCCGCAAATGTTCACCAATTTTAAGGGTCGCCTAAATCCGAAAAATAACTTCGTTTTCAATATAGTTCAAACGGACTTGAAAAGGACGAATAATTTTTAGGGTGCCCTAAACTCCCTGAGATTTATGCACGCTTTAGATAATTGTACAGAATGCCAAAATCTTCTGCAAGATACTTGGGTGGTTTGTCCCTATTGCGGTGCAGATAAATCAAACATTCTCGCCTCCAGTATTTCGATTACAGAACTTGCACAGAGGGCTTCTTGTTCAGGATGCAACAAAGATTGTTCGTCAAAAAAACCGAAATCAAAATGCTGTGGAAAATACAAAAAGAAGAAAAAAAAACAGTGCAAGAGATGCCCAATCTCTGCGGCAAGAGTAGAAAGTAGGGCCCCCTCCTTCACATTGTAATTCCAAAAACCCTAGATGGTATTAGTATGGAGGTAGTCTCTCCCGGATTTGAACCGAGGTCTGCGGGACCAGAACCCACAATGATGGACCGCTACACTAAGAGACTAGCAGTTAGCCGAAAGGCCTCTCATTCTTCAATTAAGCGGTTTGAGATTTAACCCCTGAAGGAAGCAATAACTTCGTCAAGTTGCTCAGAAGTTGGTCTTAGTAGGTCTTCTCCCATTTCGACTAGTGGTGTGTCATGCAACTCCAAATCGTCGTCAAGAGAGGGTTTTTCTCCATCGAAATAGAGTATACCTGTTACGTGCTTTTTCTCTGCATCTGCTTTATGGAGTGCAGATAGAGCTGCAACAGCATCAGATATGTCGTGATCTTCTGAAATTGTTTCCAATCTCATAGTTGAACCATCATGAAGAGTCACGTCTGTATAAGAACCAGCAGGAACTTCTACTTGTTCTAGTGGTGAGAAGTGAGGTATATATCCCACAGAGTGTAATTCTGCTTGATTGTCCTTCACGTATCCATACGAACGCAGAGATTCATCGTTATTATTGAATGTAACACACGGGCTGATTATGTCAATCAATGCGAATCCTTTGTGAGAAATTGCCGCTTTCATCAAAGCAGTGAGTTGTTTCTTGGAGCCGCTAAAAGAACGTGCCACAAATGAGCACCCTAGGTTGATTGCCATGGCACACAAATCAATTGGCTGAGTTTCATTTACTGGCCCCTTCTTCTTTTTTGAGCCAACATCAGCTGTTGCTGAATATTGGCCTTTTGTTAGACCATAAACTCCGTTGTTTTCAACGATGTAAACCATATTCACATTGCGCCTAATCGCATGAATCAATTGTCCAATACCAATGGATGCGGAATCTCCGTCTCCCGAAACCCCAATGTAAGTCAGGTCTTTGTTTACAACATTAGCCCCAGTTGTAACCGATGGCATTCTACCGTGGACTGTATTGAATCCATGTGATTTCCCTAGGTAGTAGGCAGGAGTTTTACTTGAGCATCCAATTCCGCTCATTTTAGCAATTCTATGTGGTTGCAATCCGTTATCCCACGCTGCGGATACAATGACGTTTGAAATTTGATCATGCCCACAGCCTGGGCAAAGTGAGGATTTCCCTCCTGTGTAGGAGTCTTTTGGCTCGTTTATGACGTTGAGTTTAACGACCTTTACTCGCTTTTCACTCATATCTCTGCCTCCTCAAGTACCTCTAATATTCGTTCGGCATATAGTCTGCCCCTTGGAGGCATTCCATCGCTGTATGCTACGCTTAGCATTTTGCTAAGTAGGTGAAGTGGGTATTCTTTTCTCATAATTCCATATAATTGTGCATCTCGATTGATTTCAACAACAATTATTTTGTCGTGTTTTTCCATAAATGCTTCAACTTCGCTGTGAAGTGGTAGCGCTCTAATTCTGCAAGTGCTCATTTTCTTCCCCGATTTTTCTTCGACGATATCTTCTATTTCATCGATTGTATTTTCCATTGAACCATAAAAAATCACGCCTATTTCTTGCTCTGCATCCTCTTTTATGATTGGAGCAGGCAGGTAATCCCTGGCTCCGTCAATCTTGCGTCCAAGTCTTTGCATTAATTTGTAGTAAACATCGGGTTTTTCGGAATATGTTCCGTCCTCATCATGGCCAGTTCCACGGTATAGAATTGGATCTAGACCTGATCCCGGTAGTGTTCTGTAAGGGATACCGTCACCATCAACGTCACGGTATCGGCCGTAGTTTTCGATAGAATCCATTTGCTCTTGTGTTAGGACAACCTTTCCTCTGTCTATTGATTCATCAGGATATTCAAAACCACGGCTGGCCCATTTGTTCATTCCCAAGTCTAGGTCTGAGAATCCAAATACTGGTGTTTGATATTTTTCAGATGCATCGAAAACTTTCCAGCCAAATTCGAAGCATTCTTCTACAGTCCCGGGAATAAACACAATGTGTTTTGTATCGCCGTGACTGCTTTCGTAAACCATTGTTAGGTCTCCTTGTTGAGTTCTAGTTGGTAAGCCAGTAGATGGCCCAACCCTGTTAATATCCCAAAATACACAAGGTACTTCTGCGAAATATGCGAGTCCAATGAATTCTTGCATCAATGAAATACCTGGTCCAGAGGTTGCAGTAAGGCCTCTTGCGCCTGCCCAACCAGCACCAATAATCATTCCTGCTGCAGCCAATTCATCCTCAGCCTGTATTACAGCGTAAGTTGCTTTTCCTTCATGAGTTCTGAGTTTCGGCAGCCATGAAATAATCCCTTCTGCTACGCTAGAAGATGGAGTTATCGGGTACCATCCTAACATCTGTATTCCCCCAAATATAGATCCAAGTGCTATTGCTTCGTTACCTTCTATGAAGAAAGCGCCTTTTTCAACATCCCTAGCTTCAACTGCGTAGGAATCGGTTTTTGTCAATTCTTCAGTAAAGTATGCTCTTCCAAGCCTGGCCGCTTCTGCATTAAGTTCAATGGCCTTTTCTTTACCACCAAATTGTTTTGAAATTGCTTCTTCCAGAACTTCTTGATCCATTCCCAGGAGTTCAGCAAGAACACCCACATAAACAACGTTAGCAATCATTCTAGCCAACTTTGGATTTAGTCCACGGGCGATTTTGGTCATTGGGACTGGGTATGAAATAACATCTTCTCTCTCCATTGCCATCTTAGAATCCATATTCCAAATCACTACAGTCCCTGGCTCTAAAGAAGCAAGATCTTCTTCCCATGTAGCCGGGTTTACTAGGACCTGAATATGCGTTCTGTCTCCTGGCGCTTGGTATCCATGTTCAGATAGACGAACGATGTACCAAGTAGGAAGTCCAGAGATATTTGAAGGGAACAAATTCTTTCCACTAACTGGAATTCCCATGTCGAACAATGTCTGAAGCAGAATTAGATTTGCGGACTGTGAGCCAGTACCATTTGCTGTTGCGATGTTGATAGTAAAGTCGTTTACAATCTTGTCCATTTCGGGCTTGCCACCTTTGTCTCACCCCGAAGGGGGGTCTCCATTGCCTCCTTGCGTTGGCCTACGACCTTTGAATGTGTTGATTAAAAAATCAGAAATTATTCAAGGGTAGCCCTCAAAACCGGAAGGGGTTTCGCAGCATCATGGCCGAAGAAGATATTGCCGATTCTTGGAAGCAAGCAGAGAAACTTCTAGACAAAGGTAAAACCGAAGGTGCACTAGAACTTTTGAGAAAGGTAGATCCGGATGGAAAAGAGGCAACTACGCTAAGAATTGCAGGTAAAGCAATGCACATGAAAGCGACTAAGAGTAACTCTCCATCAGATTATAGAAAAGCAGCAAGTTTGCTGCGCGATTCAGTGAAATTAAACCCTCGCGACAAGCAATCAAACGCTCAATACAATCAGTTACTGAACGAAATGCAAGATAAGAGGATTTCTCAAACGATTTTCCCGCGTATGCTTAATGATGGCACTCCCACTCCAGCAGGCCTGTTCGCAATAGTAGCAGCGTTGCTGCTTATTCTTGCAGCAATTCAATTCTTGCAAACTAGTGATGAATACGAGGATGGTGAAGCAGAGATGCGAGTTACTTGGACCGATAGCGACGGTGTTTTCCATGATGAAATAATCACAATTGCTCTCCATAGAGCCGAAGCCCCAATCCATGTAGAGAGTTTCATTTTGCATGCCGAGGACGGCAACTACAACAACGTAATTTTCCATAGAATCATTTCAGGATTTATGATCCAAGGGGGAGATTTTGAAATGAACAGTGGTGGAGGCGGTTATGCTGCCAAGTGGTACGGTTATTGTAATGGTAAAACTACTAACTCTGAAGGGGTATCATACTCTGAAGATACCTGTGCTCAAAACCAATGGTCATTACCTGGAGAACATGAGAATGGCTTGAAGCACAAGCCTGGCGCTCTAGCCGCTGCTCATGCAGGGCTGAACACAGACGGTTCTCAGTTTTACATCGTACCTTCTGGTTCCGAACCTACTTGGTTAGATTGGGAAGAAGGGAAAGATTGTGCTGCATCGTCATGTCATACTGTTTATGGTACAGTAACAGATGGTCTAGAGTACATTGATGCTATTTCTGCTGTTAACACCGGCCAGAATGACAAGCCTGTTAACGATGTCACAATAGTTTCAATCAAGATTACCGATGATGGAATTAAGGGCGACGGCGACACTCCTTGGTACCAATTTTGGTGATTAACCAAAAGGCATGTTGATATGATTGTGTCGTCCGCAGTTGTTTCATGAGCGGTTCAGACTCCTTCTCTTCGAAGAAAGATTTCCCGCTTGGTGGTCATTATCACTCACTCGATTCACTAGATGATTCTGGAATCGACACTTCTAGCCTGCCGTATTCTATACGCGTGCTTCTAGAAGGCGCATTGAGGAATTGCGATGGTTTCCTAATTACTGAGCAAGACGTCAGGAATATTGCAGGATGGACTTCGAATGGAGAGCGAGGAGAGATACCTTTCCGCCCATCTAGAGTAATTCTTCAGGACTTTACTGGAGTTCCTGCTGTTGTTGATTTGGCAGCTTTGAGAGATGCTATGGTCGAGATGGGTGGTGACCCTGAGAAAGTCAATCCACAAGTTCCGGTTGACCTAGTAATCGATCACTCTGTTCAGGTAGATATTTCAGGAGCAAATCCTGAAGCATTGGACCTTAATCTTGATATTGAATATCACAGAAATATGGAAAGATACACCTTCCTAAAGTGGGGGCAACAATCTCTACAAAATTTCAGAGCTGTACCTCCTTCCAGAGGTATTGTACATCAGGTAAATTTGGAGTGGATTGCAACCGTGGCTCGCCAAGAAAATGGAGTTTGGTTGCCTGATTCTTTAGTTGGAACCGATTCTCACACTACCATGATTAATGGACTTGGAGTTCTAGGCTGGGGAGTAGGTGGAATTGAGGCCGAAGCAGTAATGCTCGGCCAACCAATTTACATGCTATCTCCAGATGTAGTAGGTTTCCGTCTAATAGGTTCTCTAAATCCAGGAGTAACTGCAACAGATATGACACTTCGAATCGTGGAAATGCTTCGTGAACATGGAGTAGTCGGCAAATTCGTAGAATTCTTTGGTGAAGGAATGGCAGTATTGTCTCTACCTGATCGTGCAACAATCGCAAACATGGCTCCAGAATATGGTGCAACATGTGGTTTCTTCCCAATTGATGATAACACCCTTTCTTACATGCGATTATCAGGTAGGGATGAAGAAGACATCGCAGGTGTTGAGGCTTATTGCAAGACACAAGGTTTGTGGTATGATTCTAATTCTCCGGAAAAGAGTTACACGGCCCTTCTCGAATTAGATTTGAACACGGTTGACCCCGCACTCGCAGGTCCTAAACGCCCTCAAGACAGAGTGGATTTGTCAAAAATGTCTTCTCACTTTAGGGAGTCATTAACTCATGAATTAGGTCATCAAGGACACGGTCTTTCACAAGCAGACTTGTCTAAATCTTCTCTTGTTGGAGATGATTACGATTTGAATCATGGAGATGTAGTGATAGCCGCTATAACCTCCTGTACCAACACTTCAAACCCTGGAGTTATGCTGGCTGCAGGGCTATTAGCGAGGAAAGCAAGAATGCGCGGATTAACTGTCAAACCATGGGTAAAAACCTCGCTCGCACCTGGTTCTAGAGTGGTAACTGAATACTATGAGGCAAATGGTTTGGATGAGGATTTAGCAGCACTTGGATTCAATAATGTAGGATATGGATGTACTACTTGTATTGGTAATTCAGGGCCGATTCCTGAAGATATTGAAGCAGCCATCGACGAATCAAATCTAATCGTAGGTTCTGTTATTTCTGGTAATCGAAATTTCGAAGGAAGAGTTCACCAAAAGGTCAAGGCATCTTACCTCGCTAGCCCTCCATTAGTAGTTGCTTATGCGCTTGCTGGCAGCCTGAATGTTAACCTAACCTCCGAGCCTATTGGCTTCGATGATGAGGGCAATCCTGTAATGCTTAGCGAACTATGGCCCAGCGATGATGAATTGAATGCTGCCATGGCCAAAATAACACCTGAGATGTTCAGGGAGCGGTATTCAACCGTTATGCAAGAGCTAAGATGGGATTCGATACCTAGCGAAGCATCCCCGTTATACCCCTGGCAAGAAGATTCTACTTACATTCGACTACCTTCTTTCTTCCAAGGACTATCCAAAGAACCTCAACCTATTGAGCCGGTTGAAGGCGCTAAAGTTCTACTGAAATTGGGTGATTCGATTACAACCGACCACATTTCTCCAGCAGGGGCTTTCCCTGCAGATGGTCCGGCGGGAAAGTGGCTTGTAGAGCGTGGAGTTCAGCAAGGTGATTTCAATTCATTTGGTAGCCGTAGAGGTAATCACGAAATTATGATGAGGGGCACATTCGCTAATGTCAGAGTAAGAAACCAAATGGCTCCCGGTACCGAGGGAGGATACGCTCTAAATCACAAGACCGGCGAGGTCACTTCAGTATTTGAAGCAGCGATGGATAATGACGGCCCAATGGTAGTTTTGGCAGGCTCTCAATACGGTACAGGAAGCAGTAGAGATTGGGCCGCCAAGGGAACATACCTTCTAGGAGTTAAAGCCGTTATTGCAACCTCATTTGAGAGGATTCATCGATCCAATCTTGTTGGTATGGGCGTTCTACCATTGACATTCAAGCCAGGAGAGGATGCAGATTCGCTAGGTCTCGATGGTACTGAATCCTTTGATATTCCAGTAAACGATGAGGTCCAAGCATTACAAGAATTGACAGTCACTGCTAACAAAACCGATGGTTCTAGTGTTGAGTTTCAAGTTGATGTCAGATTAGATACTCCAGTGGAAGTTGATTACTACCGAAATGGTGGGATTTTGCATACTGTGTTGAGAAACCTTGCACAGTAGAACCGGTGGATTGATGTCACATCACCCGTAGGGTGAATTATGCAGGAGTTGAGTGGCTACATTCGCTATCGATTCCGCAGCGATGATGACGATATCGATGTCTTACTTGAAGGCGAAGCCGATTGGGTAAGAGGGATTGTGTCAGAACTAGGTTTGAATAAAGTTGGTTGGGCAATGCCAATGGCTGTAGATAGCACTTCTCTCACAACTTCTGGTTTTGCATCTGAAGTTTCAGAAGAATCTGGAAAACCTAGAGATATGGGTCCAGAGCCAGACCCATCTCGTATTCCAATTGTAAGGAGGCCTATTGGGGAATTGGACCTTGCATCCAAATTAGTTGAAATTGGATTGGAGCAACCAGTCAGGCCATCTGCAGATGAATTGAGAGAACAATTGCAGGAAATTGAAGAACCACATCCTGCTCAAGGGCCAATGGTAAAAGATCCAATGGCTGAATCTTGGTTGAAAGAATTGTTAAGAATTGTAGTTAGAACTCACGGCGTTACTGCAATAACGACCGAAACAATAGCACTTGCTGCTAGCGATTTTTTGGGAGACAGAGAAGGATTAGAACTCGAGTTATTCTTAGAAGGAATGTTTAGAGCTGGGAAAATTGTCAAAGTTCACGGCGGAAGTAACACTGGTTGGGGCCCTTCTCCCGCTTGGTTAGCATCCGGATTGTGAATCTAATCTCAATATCTGCGTTTTATTTAAAACGGGCCACTGCGCCTTGATTTTTTATTTTTGGTTTAGACATCATTCCAAAGGAATTAAAGTGGTAGTTAGATTCCGCAGAAACGAGTGATGATGATGCTTTGGAAGAGTATGAATGAAGAGGGACGCGGAAGAGCGTTATTCTTAGTTTTAGTAATGTTACTTTCAACAACCGCCGCAAACCTTGTGTCTGCTTCGACTTCAAGGACATATACGACTGACACAGACCCTGTTGATGTCGCATTAGGTGATTTTGATTGTGATGGCGATTTAGATATCGTAACAGCGAATGACCGTAGTACGAAAATTTCAGTTCTATGGAATGAGAATGGACATTTCCAGAAGCGTTCTGACATTTGGACATCTGCAAACGCAAACCAAGATGCAAATTTCGAAGATCATTCTAACACTCAGCAAGTCGAAGTCGGTGAATTCACCGGCGATAATGCAGTTGACATCGTCATATATGCACGTAACCGTCCGCTGCGCCAGGATGCAACCGGTGCAATTGTAGTAGACAAGCCAGGTAACGTAACAATCATCGAAAATGACGGATGCAGTGTTGACACATTCACCATTGGACAGCAATTCGATGTGGTTTGGATGTGGGACCTTGCAGTAGCTGATTTGGATCAAGACGGCAATGACGACATCGTCACTCTAGAGTTGCTTGCCGATTTGAAGAACCAGCGAGTAGTTACCTACCGTGGACCTATTACTTCCTCGACACAGGCTCAAATTACCAGCCTAGGAGACTCTACGCAGAATGCGTATAGAGAATTAGAATTAGGCGATTGGGGAGAACCTAGTCAAACCGGATTGCAAGGAAGTTGTGATGACAATGATTTGTGGTTGGTTCGTGCAGAGGGTGTTGATTACATCACAGGAGCAGCAACAAACCCAGGTAAGTCTGACAACGTTACAGTCTTAGAATTCGATTGTCAAACCAATTCATTCCCTGCAACATTTACTTGGACAACCGCTGGAGGTCAAGTCGGAACCGGTAGTTCACTACACGTTCACGCTATTGGTCCTGAATTTGGAGGATTCGATATCGGTGACATCGATAATGATGGAATCATAGACGTAGTTGCAATCAACGATGCAAACACGGAGAATGTCAGTTACGCAACAATCACTCAATCTACTCACACCTTCAGTCAAACTAAGACCGTATACTTCGGACCTTACATCGCTTGGGAAGTAACTGTTGGAGAATTAAACGGAGACGGAGAGCCCGATTTCGTTCACGCTGCTAAATTCAAGCAGTCGAACTCGACATCTTCTACTGGAGATACGACCTCTAACTATTATCTGAACTTGCCAACAAGTGTACAAGTCACACTTTCCAACGGTAACGGAGGACACATGAATCCTCTAGAGTACTTTGGTGCAATGAGGCCTACAACTGTAGCAATTGGTCAAGTTATTGGAGGACCTAACAGTGCTCCTGATTTGATTGTAGGACATGGTGCCTATGACCAGTTCACCTATGACGACAACTTTGGCTGGGATGGTTCCTATGACCGAATAGTTGTGATTGAGATGGACAACAAGGATTTGGCTGTTTCAAGCATTGATATATCTCCATCTGATGCATATGTCGGCGCTTTGGGTGAAGGAACTCGTGAAGTTGAGGTTACAGTAACCAATACTGGAATGGATATTCTAAACGGCCAGGCTACCTTAGATGTAGAAATCAAAGAAGTAGATGAAACAGCATCAACCAACGTCACCGTTTACGCTATGGATTGGGATAACCCAGAGGATCGAAGCGGATGTGGAACAGGATGTACTTGGACTACTGAAGCATATTATGGTGTAAGCCACTGGCACGAGGAAGTCGCTGCTAACAGTACTGTTGGGCACACTGCAGGTAACAATGCAGCTGCTCAATCAGCCAACAATAACAATCCAACCGACTTCATGTGGTCTGGAATGATGAAGACGAACTCTAGCGGAGACACATGGTCTGGATATGAGCCAAACTGGGACGAAGGTCTGGTTCTGAACGATATCGATTTGACTGGCGCAGACCGTGCTTGGATGAGCATTGAACTGTTCAGGCATCTTGGTTTGTCTGACCTATACACTCAAGATGCAAACGGATACGTTCTAGCAGAAGTGTGGGACGATGCTGCAATGGTTGAAGTGTTCTCAGAAGATGTAGGATGGGTAACTATCAGTTGTCCAACATCTGCTTACTTCGCTAATCAATGTGCATCTGGTTCAACCTATTGGGGTGGATATGACAACGGTAGACTTGAGAGTGAAGCAAACACAGGCCTAGATGCTGCAATTTTCCGATATGGTGGTGCAATTCCAGGCACTCAGTATGGATGGGGTAACTTCACTGAAGAAGACCTTGGTGCATTTGACCTATCTCGTTTCAGTGGAGAAACAGTAGACATCAGGTTCAGATTCAAGTCCGGCTGGGAAGGCTCGGTTGGTTCCAATGAATCAACATGGTCTGGAAGAGATGGTTTCGCAATTGACAATATTACAATTTGGAAGCAGAACACTGCATTTACATCCAATGTGCAAAACCAACAATCCAATATCAACATGAACAATTTAGCTCCTAACGAGGACTACACAACTGCAATTTCTGCGGACTTCGTGAATGGAACTACTTACCGTATCTCAGCAGTACTGAACTATGGTCAGGATGAACAACCTGCTAACGATGAAATCGTAGGTTATATCACAGCGTTCAATATTTATGACCCTGCAGTGATGGAAATAACATCATTCAAACCTGGTAGTTTGTACGCGGAAGGTAATTTCCCGGTGAACGTCAAGGTCGAACACCTAGGTAACACCAACGTATCTTTCGACTTAGAAGCTAAGGTCTACAGCGCTCTACCTACAGACGTATACTGTGGCTCACCGCTTGTTGTTTGTGAAGAAGGATTCGAAGGTGGATCCGCTGGATTCAGATATACTGATGATGGAAATGCAAACGGAGGAATCCTAGACGATTCTAGTTGTGCTGAGCAGATATTCGGTTCTCACGCATACTGGTTCGGTCACCCATGTGACACTGCGAACAGTTTCGGAGATGTCTGGGAGAATGAAACTCTGACAATCCCAGATATTGATTTGACTAGCATGTCTGGCGACTACGTTGCTCTAAACTTCGAGTACTTCGCAGAAACATGGTTCGAAATTCAACAATCTGGTGCAACATCATCTGTTAACGATTATGCAGCAATTACTGTCGATTGGAACAAAGGCGGGTCTGATTATGAAGGTCTAATTTACGGACAGTGGATTGACTACAACGAAGATGGATTCTGTATTGTTGACGAAGACGGTAACGGATTTATTGACCCTGTAAACGAAACAACATTGGACAACTCCGAAATTGAATACATCGGAGACCCAGCAAACGTCAACGGTGGTTCTGGAAACTACAACGTGTTCTTCAACAGCGATGGATTAGTCCAGAGTAGAAGTATTGATTTGACTCACTTGTATGTTGTCAACAGAACCTCTCCGGATTCTAATCTCTGGACAGATGAGTGTATCAGTTTAGCAGGCTCAACTGTTGACATCAACTTCGAATTCCTATCGAATGATGATGGTCATAACGGACAGAATGATGGTGTTCGCGGAGTTGCTTTCGATAACATTTCTCTTCAGGAGTTCTCATTCACACAGGATGCAGTTTACAGTACCACTGTATTGGACTTAGATGCAGAAGAAAACCGCACAATCACTATCGCAAACCATGATTTCGTTTCCGGAGTTTACAAGATTGAAGTTGAATCTATCTTCGACAATGCTACCCAAGGAACTCCATGGTATGGATATGATGAGATATCTCTAGCCAACAACCTTGGAAGAGTGATTTTCTCTGTTGAGAGTGTAGACATTACCTTAGGAAAGCCAGACCAACTGTCTTGTCTTTCAGATGTCGTTCTAGACTGTGTTCTACCGATTGATAGCGCTAAGACTCACGATTGGTCTTTAGCAGCAACCAATGGTGTTCTACAAGGTGACTACACATTCCACATGAACGTAGTGGATATGGCTAGTGGCAATCAGGTTCACACCACGACCGCAGGACCAAGTCAAACTTTAGGCCCTCATGAGAGAACAACGGTTTCTTTCACTCCGTGGAATGGCTGGATGGATGGAAACAAGTACAACATCAGTTACTATGCAACACTACCTGATGGAAGTACCTCAGGTAATGAGAGATACTTCCATGCGGCTTTCGCAGATCAAATTGACATTGCAATTCTTTCAGGCGATTCTACTAGAGTAACTGCAATCAAGGAAGATTTGGTTATCTTGGGAATGACATACACTCAGTATGACATCAACGATTGGTCCGAATATCTTGACCTAGGTTGGTTGACTCACTATGACAAGGTTGTAATGCCATGGCAAGATGTTAACACAGCAAAGCCAAGCGATGAAGGCGGAAAGGGATACTATGAGCTGATTGGTGGTTCTTCCAACCTAAACGCTCTGAAGAGTTTCATGTCGTCTGGCGGTACAGTACAAGTTCACTTGTCTGGAGCAACAGATTACTATGAGTACTCCTCCTCAACAGGTGAAAGCCTGTTGCCATTCGATATGGATATTCAGCCAAGGAACACTCCTGAAACTCGAATTACCTACAGTAACATGGAAGTTGCAGATCCTTACCATCCAATCTTGGATAGTGTAGACCTTGCTGCATTCCAAGGATTTGACCAGTTCGGTACAGTTACTGAAGCGATTATCAACACAAAGAGTGCATCTGCAACATCTATTCCACGTGCTTGTAATGGATACTCCGAAGAAGGAGGTTCCTTCCAGCGCTTGTTACAATCTGAAGCGGATGTTCAAGATACAGTTCTTGGTGTGTGCAGCTATGTCGATGGTGGACTAATTGTTACCACAATCGATGTTGAGAGTGTATCAGACCGTGCAAACAGTACAACATTCCCACTATTGGGTAACATGCTGTCCTACCATGTATCTCCTTATCCAACAGGATTCGGCACACTTGGTAACGGACTTGATTTGACAATCAACGGACAAGTACCTTCCTTTGACCCTTCAACTGGTGGATATGCATTCCACTACATGAAGAGTAACTCAGAGGTTACTTTCGGATATACAACCACTGCTACTGAGACCTTGTCTACAGATTGGGTAATGAGTGGTCCAACCGATTGGTCTGGATCTTCCATGGCAAGTGGAACTGACCACACTGATTTAGCAAGTCCTACAGTTAATTTCTGTAAGATCGACCTTTCATCCGCAACAGGATGTCTACAAGGTGCTACTTGGGAAGTAACCCTATTCTTGCATGATGAAGCGGGTCATTCTCGAACAATATCGGTTACAGTCATGACTGACGATACAAGAGCGGACGAATATCGTCCGGTAGCAGATGTAATGATCGACACTTCAATTAATCAAGATGAGCAACCATTTGACAAACCTATTGAAGACCGTGGAGTCAAATCTGTTTCTGGAATCGATTGGCCATTGAAGCGTATACACTTAGACGATTCTGGTTCAATGACAGTTAACTTTGATGCTGGAAACTCTTCTGATGCAGATGCATTATCTGGTAATGGAATTGAATCCTATGAGTGGACAGTTCTCTTCGATAAGCCATACAACGAGGATAATTACAAATTGGAAGGACACACTTTCATTACACCATCTTCTAGTGATGGAACTTGGGCATACACCTTCAGCAATATAACAGTAGATCCTAGTGGCCAAACAGAATCTCTGATTCGTATTGAATTAGTTGTGTTCGACCAGGCAGGAAAGAGTTCTGACAAGTACAAGATGTACTTCTCCGTTGTACCAGAAGGGTTCGGAGATGCTGAACCAACAATCCAAATCAATTTGGAACTGAATGGAACCAAGGTAGACAGTGATACTATCACACTAACAGGTAACATTGTAGATGGTGCGGAGCAGAGCGATGTCTACGTCGAAGCGGCTCTTGAAGACACAACGTTTGACCAAACAGCTGTGGCAAAGTACACTCTACAACTAGAAGGTAAGTGGGCTAAATCTGAGCCTCTTGGTGACGGTGATGGATTCGAGTTAACATTGAACATTGATGACCTATTCGATAATGAAACCAAGTCTAAGAGAGTATTCTTGAAGGTTTACGAAGGCGATGACAAGCGCTGGCCGATAATCTACTGGATTGAAATTACTCTTCCAGCATGTCAAGGTCTAGAAGTTCCAGTCGAGGTCCTAGACGCCGAGCCTGATGCTTACTGGATTTGGAATTCAGACACCTCCGAGTGTGAATGGTCTGGTGAATTTACCGATTCAAATGATGATGGAATCCCAGATAAGGCACCTCTCAAGGATGAAGCAGAAAGCGGTAGTGACGACAATATGATGCTATACATTGGCGGTGGCCTAGGATTAGCATTTATCGTAATTCTATCCTTGTTCTTCGTTCTACGTGGTGGAAAGGAAGACGATATTATCGATTCTCAGATGAGTGGAGACTTCTCTGCAACTGCTGCTGGCTATGCAGGAGTAGCACAGATGGATCCAATGGAGCAATACGTACAGCAACTGATTGCTCAAGGATATCCAGAAGAGACTGCTAGGGCCTATGCCCAACAGTATGCTGGACATTTCCAACAGCAACAATAGTAAATTTATGGCCAGTTTCTGCTCCCAAGGAGCAGACATCTGACCGATTGACCTTTGAGGTATGCTCGCTCGGCAGTGTCCATGGACAAGGGCGAGACATATACGGTTGCAGACTTGAGTCTAGCAGACGAAGGTGCTATGCGGATTGATTGGGCTCGCTCAAGAATGCCAGTACTTGCAGCATTACGTAAGCAAGCAGAAATCGACAAACCTCTGTCTGGTATGCGTGTTGCAGGATGTCTGCACGTCACCAAAGAAACCGCAGTCCTCATAGAGACAATTCAAGCAGCAGGAGCAGTAGTTTCATGGTCGGGTTGTAATCCACTCTCGACTCAAGATGATGTTGCAGCATGGCTTGCAAGAGAAGGCTATTCCGTATATGCTTGGCATGGGCAATCAGTCGAGGATTTCTATTGGTGCATTGACAAAACTTTGGAGTTTAAACCTACACTAACTCTTGATGACGGAGCAGATCTAATCGTCAGAGTTCATGGTGAGAAATCAGAATATGCAGCCACAGTAATCGGCGGTACAGAAGAGACCACTACTGGAGTTCACAGATTGAGAGCAATGGCTGCTGCTGGAGATTTGAAGTATCCCGTAATCGCGGTTAATGATGCAATTACAAAATGGGATTTCGACAATGTATACGGTACCGGTCAGTCAACTTTAGATGGTATTATTCGTGCAACTAGTGTACTGATTGCCGGCAAGACATTCGTTGTTGCAGGTTATGGGCACTGTGGTAAAGGAGTTGCAATGCGTGCACGTGGAATGGGTGCAAATGTGATTGTAACAGAAGTAGACCCGCTTCCAGGACTGAGAGCCGTGATGGATGGATTTAGAGTTATGAAGATGGATGAAGCTGCTCCCTTAGGAGATATTTTCTGCACTGCTACAGGGATGAAGGATGTTATTGTAGGTCGTCACATGGATGTAATGAAAGATGGAGCATTGATTTCCAATACAGGACATTACGATTGTGAAATCAATATTGAGGATTTGCAAGAAAGGTCCTCTTCTGTAAGAACAATTCGTTCTGAAAATGAAGAGTATACAATGACTGATGGCCGTCGAATCCACTTACTTGCAGAAGGACGTTTGGTTAACCTTGCAGCAGCAGAGGGCCACCCATCTGAAGTTATGGATATGAGTTTCGCGAATCAATTCTTATCATTGTGTAGACTTGCTGCCGAGGGTGGAGAAATGGAAACCAAGGTTTACGACATAACTCTAGAACAAGATATGGATTTAGCAACTACAAAATTGAGCACACTAGGTTTCTCAATCGATGAGTTAACTGCTGAGCAGATTGCTTATTCTACAGATTACACCGCAGGAACATGATCATTCTTCTTCATATGAAGAAAGTTCTGACTCTTCTCCCTCATCTTCGATGTATCCTATTTCATCTAGATGAGAATCGAAATCAGGCAGTTTCATCTTCCAGTTCTTGGGAAGTTTCTTCTCTGCATCTATGATTTTCTCTAGTCGCTGCTGGAATGCAGGAGGGTGTCGAGATAACAGGAATAGGTAAAGTTTGGAGTTACGAATATCTTCAGGGATGACAATCTTTGCAGAACTTGCTTCAAATTGAATCGCTCGCAGTAAATTGAATCCGGGTTTATTTACACGGTAGTATAATTTCCTAGTAAAAGACATTCCAATTATTACAGTAACTAGGATTAGTAGGCTGGTTAGACAAAATGCTCCCCATCCTTCACCGAATAGAGACCTTGATGCAAAGACCTCAAGCATCAAGAACGGAATTGTAGTCATCATGAATAGCATATTCTCTGATACAGGTGCTTTGTGCGACCTCATTTTGATAGCGGTCCAACCACCATGATTCTTTTTCCATGGTTTGAAATGTGCATCTTGGTCTTGTTGCGCAGACATCTCGAGAGTTTTGTGTAATTGAGATATTCGTGCTAGTTGTGAATTTGCAATGTCTAGGTTTTCTTCGAATAAAGCACTCAACCTATCTCTTGCTTCACCATACATTCCTAAATCGGAAAGAATTGTTGTCTGTTCTACTATTGGTACTGATTCCAAAGGTGCGGCTTCTCTACATTTTTGCCACCAATGCAAAGCATCCTCGTAAAGACCGAGATGGTCTACCATCAATCGTCCACCTTTAATCCAGGCATCGACTCTAGTTGGGTCTAAATCAACAACTCTATTGCATGCAACCAGTGCTTTCGATGCTTGTTCAATATCCGGATATTTACCATCTGGAGCTAATAGAGTGACAATCATCCACCAAGCGTTTGAGTGCTCAGGGTCAGCCTTTACCGCTAGTCTAGCATGCTCCAAGGCTTGTTCTAAATCTTCATTCTCTTCTGCTTCTATAGCGTCAAGATAATGGCTTTCAGCACTCATTATCTCTCCCTCCGCTTACTACTTTCATACTTGGCAGAATGTAATGGAGGCGGGTCTTTCAGTTTGCGATGATGTCCTCTTTGTTTTGGCCCGCCGATTCTCTTTGAACGTCCACATCCAAAGCATTCATTCCTCTTTGCAAAATTCGATTTTCCACACTGCATGCATTCCCAATCTCCGGGCCTTGGTTGAGGAGAATCTCTTCTGTCGCCAGGTCTACGCTCGTTACCTTTCCATTGCCTAGAAGAGCCTCGCCCCCGTCCTTTAGGTGCTCCACAGCGATTACATTCAGTTCTAAATGAGAAATTCACATTTTGACATTCACCACAAGTCCAATCATTATGTGAGTGGGTGCCTCTGCCTGAATTTCTGTCACCCCGGCCTCTACGGTCATCACGGCCTCTGCCTGAATTTCTATCATCCCTTCCTCTGCGGTCATCACGACCTCTGCGGTCATCACGACCTCTACGGTCATCCCGGCCTCGGCGATCATCACGACCTCTGCCTGAATTTCTATCATCCCTTCCTCT
>PAZU01000047.1 GCA_002715725.1 Methanobacteriota archaeon | reverse complement strand
CAAGATGGTAACTTCACTGTTGGACGTTACTTCAAGGTCAACCAGGCAACTGGTTCAACTACATTGAACGCATCATCCTTTGACCTATCTGGTCTGTCATCCTTGAGATTGGGTTCTATCGGTGCTCAGTTGGGTGAAAGTATCACAGAATTTTCTTCTGACGTTACACTTTCTGCTAACTCAAACCAAAAAGTTCCTACACAACGTGCTGTTAAGACTTACGTCGATTCAACACGTACTACAAAAGGATACGTCTTCTGGGCAGGGTCTGTTTGATCCCCCACTTTATAAATATCATATAACCACTACATCTGCTACACGGAGAATAGATAAATGGCTTCTGGAATTTTGGGGACTCAATCATCCCTAGCCGCAAACACATTAACAACAATATATACTGTACCAGCAAGTACAGTAGCATATTGTAATTTCAACATTGTGAATACTAACGCAACTGCTGTTGACGTAAGAGTCGCTATTGCGGCTGCTGATACACCAACTGCAGCTGAGTATGTTGAGTACAATGCTGAGATTGGAGGATATGGAGTTCTTGAAAGAACTGGATTCGCCATGCAAACTGGCAAAAAACTCGTTGCTTTCTCAGACACAACTGGCGTGAGTATCTCTGCTTACGGTGTTGAAGAATCAACTGCCTAATTCAATAAATAGAAACACACGGAGATATTAGAAAAATGGGACGCAACCTTACACCAGTATCTGATACTAGAGAAACTGTAGCAGTAACATCTGCTCATTCAGTTTTATCTGGACAAATATTATTACTTGACACAACAGGATCAGCATTCACTATTACTTTACCTGCAAATGGTAAGATTGGTGATCGTATCAATTTAATTGATGCTGCTGGAAATTGTGACACTAATAAAGTAACAGTTGATCGCAATGGTCACAAAATTGCTAACTTAGCAGAAAACTTAGATTTCGACATTAAAAATGCTTCACTTGAACTGATCTATACAGGCTCTGCTTACGGATGGTCCATACTGTCCAATTAATAAAAATAACGGGTAGCCGAAATGTCAAGTTTACGAGATTTATTAGATGTACCTGATTCCAATATAGTCCCTATTCAGACTTATATGGGAGGTGGGCAACATCAACTATATTACAGAGGCAACCACTGTTGGGAGTTCGGAAGTTCTTACAACTATGACTGGCAGCGTATAAGATGGTGCGTTCCTGCTTGCTGCATTTGTAAAGTTAAGTTCGAACTCTGGGGCGGTGGAGGAGGTGGCTCTGGTACATGTTGTTGTTCAATTGCTTGGAACGGGTTCTCTGGACAGTATCAATCATGTACCGTTTGTGCTCAAGTACAAGGAGTCTCCCAACTAGATAACTGTTGTTACGACATCTGTGTAGCAGGTGGTACGTGTCGTCACCCATCTAGAGGTGGTTTTGACGGATGTAAGTCATACATCAGCGGTCCTGGATTAAGTGACTTCTGTGCTTGTGGTGGTTGTCACGGTTGGAACTGTTGTCACTGGGTTGATTCGTACTTCTCTTGTAGGACAAGGATACACCAATGTGGTCCTGCATGTTGCAGAGGTCAGTATGAACATTATGACCTTAAGAGTAGCGATTGCATGGATTCTTGTGAATCTAAGGGTAAGTGGTATTGGAACGGTCTTTCACCATACATTCATTATGATTGCAACCCTGGTTGTGGTAACTGGTGCATGAAGAAGGATTATCATCCTAACCCTCCTATGTTTGGTGCTCGTTATGGTGTTGTTAATGCTGCAAGAAAACCTGACATGGCATCTTGTGGTAGGAGACAAACACTATGGATGTCTGGTAACAACGGTGGACTCTCAGGAGACTGCTGGAGAAACGGTGTTCCTGGTTCTGGTGGTACATCTGCTCAGGTGTTTGGTGGCGGTTGCTGCTGTTCTTCTGAGGGTGCTCATGGACTAGTAAGAATCACTTTATTCTGCAAAACATAAGGAAAGGCAAATGAATTTACGAGATCTATTAGGCAGAGAATTTGCCTCAACAATCGATCAAACAGTTGCAGAAAATACTTCATTGGAAAGAAACCATGAAGGTAGGGTGTTCTTATTCCATCCTTACTGTAACCAAGGTAACTGCGACAATAGTTACAGAAACTATTGTATTCAATATTGGTGCGTACCTTGTGGAACTACTCAAGCAACCTTCGAGTTGTGGGGTGGTGGCGGTTCAGGCGGTGGTGCTTGCTGCTGTCAACAAGGTATTCCTGGTGGTGCTGGAGCATACGTAAGAAAGACTCTTGAGTATCCTCTAATACAAGGTGGTTGGTGTTATCAACTTTGCGTTGCATCAACAACTTGTTGTTCTAGATGCTGCTGTGGTATTAAAGGATGTAAGACATGGGTCGGTGGTTGCAACTTAAGTAACCTCTGTGCTGATGGTGGACTTCCTGGTAAGACATGCTGTTGGGCATTTTGGAACTCAACATATAGATGCCAAGATAAAGTTTCTTGGGGTGGATGTGGTGGATGGGACCTTCATAGCGATGGTTCATGTTCATACGGTGGAGATTGCATGATGAAGGGTAAACCTGGATTTATGTACAATGCTTGTGATGGTAATAACTGTTGGGCTAAAGGTATGATGCCTTATCCTGCTGGTTTGATTTCTAACATGGGTGGACATATTACTCAGAACTATCAGGGTAATGCATGTATCCATGAATATATGTACTGCACAGGTACAACTCCTTGGGCGTACAATATTAACTGTAACGGTGGTCCAGGTCTTCCTGGTGTTGGTTCACCTTCTGCTACTGCTTGTGGCGGTGGATGCTGCTACGGATGGCGTGGAGGCGGTGGTCTAATTAGAATCACTTACTGCTCCTGCTGGTTGAAGTCAGAAACTTCTAATGAAGACTGCGCTTGGTACTACTTTAACTAAATAAGAGGATAGAGGAACTTAAGAATGCCAAACACTAATTTACGAGATCTATTAGGATTCGTCACGTCAGAATCGTTAGAAGGACTTTCTGCTCCTGACGCTACAACAAAACTAGCAAAATTACCTGCTGAAGGTTATTGTGTTCAGTACTTTGTTGGTGCTTGTGGATCAACATGTAGTGAATTCTCTACGAATTACAACTACTATAGATATCCTCAATGGTGTGTTCCTACTGGGGTTTGTGATGTTATCTTTGAACTCTGGGGTGCTGGAGGAGGCGGTGGTTCATCATGCTGCTGCTCACGTGGTATTCCTGCTGGTGCTGGTGCATATGCTTGGAAACGTCTTCAATGTGATAAGAACGTATTAGCAAATTGCGTTTACGATCTTTGCGTTGGTACTCCTGGTTGCGGTAGAACTGGTTCTCAATGTGGTAATATGGGTAACTCAACTTATATTTCTGGTCCTAACTTAAGTAACTTCTGTGCTAAAGGTGGTGGTGGAGGATGCTCTTGTTGCTTCCAATGCTGCTGCACATGGAATAGCATTTGTTTAAGTAGTTGTCCTGGTGGTTGTTGTTCAACTTATCATGGTGCAGATGGTGGAGCACATGGTGTTCCTGGTGCTGCTTATCTATTCTGCTACAATAACCATTGCTATAATAAGCAACATGTTCCTTATCCTGCTGGATTAGTTAACGGTAAGGGTGGATGGATGACTGGAACCCAGTGTGAAGACAGTGGATGTGGTTATTGCTTACTTCACTGGGCAACTGCTCAACTAGGTTGGGGTGGATCATTCTCTGATCACAACTTCGTTCCTGGTGTTGGTGGTCCTTCTGGTTGGACTTGTGGTGGTGGATGCTGCTACGGTCAAAATGGTACTTCTGGTATGATCCGTATCAACTACAAGTACGACGAAAACTAATTTAATTTTATAAATAACAAGGTATAGGTAAACTAAGGTTATGGCTTTCACAAAAACATTCACTTATAAAGTGCCAGACGATTACTTGGCACAAACGGATGCACTAGGTCTTACTGCTTCTTGGACTTATGACGGACCACGTTGGTTGTTTGTGTTTGTCGATAAAGAAAGTGGTAAGCTTCTTCCATCCCAGTCATGTATCGCATTCAACAGAGCACCATCTGCTGAAGATACAGAGCATGCAAACATCCGTGCTGGAGCAGATGAGATTGCAGTTCTCATTGATATGAACTCTCCTACTGATGAGGAAGCAATCATCGCTTCAATTTATTTCGGTAAAGACACTGGTAAAGCAGCTGGTTATCCTCAGAAAGAATATAAAATTGCTGGTGATGACACAGTTCATTATGAGCGTCCTGACCCAATCTCACCTGATCACGCCTATGCAGCTGACGAGATTGAGTATGATCAAGCAGCAGGTGCTTGGAAGTCACCTCTTCCTTGGTTCAAGCCTTGGATCACAATGGATCAACATAAAGGTGCTCGTGATACATTAATGGCTGATGCTCAAGCAGTCTTAGATGCAGAAGCAACTGAAAATGGTGGTTCTGGTAACCTTACTGATCAGCAAAGAGCTGCTCTTACATCTTTCATTGCAGAATTAAATCAACTCTATACTAAGTTCCCTGCTGCTGATGGTTGGGGACCTCACATGATTCCATTCCCTGATGATCCTCGTACTCCTTGGATCGATGGATATGACTATCGTGTTAGTGACTATGATGAGTTAATAGATGCAGCAACAGGATTAACTAAGTCAGTAGACACACCAGATCCTACAAATATTGAGCAAGCACAACCTCAAATTTTGAGAGGATAAAAAAGTTCGAGATGGATCGGAAGGACGGAGTAATATCCGTCCTTTTTTATGCGTATAAATAATAGCGAAGTTGAATAAATCTTCTATATCATTCTATATTAAAATATTATGAGACCCAAATCATTTTTTATAAATGGTGGTGCAGGACGTGTACTCTGTTCCATCCCTGCTTTCGAAAAATATCAAGAAGAACACCCAGACGAAGACTTTGTAATTGTCTGTGAAGGTGGTACAGATTTCTTTAAAGGTCATCCTTCTCTACACAGGAAATGCTACGACCATTGGCATAAAGATCTTTTCGAAGACAAGATTAAACACACAGATATAGTTACACCAGAACCATATAGAATCTGGCATTACTATAATCAAAAATGCAACCTCTCTCAAGCATTTGATATTGAGATCAATGGTTTGTCTGAACCAAGAGAGTTGCCTAAACCAACAGTTAAACTTTCCAGAGAAGAAGAAACAACTGGAATCTTTATTGTAGAAGAAGTCAGACAAAGAACTAAGAAAAAGAAAACTGTAGTCTTCCAACCATTTGGTAGAGGAGTTCAGACTGCTGGTAATATTATTATGGATACTTCTGGAAGAAGTTTCGAATTTAATAATGTAATCAGTATCCTTAAGAAGTTACAGAAAAAATACTCTGTTGTTCTTTTATCAGAATTAACAATTGATTTTGAGAAGGAAGGATTTACAGAAACTGTATCTCATCCAGTCCAAAGATCTTTAAGGGAACTTGCTGGTGCTATTAAAGCAGCTGATTTGTTTATTGGTTGTGATTCTGTTGGACAACACATTGCAAAAGCATTTGAAAAACCAGCAGTTGTAGTTGTAGGATCTACATTCAAAGAAAACATTAGTTATCCAGAAGATAAGAAGTTTTCTGTTCTTGATATGGGAGAAGGTTTAAGAGTATATGATCCTATTCGTATCACCATTGATGAATACACCAACCGAGTCAATGACCGTATTATGGCAATGAATGATAAGGTTGAATCTGTTATCATGCAAGAGGTTGATAAACTGATGAAGAAGTATTATAAAGTTTCTGATAAAGTTATTAGACTTCCTGATGAGATGCAGCAACAAGTAGATTATACTCTACAGATGGAAGAAGAGATGAAGAAACAGAAGGCTAGCGGTGGACAAATGATGCCTATGCCATCTTTAGGTTCAAAAGAAACAAAGAAGTCTAACAATCCAAATCTTATTCCAGCATTGATGGCTGATCAATGTGATATTAAACCATTGAGTAAGACCCCTTCAGGGTTTGCTGATGTACTAAAAACTAAGTGAGGTTAACATGATTATTTTAGCGGTTGCACGTGGTCACAACGGTAGTACCTGTCTAATGGTAGACGGTGAGATAGTCTTCTATCTCGAAGAAGAAAGACTTAGTAGATTTAAGTATGATGGATCTCCTATGTTAGGTATCCTCAAAGCATTTGAGTATGTTGATCATATTGATCACTTAGTTGTTTGTCATACACATAGATCTGGTCCTAATCTTGATTGGACTGGTGAGCATATGTATGAAGGATTTGTAAGGAAGATTGCTCGTAAGAAATTTACATTTGAAACAACTTACATTGATTTGAATCATCATGAAATGCATGCTGCATGTGGTTTCTATAATTCTGGTTTTGAAACTGCTGCATGTGTCATTGCTGATGGTGCTGGAAGTTTCTTACAAATGAAAGAAGTTCCAGATACATTGTATGAATTTGAAACTATCTTCCATGCAGAATATCCAGAAGAGTTTGAGCAAGTATGGAAGCATGTAGGAACTAAAGCTTCTATTGGTTTCCATGAACCAGAACCTAATACATTCATTACTGAATATCCTGGTCATACTAAAATGTATGAAGCAGTAACACAGTATTGTGGGTTCCCTGCTATTGAAGCAGGTAAACTTATGGGTCTTGCTCCATATGGTAAACCAAATGATGAGATACCATCATTCTTTAGGGATGGTTGGGGTAATAGAGATTTGATTGTGCCAACATATCCTAATGCTGCTCAAATCAATGCAGCAAGATTCCCTATCCTTTCTGAGGATATGAAATATCATCCAAAGGGTGAGAGACTTGATCATACAGATATCCAAAAGGATATGGCATATAAGATTCAAGAAGAAACTTCTGAACGTATGTGTGAGTTGATTGAGAAAGCAGTTGAGTTAACTGGTGAAAAGAATATTGTAGTTTGTGGTGGTTATGGTCTTAACTGTGTTGCAAACTATAAGTATTGGGAACGCTTCCCTGATCTAAACATCTATTGTGAACCTATCTCACATGATGGTGGTACATCTATCGGTGGAGCACTTTATAAGTTACATCAACTTACTGATAATGAAGAACCTAGAAAGCAAGCATCTGTTTACTATGGTCCTCAGTATGATCCTGCTACTTATGAAGAAGCTATTGCTGGTTTAGATGTAAAAGATACTACCTATGATGATGTTGCTGCACTTATTCGTGAAGGTAATATTGTAACTATCTTCCAAGGAAGATCAGAAGGTGGTCCTCGTGCTTTAGGTAATAGATCTATTCTCTTTGATCCTACTATTAAAGATGGTAAGGATATTGTTAATGGTGTTAAACATCGTGAGTGGTTTAGACCATTTGCATGTTCTATTAAGAAAGAGACTGTTCATGATTGGTTTGATCTTC
The DNA here is from genome assembly GCA_002715725.1 of Methanobacteriota archaeon. Taxonomy (GTDB): domain Archaea; phylum Thermoplasmatota; class Poseidoniia; order Poseidoniales; family Poseidoniaceae; genus MGIIa-K1. The sequence goes on along the minus strand of PAZU01000047.1, from coordinate 12,889 downwards.
AAGGAAGAGAAGAAACTCCACACATGATGTATGCTGTGAAATGTCATGATGGTGTGGAAGACAAGATTCCATCAGTGATTCATGTTGATAATACATGCAGAATTCAAACTGTGACGGAGGAACAGAATGATCACTACTACAAACTTATTGATGCTTTTGATAAGATTACAGGTGTACCTATACTCTTTAACACTAGTTTCAATCTTGGAGGTGAACCTCTGGTTGAAACAATACATGATGCGTTAGAGACATTAGAAACAAGCGAGATCGAATATATGTATCTCCCAGAAATTCAAAAGTTAGTCAAGGTTCCTAACAAGTCTGATGACTGATCATTTTGAAGATATCTTAGTTATTGATGATGTAGTTAATACTAGGTATCAGGAGCATCTAAGGCAAACAGTCATGGATTCAAAGTTTCCATGGTACTTCAATCGTGATATAACATCACCATTGTGGTATTGGGAACAGAATAAACTTAATGATTCTAAGACTGATGTTGAGGCTGCTTCGTTTACTGGGTTCATGCACATCCTTTGGGGCAGAGAGGGAAAAGATTCTGAGTGGTATGATATTTTCGTTCCTCTTCTGTATTCGATGGAAGAAAAAATTAACATGACTATCAAGGATCTTGTTCAATTAAGATTGGGTCTCTTTACATTGAACAAGAACCGACAACCTCATCATGTTCCACATGTTGATTATCAAGGTGATGGATTGAAATACACGGCAATTTATTACCTTAATGATAGTGATGGTGATACTCATTTCTTTAAGGAATTTCTAGATCCTAATATCAAGAGATTCATTAATGGGTATGACCCCAGTCTCTTTACTGTTGAAAAAACTGTGACACCTAAATCAGGTAGATTAGTTTTATTTGATGGTCGAAGATATCATGCCTCTCGCTATCCAGAGAGCACAACTGAACGTTTAGTTTTAAACATAAACTTTAATCCTGTTTAATTATGTGGATACTTGGTGTTAATAGATCTCATGATGCTGCTGTATGTCTTATGAAAGACAATGAAGTAGTGTTGTCCTTACAGGAAGAACGATTAACACATGTCAAATATGACAGAGAAGTATTCAATGCTCTGGATAAAGTAGTTGAATACACTAAGGAAATTGATCTATGTGCTTACACACATCTATACAATACCAAATGTGATTTTGGACCATACTTTAAATATATTAAGAAGATAGGGATTAAAGTTAAGAGGTATGTAGAAGCAAAGGATTATCACCATTCTCTACATGCCTCTTGTGCGTTCTATAATTCAGGATTCGATAAAGCAGGTATCCTTGTAATAGATGGTGCTGGTGCTGACCATGAGTGGGGTAAGGAGCATGAGAGTATCTTCTATTTCAATGAAGATCCTAATGCAGCATCATGTTTAAGTCAAAAGATTATTGGATATTCAAATCAGTGGGTTGCTGGAGCACCACCATTTGTAGAGAAGCTAAAAAGTATTGGTGTTGGATTTGTATATTCTGGTATCACAGAATATCTTGGATGGGATAGTTTAGAGTGTGGTAAAACTATGGGTCTTTCATCATATGGAGAACCCAATGATAGAATAAAACAAATGATATCTGATGCTGGAGGTAATGAGGATATATTTGCTCTAGCAGATTATAATGAGCATAAGAATGTTATGGCAAGAGTACGGCCATGGGATTACATTTCATATTCTAAGAATGAACAAGATAAGTTTCAACGTGATGCAGATCTTTGTTATAAATTACAAAAAGATTTTGAAGAATATGTGTACCAAAGAATTTTAGAGACACATAAATTATCTGGATCTAATAATATTATCTTTACTGGTGGATGTGCTTTAAATTGTGTTGGTAATTATAGAATATTAAAGAGGTTACCTAAAGAGATTAATCTGTATGTAGAACCTATGTCTAGTGACTGTGGTACTGCTATGGGTGCAGCGTATATAACCTATGCAAGAGAATGCCCTAAACAATATAGAAAGAAAAAAATAAAACCATTGACCAATGTATACTTTGGACAATCATTGGAGTATGATTATAAGTTAAAAGATGATGAGTTTAAAGTATCTGAGGTTGTTCCTGAAAGTGTTGCTGATTTAATTAGTCAAGGTCATATAGTTGCTATTGCTCAAGGTAAATCTGAGAATGGTCCTCGTGCTCTTGGTAACAGATCTATACTATATGATCCTCGTGATCCTACTGGAAAGGATAAAGTCAATACAGTAAAGAAGAGAGAACACTGGAGACCTTTTGCTGGAACAGTACTTGCTGATCATGCACATGAATGGTTTGATATGAATAGATTATATGAATCACCATATATGATGTATGCAGTAGATGTATTACAACCTGAAAGGATACCTTGTATTACTCATGTTGATGATACGTGTAGGATTCAAACTCTATCAGAAGAACAGAATCCAAACTACTATAAATTAATAGAGGCATTCTATAACATAACAGATGTGCCTATATTATTCAACACATCTTTCAATCTAGCTGGAGATACTATAGTTGAAACTATAGATGATGCATTAAAAACTATGCGAGAAAGTGAGATTCAATATCTCTACTTACCAGAAAGAGCAGAACTGTTATTCATTCCAAATTCAGTGGAACGATCAGAAGAAAGATTATCTAAAAGAGACCTAAAACAATTACTATGAAATTAACAGATCTTATATACGAAGAAAAGAATTTTCTGCCAGCAGAAGATTGTGAAGCATGGAAAAATTGGTTCTGGACTAATACCAGATTCCATGAGGAAGGTGGTGTTGGAATGGGTGAAATTGACAAGGTACATAAAAAATGTAGACAAGTAGTTCCTATCATTGGACAAGATTTTTGGTGTCAGTTAGCAATTGAATCTGATCGTGCTATCAATAATTTCTATAAATGGGGTGCTAAAGACAAACTTCTTTGGAGAGCACCTCTAGTATCTTACGATCATTCTATTAGATGCTATGATAAAAATAATGGATGGTTTAGGGATCATATTGACATATCCCCAATGGATCCACTATTATTATCAAGACTCTATGCCATGATCATTTACTTGGATAATGTCAGAGGTGGTGGGGAAACTGAGTTTCCTGATCTAGATTACAAATGTGAACCTGAACAAGGTAAACTTTTAATCTTCCCTTGCAATCAGTTATATCCACACAGAGGTAATAAATCTACAATGGATTCAAAGCATGTCGTAACTGCTTTCTTCTGTGCTGATATTGATGCACCACATTTAAAACAAAATCAGCATCCAAATCAAATGCATGGCAATGTTTATAAAAAATACACATGATTATTTGGGTTAATGGATGTTTTGATGTCCTTCATAGAGGACATTTTGAACTACTAAACTATGCTAAGTCTCTAGGGACTATGCTTATAGTGGGTATCGATACTGACCGAAAGGTCAGAGCAGATAAAGGACCAGATAGACCCATCTATCCATTAGAGGATAGAAAGTATCAACTGAGTTCTTTGAAAGCAGTGGACGTAATCCATACGTTCGATTCAAGACAAGAGCTTGAAGAATTGATTAAAATCATAAACCCTGATATACTAGTAGTAGGTTCTGACTGGAAAAACGGAGATGTAGTAGGACGTGAGTATGCAAAAAGAGTTGAGTTCTTCGATAGGATTGGAGAATATTCCACAACAAAAACAATACAAGGTCATCGTTATAGGGGAGACATGTATTGACAAATATGTTTATGGTAGGTGTACTAGGTTAAGTCCTGAAGCACCTGTACCAGTAATGGAATACATTCGTACTGAAACAGCAGACGGAATGGCAAGTAACGTAAGACAAAACCTCTTGTCATTTGGTGTGGATGTATATTTGATGACCAATGAATTAAAACCAGTTAAGACTAGGTATGTTGATGAACGTTCTAATCAACAACTAATGAGACTGGATGAGAATGATGAAGTTGCTGACTATGGATGGGAGTTACCAACTGGTGATACTTATCCTACTAGCACACCACATAGAGATCTTATTGGTGAACCATTTGATGCCATGATCATATCTGATTATGACAAAGGATTTTTATCAGAAGAAAAGATTTTTGAATTGGTAGAAGCATTTAATGGTCCTGTATTCATAGACAGTAAGAAGGATAAACTTCCTAAGAAAGGATGCTTCATCAAGATCAATGAATTGGAAGACTCTAAGTTAAAAGGTATATACAGAAATAAGATTGTTACTAAAGGTTCTGCTGGTGCTGAGTATAAAGGAAAGATATATCCAGGTGAAGCAGTTCCTTGTTTTGATGTAGCAGGTGCAGGAGATACATTCCTTTGTGCTTTGGTTTACTTTTACTTAGAGTATGGTAAAATAGAAAAAGCAATTCCTTATGCTAATAAGGCTGCTGCTATAGCAGTTCAAAATCATGGTACATACGTTCTTTGTGGAGATGACATAAATGATATACGTAGTTGATATTGATGGGACTATCTGTGATACTCCTGTAGGACAGTATGAAAAATCCGAACCAATGATGGATCGGATAGAGAAGTTAAATAAAATATACGACGAAGGTAATAGTATTATTTTCTATACTGCTAGAGGCATGGGTAGATTTAAAGGTGATGGGATTAAAGCACACGAAGCGTTTTATGACCTAACTTATAATCAACTTAAGTCATGGGGATGTAAATTTGATAAGTTACACATGGGTAAATTCCATGCAACTTATTTCATTGATGACAAAGGTATTAATTCTGAGGACTTCTTTGCATGAAAATTGTACAGAAAGGTTGGGGATATGAGAAGTGGATCTGCAATTCTGAAAAGTATTGTGGAAAACTTCTATTTTTTAATGCTGGTAAGAAGTGCTCATACCATTATCACAAGATTAAAGATGAAACATTCTATGTCCAGAGTGGTGAATTAAAGATGACCTATGGTTATAGAGATGATTTCATTGATGCAGACACCATTATATTAAAACCAGGAGATAAGTTTTATATACCTCCTGGTCTTAGACATATGATGGAAGGCATCACAGACGTAGAACTATTCGAATTTTCTACCGAGCACTTTGAAGAAGACTCGTATCGGGTGGTTCGGGGCGATTGATATATTCCTCTACATTAGTAAAGTTATAACCATCTACCCAGTTCATATCTGCACATGTATAGTATTGATACTTCCCTTGTAAATGTTCTGGGAAATCAATCTCTTCTATCCTTGCACCATATTTCTTTGAAACAATCTCAGCAATATCTCTAAAAGAGTATGGGTGTCCTGTACCAATATCATACATTCCTGATCCTCCCTTGTTGTTTAGAACAAGATCCACTACATCATCTACATAGATGAAGTCTCTCACCATCTTCTTAGAATTTTTGAAGATTTTAATTTTCTTGTTCATCTTTGCTTCGGAGACAAATTTGCTAATAGGACTACGTTGGTTTCCTTTATGCTCTTCACCTTCTCCATATACATTAAAGAATCTAAACCCTTGAATGTTTTTAAATTTTTCAATATTGTCATAAACCCAGTAATCAACTTGCAATTTTGAAATTGCATAGAAGTTTAATGGATTCATTTCACCTGGTTGGTTTCCATATACTGATGCAGAGGAAGCATACTTGACAGGTATACCATGTTCAATTGCTTTGTTGAACAGACGAAGAGTGAACTCTACGTTATATACTGTGAGGTCTGCGATGTTGCTTTCAGTTGTCGAGGAGATTGCTCCCATGTGGATGATCTCTGTGATCTTATCCCAGATAGGTAAACTATCAATTAACTGAAAACAATTCTTCTGTTCAATTCCGATATAGTCTCTTCCAAGCTTATCGGCAAACTTCTTTCCAATAAATCCATTAAATCCAGTAAGAATTTTCATTTCAGTCTAACTTATAAATAAACATGATTGTATTATAAACCCTAAAGTTATGGCTACTTATGGTGCTCTAGCAGCAATTGTTCCACAGGTTAAAACCAGAACAGTTCTCCATGTTGCTCCAGCTGGCAAGCTAGTAGAAGCGAAGATTTCAATTGCACACCAGAGTCCGTATCCTGTACGAGTCAGAGTTGGGGTTTCTAGTGGTGCATTGTTAGCATTTGCTCCGTCTAATTATATCTTATACGACTTAGAGATTGCAGCAGGAGAGACATACGAAACACAAACTATGTACTATGCCAATGAGCAAAGTCTAGTTGTATATAGTGATTTCGAGTCTACGTCCTTCTTGGTGCATGGAGAAGTAGTAGATAACCCAGTTGCTTCTGGATTCTTAAATTCGGTATTGCTCACGAATGGCAAAACGAATACAAGTTTGTATACAGTACCTACTGGAGAGGATGTAGAACTTTCGATCTTCATCTCTAACCAGAGTTCACAACCAACTAGATTCAGAATTGGAATCTTAGAGGCTGGACAGGCTACTTTACCAACATCTAACTACTTAAATTATAACACAAAACTATTTCCACGCACATTCTACCAAAGAACTGACATAAAAGCAACAGGTGATGATCAAATCATAATATGGGCAGAGGATGCAAATTGTCTGAGTTTTGCTGTATACGGTAAGTTTAAGTATAACGTTGTTGCTACTGACTTCTCTGTTAACGGTAACTTCACTGTTGTACAAGATTCAGATCTACAGGGTAATGTTGATGTTGGTGGAGCTCTTGAAGTTGTGGGAGACGCAACTCTTAAGGGTACTAATACAACTGTGGAAGGAGAACTTGGAGTTAATAATGGCATCAAAGGTGGTGCTGATCTAACTGCTCCCACATTCAGTGTTGATGCTGCTGGTGCTGTCATAGGGGAGAGTGCTGCTTTTAACGCTGCTGTCGCTGCTGGTACTACGTTTGGTGTTGGTGGTAATAAGTTTACAGTTGATGCTAACGGTAACACTATCGTAGCAGGGACTTTAGGTGTCAATACTGGAGTTGGTGCTGATCTAAGTCTTCTAAATAATAAAATAACGAATCTAGGTAGAGCTACTGCGCCTAATGATGCAATGTCCAAAAGTGCTGTAGATTCATCTGTAACTGCATTAGCAATTGCGCTTTCATAAAAAGATCGAGGGAAATTTTAAATGGCTAAAAGGCAAATAAGAGACTATGTTTTTTCACCTGGTCTTTCTGGTGTTGGAACATTAAAAGTTCTGGATAAAGTCAGTGCTGATCAGATTCTCTTGATCACCAATGCGACTGCCAACGTTGTAATGTACAACTTTGCTGATAGTGTTAATCAGATATCGGCAGCATTCACAGAGACATCTGATGGATCTGATCCAGACTTCCCCTTCGCTAGTACGTTATCAAACGGTGTAACTACAATTACATTCCTGTTTGATACTTCAACGTATACATCTTCTGATGAGATGATGATCTTCATCGAAGGTGATGAAGTTAAGATGAGACCATACGACTTCGGTACAGACGCTATCGAACGTATGCGTTTTGCTGAGCCTCTTAGTATGCTTGATGCTGACTTTGAGTATGGTATTCAGCCAACTAAATGGCAGACCATTGACTTAGTACGTGGATATCCATCTTCCTTCGAGTATCCAGGTGCTGATGTTTCTGTTTCTGCTCTTACAACAGATGCTTCACAAGGTAGTGGTGGCATAGGTCCTTCTCTTATTACAGTAGATACTGAGTTGGAACATGGATTTTCTGTTGGAGATCCTATCACACTTAAGGGTGTTAATGATGGTGTAGAGGGATTTGCTAAAGCAGAAGGTTCTTTCATTATCAGTACTGTACCAGATCCGTCACAGTTTACCTTCTATGCAAAAGGTAAAGTAGGTACATCCCCTGCTACCAGTCTACTATCTGGATTTGTACAGTTAAGAAAAGCAGGTTTCTATACTGGTGCTTCATTAGGAAACCCTACTCTAGCAGTAGAATCTAATGGTGCTTCTGGTCAGATAACCACTAGAGGTAATACATCTGCTGGATCTGGAAGAATTGGTATTACTGTTCCAGCATCTCCTCCTCCTATTGGTGCTCCTCTTTCTGGATCTGGATTACAAGCTGGTACACAGGTAACTGGTTACGTAGGTTCTAATACATCTATTAATATTACAACATCATTTACAGCACCTGTTTCTCAGGTCGTTCTTAACGATACAACAGGAATCGATATCGGTGCTGCTTTAGATAATGGTAATGGAACTACAATCTTTGTTACAAACATTGAAACAAATACTATATCTCTATCTGCACCATATACAGCAGACAGAACTGGTAACAGTTTCATCTCCACACCAACATCACCATCTACAGTCAACTTTGGTAATGGTAATGGAGCAACATTTAATATCACTAGAACTTCTGGTGCATACAACGGTGTAGATATTAACCAGGTAGTATATTATAATGATGTACAAGGAGACACATATTCTGGATTAGGAAGTAACGCTACCTTTAACGTTGAAAAGGATGGTACTGTTGGTTCAGCATCTTATTCGAATGTATTTGTATCTAACACTGGTACTACATACTCCCAGTCAGAAACAATTGTTATCTTAGGTACTAACTTAGGTGGTACTTCACCAGCTAACGACTTGACGATTACAATCGATGCTGTTGATACCAATGGTTCTATTCAAACTATTACTCCTAGTGGTACAGCAGCAGAAGGAACTCCTTACGCTGGGCTTGGATATGAAGTTGGTGAAAAGGTTGTTATCTATGGTAACGTTCTTGGTGGACAATCTCCAACAAACGATTTGAATATCTTTATTAATACTGTTGGTGCTGGTGGTGAGATTCTTACCTTCACTTCTATTGGTCAAGGTATATTCTCTACTCAAGAATACACCAACGTATCTGGAGCTGTTGGAACTGGTGTAGGTATTAACGCATCGTTCAATGTTACTAGAGTAGGTTCTGGTAGTAAGATTGCTCAGATAGATTGGGTTGAAGTTGGTGGAGATATTGAAACTGATGATACTTTCTCAGTTACAATAACAGATACAACAACAAGTACAGTTCAAACACTTGTTTATACTGCTGTGATTGGTGATGATATTATAGAAGTCAGAAATGGATTAATTAATCTCATTAATGATCTGTCATCTGGAAACCAATTTGTATTTGCAGAAGCTGCTAACCCAACTGATGAAACTTATGCTAGGTTATCACTTACAGCAAGAACACCAGGTCAAGCATTTACAATCGGTGTTGCTACAGCAGAAGGTGGCGGTGGTACTGCTGATACTCAGACATTAACCACAACCGCATTTACTCCTAACGAGAACACAACAACTACTCCAACATATAGTGCTGTTATAACCAATCCAGGTTCTAGTTTCCAACCAAATGACACTGTTATTATTGATGGTGGAATCTTAGGTGGTGAAACTGCTACTAACGATTTGACTGTTACTGTAACCAGTGTTGGTGCATCTGGTGAGATCACTGCATTCAGTATTGGTGGTACAGCAGCAGATGGTAATGCAACATTCCAGTCACTTACTGCAAACAACACAGCATTTAACGCAACATTCTTACCTAAGATTATTGGCGGTAACTATGCTCCTGAAATTGCTAATGGTGGTTCTGGATACCAGATTGGTTATCAGTTCAGCATAGGTGGTCAAGAACTTGGTGGTATTGCTGGTGTCAACGATATGACTATTACAGTCACCAACATCGATTACTTAACTGGAGAGATTACTGCTATCAGTGCTTCTGGTAGTCCAGTATCAGGAGAGAGTATTGCATTCTATCCAGCTGTATCTTTATCTTCAGTTACATCTGGTGCTATTAATAATGGTAGCAATATAACCTACTCTGCTATCGCAAGAATCAGTGCAACCTTCTCTAGTAATCATGGATTGGTTCCAGGAAACACAATTCTATGTGCTGTTAGTTCTACTGGTAACAACCATGATCTTGCTTCAGGACCGTTCTTTATTGAAGAGGTTCCAAGTCTAGATAAGTTTGTTTATACTACAAGAACAACTGGTACTATTGATACTGGAACACCTTTAACTGGTGAACTCTATACAAGACCAGACTGTTTCTATACACACAGACCATTTGACGGTGGTGTACAACTAGGAACAGGTTCACCATCACACGGTGCTCAGGCGATTCGTCAATCTAAGAAGTACATTAGATACCAGTCAGGTAAAGGTATTCAGTATACTACTGGTGCTCTATTCGCTCCTTCATATGACCTAAGATCAGTTACTTCTGATGGTACTTCACTCGGTAGTATTATTACTGTAACTACTGATGACGTTGATCATGGTCTACAGGTTGGTGCTGAGATCGCTCTTAATGGTATAACAACTTCTGGATATGATGGTCACTACATTGTTGCAAGTATCGTTAATGAAATTACATTGACTGTCTTAGCTACAGGTTCACTTGGTGGTACTACTGGTGAGTTCGGTCAGCAACCAAGTATATCTCTGTATAAGTGGAAAGGTTCTACTGTAAGATCTGGTGCTTTTGATGATCAGAATGGTATCTTCTTCCAGTATGATGGAACGAACCTATCTGTTGGTCTAAGATCTTCTACATTCCAGATTGCTGGTACTGTAAGTGCTACTCCAGATAGTAACCTTATACAAGGAAACAATACCAAATTCACTGAACAGTTAACTACTGGTGACAGATTGGTTATTCGTGGAATGAGTCATGTTGTTACTTCTATTATTGGTGATACGGCATTAACGGTTAACCCTGACTATAGGGGTGCGGTTGGTGCAGTTAATACAAAGGCTGCATTGACTAAGGATATTATTATTCCACAAGGACAATGGAACATTGACAAATGTGATGGTACTGGTAAGTCAGGATATCAACTACAGATTAATACCATGCAGATGATCGGATTCCAGTATACATGGTATGGTGCAGGATTTATTGACTGGATGTTTAGAGGTCCGTCTGGTAACTTCGTGTTCGCACACAGACTTAAGAACAACAACAGAAACAGAGAAGCTTTCATGCGTTCAGGTAACTTACCTGTTAGGTATGAGGTTCTGAATGAAGGACCAAGATCTAAGTTGACAACTGCTGTAGTAGATACAATGGTTGAGTATCTCCCAGTTCAGGATGTAACTCTATTCCCAGAAACAGGTGTTGTTTATGTTGGTAATGAATTGATTCGTTATTCTTCTAGAAATACAACACTTAATAGACTTGTTGGTCTTACAAGAACAGCAAACTTAAACAACTATACTGCTGGAGCAAACAGAACATACACTGCTGGTGTAGCAGATTCTTATACTAAGAACGAGGGTGTTATCCTACTCACCACTACTGCAACACCACAGATTAACCACTGGGGTTCTGCATATCTAACAGATGGTGGCTTCGATGAAGATAGAGGATACCTCTTCAACTATCAGGAATCTGAGATTGAGATCTCAGTCACACCGTATACGGTCTTCCTAATCCGTCTATCACCTAGTGTGTCTAACGCACTGACTGGTGACTTGGGTGAGAGAGAACTAATCAACAGAGCACAGTTGCTACTGAAGAGTGTAGAAATCACTACACAGGGTGGTAGTTCTTCTCAGGGAGTTATCGTTGAAGGAATTCTAAACCCGATTAACTATCCAACAAACCCTGCTGATATCTCTTGGGGTGGTTTGAATACATCTGGTGAAGGTGGACAACCATCATTTGCTCAGATTGCATCTGGATCTAGTGCTAACTGGAGTGCTGGTGGTTCTAACATTACTGCTACTAACAGTACTACTAGGAACTACTGGACTAGGTGGGTTCGATTCAACAAGACTGACGTTCAGGGAGTTGAGGTAGGTATGCAGGCGACTGGTGGACAACTACCTGGTGGTTCTACTGTATCACAGATTAGAAACGCTGGTAGCACTCAAGTCTGGATTATCTTCTCTCAGAACACCTATCCAGGAACTGCTAATAGCACAACATATACATTCATTGTTCCTCCATATGCTCAGCCAGGCGAACGAATCTTCTCCTTCGTGGCAGCACCAGGACAAAGGGATGGTATTGACTTGACCGAACTTAAAGAGTTGACTAATACTCCTATCGGTGGTCGAGGTACGTTCCCGAATGGACCTGACGTTCTAGCGATTAACGTTTATTGTACATCAGGTAACGCATTCAACAGTACGATCAACCTCAGATGGGGTGAAGCACAAGCATAGGAGGTCGCATGGCACAACCAGCTAGTAGAACACAATTAGCAGATTACTGCAAAAGACAATTAGGTGCTCCTGTACTTGAAATCAATGTTGATGATGATCAAGTAAGTGATGCTATTGATGATGCTCTTCAATATTATAGAGAGCGTCATTATGATGGTGTTGAGTTGATGTATCTGAAGCATAAGATCACAGCAGCAGATGTGACAAGGTTTGATAGTCAGAAACAAACAGAAACTATTAATGGTACTGATTGGGAACGATCAGATAACTACTTAGAGATCCCACAACATGTAATGGGGATCAATAAAGTATTTGGATTAGCAAGTAATGCTATTCGTAATAACTTATTTGGTATTGAGTATCAGATCTTCTTGAATGACCTGTATGCTTTTGGTTCTCTTGATATGCTTAACTACTTTATGGTTAAACAATGGTTAGAGACTATTGATATGGTACTTAACAATGGATCATTTGTTGAGTTTAGATTTAACCAAAGACAAGATAGATTATATCTTGATATAGATGATACTATGTTAACAGAAGAATTGTATCTTATCATTCAATGCTATAGAGCATTAGAACCAGATACATTTACTCAAGCTTATAACGATCCATTTGTCAAACAGTATGCTACTGCTAAGATGAAAAGGCAGTGGGGTCAAAATTTAATTAAGTTTCAGGGTGTTAATCTACCAGGTGGTGTCCAACTTAATGGTAGAGAATTGTTCAATGATGCTAATGACGAAATTGCAAGACT
>PAZU01000046.1 GCA_002715725.1 Methanobacteriota archaeon | reverse complement strand
CGTTGAGTTGCTCGACTCGCATGAACAGCCCTAGAGGCTGTAATACTTCAATCATGTTCCAATCACAAAGGATGGGTTCAAGAACCCCTGCCCTAAAGACGAATCATGTCAAATCAAGAAATGCTGATTTTAGGGATTCTATTTTTTGTTCTACTTGGGATTCAGGTTCTGATACTTCGCTCGTTAAAGAATTCAAATGAATCGGAAGCAGGGTTTGATTCAAACCAATTCAATGAAATTGCAAATAAAGCACTTGCAAGCAATAATGAGCAATTTTTAGCTCTAGCAAAAGAGCGTTTAGAAAGACAACAAAGCGATGCTGAAGGTCAACTTGACTCGAGAAAGAAAGAAATCGAGAATTTGCTTCAACCATTATCTCAACAGATTTCAAAACTCGAAAATGAAAACAAGGAAATGGAAAAGGCGAGAAACCAAGCATATGGTGACCTCAAACAACATGTTCAGCAGATGATTACGGGCGCCGAAAAATTGGGCAAGGAAGCCAACATAATGTCAACTGCTTTGACCAAGAGCGCAAACATTAGAGGTAATTGGGGTGAAATTAGTCTGACTAACATTTTGGAAATGTCCGGCCTAAGAGAGGGAATCGATTATTTTGAACAGGACACTCAAACTGACGGAAAGCGCCCAGATTTCATAGTGAATATACCAGGAGGGGGAAAGGTACCAATTGATGCAAAAGCTACTGGTAAGAAATTCCTAGAATCCATCGAAGAATCTGATGATGCTACTAGAGATGCACTTTTGCAAGAACATGCTAGTGCAATGAAGGACCGTGTCAGGGAATTGAAGTCCAAAGGATACCGTGATTCCGTTGACGGAGATGTTGAAGCTGTTGTAATGTTCGTACCTTCTGAAGCCCTGTTAGCAATTACATTCGACTTTGAACGTGACCTCCACGAATTCGCAATGAAAAATGACATCCTAATCGCATCTCCTGTTTCATTGCTTGCGCTATTGAGAACTATCGCATTCCAGTGGAGACAGGTCGAACAAGCAGAAAATACACGAGAAGCGATTGAGATTTGTAGAGAATTATACAGTCGGTTTGCAACCTGGTCAGAGCACTACCAAAAGGTAGGAGACAATCTCAAAAGTGCAATTAAGACTTACAATCAGTCAGTTGGTTCATACCAATCAAAGATCAACCCTCAGGTTCGACGGCTTAACGAAATCAGACTAAATGAGGATTTGAACAAAGAAATTCTACCACCTGCAACCGTTGATTTGGAAGTACGTGAACTACCTGAACCTGAGGAATCTAAGCTAGAGGAAGAATGATTGGCTAATGACTGAAAGTTAAATCACAGTAACTCCACGCACGCCCATGGACCACCCCACTGCCGTACTCTACCTTGAGCACGACGGGAAGGTCTTACTCGTCGACTCAGAGGGAAATGGGCCACAAAAACCTGTAATGAATAGTACAGGGACAACAAAATTCCGCTTCCCTACTGAAGTTGAAGTGGCGTCCATGGGCATCGAATGGGCTGCAAAAAATACGTTCAATATCCTTGGTTACCAAGTTACGAAGGCGCACCCAGAAATAGAGTGGCCTCAAGAATGGGCTTGGAAAGATGAATGCATTAGTGATGATGCAGTTCATCCAATCGCAAGAGAATCGATCTACCGTTCGATTCACAGGCTTGTTTCGAAAGTAATGGTTCTCAACCCACAGGGTGAAGTTTTGATGGGTAAAATTGAGCGTGGGCATTTCGTAGGACACTGGACACTACCTGGGGGATACATGGACCATGACGAGCATCCCGCAATAGGTTGTGTACGAGAAACTCTAGAAGAAATGGGAATAGAAATCAAACTGAGTGACGATGCCCCAATAATCACTCAACGGATATTTACCAACGAAGGGATATCCTTCGTTTCATTCACCTACCAAGCGAATTGGAACGGAAATGATTCGGAAATTAAATTGAAGCAAAATGAAATTTCTCAATTTGAATGGTTATCACCATCTGAGGCAATATCTAGAGCAGTGTCTGGATTTGATGTTGCGGCGCTTAGACACCTATGAGTTGCTTGGCAGCTTCTAGAGCGTCTGCCAATCCATCTGGATTTGAACCACCACCTTGAGCAAAGGTTGGGCGGCCTCCTCCTCCACCGTTAATGTGAGAAGATATTCCTCTAAGGATGTCAACGGCATTGTATTTCTCGCTAGCAATAGTTCCTTCAGTTGTGGCAACCATCAATTTGCCACCACCTTCTGTGCTACCCAGAACAGCTAAGGTTGGCTTGGAATCATCCAATGTCAATTCTTTGAGCATCTTTGTCATTTGCTTAAGATCACCATCGACTTCCATTATGACAATCCTCACACCATCGACTTCAGCCATATCATCGCCGCCACCTGAAGTCCTCAAACGAACAATTTCTGCTTCAAGGTTTTCAATCCTCTTCCTCTGCTCTTTCCATTCAACAAAGAAGCGATTTGCAGTTGCCGGCAACTCATCTACAGGCACCTGGAAAACTTCTGAAGCATTACGCAATATCGCTTCTTGATTTCTGGCGTGTTCCATTGCAGCCTGACCGGCAACAATGTGTAAACGTTCTACACCATCTTGGACTGCGTTAGAGCGAACTATACGGATTTGACCAATCCGTCCTGGCTCATCGTGGTGAGTGCCCCCGCATGCCTGAATATCATGGTCTGCAATTCGCAAGATTCTGATATCACTACCTTTAGGTGCGCCCCCTTGATACAAATCAAATCCAAACTTACGATCTGCATCCTTCCTATCGAGGGTCATTTTTTCTGTTCTGGAAACATTCTGAACCACTTCATTCGACAAAGCCTCGATTTGGTCAAGGTCGGACCTGGTTAGTCTTCTGTAATGTGTAATGTCAAGGCGAGCAGATTCTACAGATTTATTTGCCCCTGCTTGATAGATATGGGGACCTAACAGACGTCGGGCGGCACCACCAACAATGTGCACCGATGTGTGATGGTCCATTAGTTGCCTCCTTCGAGACCAATCTAATTCTCCATGAACCATATCTCCAACTTCAAATGGGCCTGATGATAAATGAACAACCAATTCTCCGACCTTTTGAGTATCAAAAATTGAATGTGATGCAGAATCACATGTTAGGGACCCATAGTCTCCTTCCTGTCCGCCACCCTCTGGATAGAAGCAGGTTCTATCCAACACAATTCCATGAGTTGCACCTTCGGGTAAATCATCACCAACCAAAGGCAAACATGCAAGTACACTTGCCTCGAAATTTTGTAAAGAGACGTCCTCATAGTACAATGCAATAGTTGCAGGAAGTTCTGGAACTTTTTCAACTAGTAATTTCGCTGTTGTTGTCTTGGCTGCAGCTTTTGCCATGGCTGCATGACGTTCAGCCATCTCGGCATTAAAGCCAGTTCGCAAAACTAAATTTTTCCAACCCAAATCATTAGCGATATTCATTACTAAATCAGGTGAGATTCCATGACTATCATTGATGGTGAAAAGTATCTCATCTGGCAGTTCAGTAGAGTCCTTTGCAATATCTTTGATCGCTGTCTTCACAACTTGCATTCCTTTGCGGAGCATCTCATCATATCTTTCCTCTTCGCCCTTGAGAATAGTTACAAGACCTTCTTGAGTTTGTTTCATTCTGTCCGTAGAGTAATTGACTTCTAAATGCTGCAAAGCTAGATCTGAAAGGCTGACGTCAAGACCTAAATCATCACGCATTCTCAGAACCCTACGGGCAATCATTCTTGCCAAATAACCTGCCTTGGCATTAGAAGGAACAAGACCATCTCCTAGCATATTTACTAACGCGTGCATATGATCTGGAATTGCATAAATCTTTGACAAAGGCTCAGTTATAGCAGCGAACATTTCAGAATCGATTGAGTGCCCTCGCTCTCCCAAACGAGTGAGGAATACTTCTCGCATTCTATCACCATCGCTACCTATCTCGATGTTCATAATACCAAACAGACGACTCATCTCGCCTAGAAGCGAGTCTAGATCTGATTGAGTCATATCAAACATTTCTGCAGAAAATCCTACCTGTTCCTTTAGCCAAGCAACACTCTCTGGGTAAATCGATTCGTAGATAGTTGGAGTACCTGCAGCAGCCCAACAAAATCTCTCCAAACCGTAGCCAGTATCAATAATCTGAAGAGGCATTTCGGTATATTTCACACCCTTAATTTCGACATCGCCGTCTTCGTGTTCTTCGAGATTCATGAAAACCAAAGTTGCCAATTCAAGACCACCGACAATAACTTCGACGGCAGCACCTGCATTTCCACCACCTGACCACGGATTTTCAACATAGGTAATTTCAGTTGGGTCGATTCCAAAAGTAATGCACAATAAGTCGTGACAGTGCTTAACACACTCTTCCATCCAGTAATACATCTTACCTTCATCTGGCCTATTGAATACATGGTGAGCCATCATTTCAAAAGTGGTCAAATGGCGACCTGAACGGCCGACTGCATCAATATCATTTAGCCTAATGCATGGCTGAGAAATGGTGAGAGGGTTGGCAGGTGGCTCTACTTCCCCAGATGTAACATGCGGCTGAAAATCAGCGATACTTGCAATTGTCAAATGAATGTCATCGCGCCACCTCGCAAGGACTGGATATGGTTCTACGCGGGTATGCTCCCTCTGTTCAAAAAATCCAATGAATTCTTCACGCATTGCATCCTTCAGATCACGACCTAACTGGGAGAATCCATCTATTATTGGCGCGCCGATGAATGTGTATTCATCTACTTCTGTATCACCACATGTGTCTCTACTAGGGTCGGATGACCAAAACCACAGTTCTGTGACACGACATTGGCGACGTGTATACCCATTGTCATGGAACACTTGAAGGTCGATTGGTGGAAGACCCATTCACATCACCTGCCCTACGGGCAGAAAGACGGGTGTGCCAATATACCTTCAAACCATCCCCATTTGAAACATAGAAATGAAGAGATGTAAGTGTTCGCAACAGCATGGGCGGAGTCGAATGGCGTAATCACCTCGAAGTAGAGGGTGATGGGCTAATGCGAATTCGTCAGCATGGTTCGATGAATGTCGACGCAATGATTGTTTCAAGTCCGGAGCATTTGGCTAAAAGCAGTGATGAGAGATCAATTTCTCAATTGGTTAACATTGCTTCAATGCCAGGTGTAGTTGGGGAAGCATGGGCTATGGCAGATTGGCATTTTGGCTATGGTTTCCCAATCGGTGGGGTTCTTGCAACCGATTTAGATTGGGGAGAACAAGGTGGTTCGATTTCGCCCGGAGGAGTTGGTTTCGACATCAATTGCGGGGTTAGAATGATAGCACTGGAATGTAGTGTCGATGACATCCCCAATCTGGACAAATTGGCAGGCAGGCTAAACGGAAGAATTCCTTCAGGAGGTTCCGGCAAAGGTGGCCTCGATATCAGTAGACAGGAACTTGATGAAATCATCTCACGTGGAAGTAATGCAATGGTCGACATGGGGTTTGCATTTGATGAGGATTTGAAAAATATCGAGTCTAATGGTGTTCTTGAGACCGATGAAGGAGTATCTGAAAGAGCGCTAAATCGCGGTCTGAAGGCTCTTGGCACATTGGGGTCAGGAAATCACTTTCTGGAATTGCAAACTGTACAATCTGTTGAAGATAACAACCCCCACAATTTGTATGAAGGTCAAGTTGTTTGCATGATTCATTCAGGTAGTAGAGGACTTGGGCATCAAGTTTGTACAGATCACGTAAGAGGTCTGGAAGACAAATACCGTAACAGGCAAGGTACATGGTACAATGATGAATGGGGATTCGAACTACAAGATAGGCAACTTGCAGCCGCTCCAATTCATAGTAGGGAAGGTCAATCATACCTTGATGCAATGAATGGTGCAGCGAATTTTGCATTTGCTAATCGTAGTGCTTTAACACACCGCTTAAGGCAAGCATTAGCTGCTGAAATGGATGTGGAAACTCGATTACTTTACGATGTTAGTCACAATATTGCAAAGGTTGAGGAACACCATATACATGGAGAGAAATGTACCTGTATGGTTCATCGTAAAGGAGCAACTAGAGCAATGCCTGGGCAACCGGTTCTTGTTCCAGGAGATATGGGAACCGGGTCATGGTTACTTGAAGGAATGGCTAGTAATCGAGCATTCGCATCATCATGTCATGGTGCAGGAAGAGTATTGTCACGTTCTCAGGCTAAGAAACAAATCGATGGGAAAGCGCTGAAAAGAGAATTAGAATCTAGAGGGATTAGAGTTCATGCAAATACTCCAAATATAATGTCAGAAGAGGCACCTGATGCTTACAAAAACGTCGATGAAGTCATCGAATTATCGAACGATGCCGGCCTAGCTAAGCCAATTGCTCGAATGATGCCCTTGGCAGTCATCAAAGGTTAATCACATGCAATAATCCATCTTTGGCTGACCATAAGATGGAGCTGCCCCGCTTGACACGCCATCTGGTTCTTCACAAATCACTGAAAGTAGGGTGTTAACCAATTCTTTCAAGTCTTCAACTTGCGTTTGTAATTCTCGGACACGTGCATCCGTATCCCTGCTTTCGCTTTTAGTATTCATACCAATCCCATCCGGAGAGTGTTTCTCTCCAGTCTTCAATCGTAAAAATAGGCTTTAATGGATTTCGGTCAAATTCATACTAGAAACGCGCGTTTCACGACCATCATTCCTCTTCGGAATGCTCTACATCTGCCCACGGATCTGCGCTAGCTGAAACAGTGGATTCCGATTCTGTAATTGATTCTTCTTCGTCATTTTGTACTGGCATTGTATCCAAGGCCTTTGTTGCTGCATCCATATCTGGACGGGAAGGCGCCATTGGGGGCAGTATAGGTGTAGTCTTTTCGACATACTCATCAGACTCATCTTCCCACTCATCATCATCGTCATAGAATATACTTTCATCAGAATTATCTCTGCGCAAAAGAACGACTATAGCGATACCAGCACCTAGTAACAATAGAGCTAAAATCGACACTATGGCAGTCATTCCACTTAATCCAGATTCAGCATCTTCTTGGCTAATCACCCTAGGCATGTCAGATTCGACATTCAAATCACAAGTAGCATTGGTATTGATTGAATAACAATGTGGGAGCATTGAATTTTCAATCCACAAATCCATGCCAGAGATATTGACATACAAATTTTGAGAGCCCGCTCCATGTGTCTCGAACAGAAGTGGAATTGTTTCCAAACTTTGCCCGGGTGAAAGTGATAACTCCATCTCTCCATGAGACAACCAAGTTCTCGATTGTCCCATGTCTTCGACCAATGAAACCGTGACTGTTCCAGATTTAGTTCCTAGATTTCTTACGTGGACTACAGCACTAATTTCTGTACCTTCAACCACTTCATTACCTCTAGGAGTAGTTCCATCTGCAAGAGTAATTTCTATGTTAGTGACGGTCACATCGAATGACAGAACTGTAAAATCGGTACGCATTGGATCAATCATCGAAAGACCTGTTCCCCTTGCATTATTTCCTGCTAAGTCTATCACATCGACCCACCAAATTAACTCATCACCATCTTGAAGGCTGACATTTACACCTTCGGTGAAATCAATACTTCCAAAGTATGTCCAGGTACCTGAATTGTCAGATACGTATGGAATCATTGCGCTTGATTGTCCGGATTCCATGATCAAACTATTTCGCATGAAGGCCCAATTAACCTGTAAATCACCTGACGGCATCCCACCATCCTCTAAAATCAACACAGAGAATTGTAGCAGTTCTAGATCTTCATCATCTAAAGCCAATGGAGCGGTCACAAACTGTACTACAGGAGCAATCTCATCCACAGTTACAATCGTTTGTGTCTGAGTGGTATCATCTCCCGGGGAAGGTATGCCTGTTATGTGATAATTCAAAGCCAACAACGGCTCTGAAATCGACCTTGAGGGGAGAATCATCCCTGTTTCCCATTCTCCACCTGGACTAACTTCTGCGTATTCTTGTAACAACTCATTGCCATACATTGTCTCAATACCAACCTCAAGACCTTGCTGTGGAAGAGTGGCTAATTGAGCACCAGATTTCTCATAAATAATCACTCCAGAAATTGTGAGGTCATCACCTGGTTTAACGTAAATGTGCTCATCTGAGTACATTGAAATTGGAGGGGTGTTATCAGACATGTTTTCTACAACAACTGACAGATTATTATCCAATTGCCACCTGATATCTCCTAGATTATTCAACAATGCAACAGGATTCAAATCATCATCATCAAATACGACTATTGCTGGCAAGGCATATTCTGGCATAACCGTCTCATCGAAATCCCAATCCAGTGTGAAGTGCCAAGAAACAGACCATGCATCACCACTACCTTGGGTAGTAATAACATCGTGAAGTGTTAACTGAGACTCATTACTGGTGTACATTGCACCATTTCTTGGCTCCCAGTTCATCACTCCGATTGTATCTTCATCGGTTCCTAACAATTTGATTGTAACTATATCGATGGAATTCACTCCGTTTGCATCGCTTATTTCCATTGTTAAATTATGCATCTGCCCTGCTAACAGCTGCTCATTTATTGTATCTAGAACTAATTCTGTAGTCGGAATTGTGGTAGGTTCATTGACTGCTATAGTCAAAGTTGCCATATCATTGTCCAAACCAGCATCGCCACCATACATTAATTCGTGACCAGCATAATCTGTACCGGTGAAGAATACCGAGAATTGAGCATTCATATCTAAACCTGACACATCAATACCGCTGAAAGTAAGAGTTCGTTCGCCTGCGACTCCTTCTGGTAGTGATTTGGACATAGTTTGGTATTCTGAATAATCGGCAATTCCATCCATGTTAGAATCGTCCATGACTTCACGCCAATAGTGTATTACAAGTTCTTCACCAAGCGCTTGCTCATCAGTAACCGTAACCTGCAAAGAAAGAGATGAAGATGGATCCCAAGTATATCCATCTGCATCCAATAATCTCTGACCATTGTTGACCTGGAGGTTGGACGCCCACGGCGATTGACTATCTAATCGAATATTGACTGGAGATGTTAGAGTTGTATCCTCTGCGCCATCTGCACCAGTTGCAGGTCCAGCTCGAATTACGTAAGGAGTCAAATTAACTTCGCCTGTAGACATCGGTAGAGTTACGAGACCTGTCCACTGTCCATCACCTGTTGAATTTAGGACAACATCACTTCCATCAACATTTACAGCAACAACGAAATCATCGATAATAGGCCTCATATCGAGGGTGTTTTCGAATCGAACCGTCCCTGACACCGAAACTTGACTTCCTGATTTCGCCCAGAATGGGTATGAAGGAGAGAACATATCTGACAAGTCGTGACCGTACAAATCTGTAACACTCCACGAGTCAACCTGTAGGTCGTTTTCACTTGCTTGGGTTGCTATACCGCCAGATTGAGCAGTTGCTGGAGACAATCCCTCACCACTTGCATCGAATCCTTGTGCCGACCATGTTATGGACTGAGAATCGTTCCAATCCCAGTCAACTTCGAATTGCCAATCAACAACTAGTCTTCCGCCAATTTCAGAAACTGATGAATTATTATCCAACTTCAGCATTCCTTGTCCACTAGACTGAGTGAATGATGGATTGGAATGAATATCACTCAGAATAATATTCACGCTATCACCAGATGAATCCATTCCAATCAAATGAATTTCAGCAATATTTTCATTACCCTGTAAGTGATGGTGCTGAGTAGAAAAACCTTGCAGCATACCGTTTGGATACCAGGTTTCTGGAACATTGAATGGGTGATTTGTAATCATATTTTCATGGTAGACTCCACCATTAATTGCAACTCCTCCATCTGCAGCATTCCAAGTAAGTGGTATTTCGACAATATCAATTTGCCCATTATTCGAATTCAAATCATGATATGCTTTCACAACTTGACCTAATCCTGAAACATTTTCAAACAAATTGTAACCAATTGCAAATGAACCGATATCGAAAGAAGTTGTTGACGATGAGGAAAAATCGATGTCGAACATCGACCAATTCCTACCAGAAGAATCTGTATGGATACCCGACGAAGATAATTGCGGATTTGCAATTGATACTACAGTAGTGGTCCAATTGTATGTTGGGATTTGGTAGAACGAATTTTGACCGCTTCCAACTGTTAAAGGATCCGTATTACCACTTGGATTTAATCCGATTAATAATGTGTGAATGTTAGCATTCTGTGGTACCAATACAGACATGGTTCCGCTACCAGTAACACTCATCGAATGTTCTATTGAAGTGGTATCAATTCTTGTCTGCCATCCATATGAACCATAGGCTGGAGAGGAGGAGAACTGCCAGTCCACTACTCCATTATCAGCCAAATCGATCGAAGCATCATGTGCTGGTTGAGCAAATGCACCTCTAAATGCCAAAGCTTCGACCATTGCGCCAGGAGCAAAGGTCACCCTAGGAGTAAGATAGGTTCGCATATCGCCTAAACTAAGTACGCTATTTACAGTACTTGTAGAAACACTTTGAGAACCTGTGGTAGTCAAAGCTGAAGTAACTCCAGAGAAATTACCGGTTATCATGGCTGAACTAATTGGGCGTGATGACAAGCCAGAGTCACCAGTTACAATTAGAGTAGAACCTCCATTGTTAACCCATGTTCCATTCGCTAATCTTGTCAAGGATGGAGGGATATTCCAACCATTAGAATCGCCGAAATATCGTGTTGCGCCCACTGACAATTCTTTGATTAGTGGAGTATAATATTCGTCATCTGTACCCATCATTACCTCAATGTAAATTCCCGTATGTGCATCTCTGTCTATGCTAGCAAGCGACAGCGGTAATGAGACGTTTTCATGACCAGTAATAATCTGCCCTGCAGCATCAAGAATATTTACTCCGTACCATGTATTGTTGGGTAAAATGACATCAGCGTCTACGAATCCATATCCCAAATCATGAGTAGATACCAAAGGTGACATCCAAGAACCTTCAGTTTCGAACCAATCAACTTCAAGACCAATATCATCTACATACCAACCCGGTTCTTGAACTGCTGAATCCGCCATCTGGCGGAATCTGAACGAGACATTGTTTCCAGAAAGATTGGAAACGTCATACTCCATATCCAACCAAGGAATGTTGACCGTACTAGTACATGACCACCCTCCTGAAGCGGCAACATACTGTCGACCATCCCAAACATCTGTTCCTGTGAATCCGATGGTATTGGTAATTGTACCATCATACCAATTTGTTCCATTTGCATAGTTAACATAGGCTTGGCTCCACGCCCCGCCGTTTACTGAAACATATAGTGCACCTCCATCCCAACCATCTTCAGAACACATCCAATGTTTCCAGACAAATCTTGCACTTGCACCCAATGGAACATAATAATTCGGCGAAATTAATGAGTTGTCAGAACTTGAGTCATAATCACCACAAAGGGTTGTAGCAAAGCCAAGATTAGCACTAGGGAAAGATGACGGCCCATCAGTATAGTTTGAGCATACTGCACCAAACTGCCAACCGGTTTGACCCAATTGATTGGAAATGCTCCATCCACCCGGAGGCAAAGCTGGAGCGTCTTCTAAACTATCGCTGATTGTAAGACCACCCGTTCCAATTTGAATGAATGCCCAATCATTAGCAGCGAAATTTACGCCGTAATTTGTAGCCGAAGAAGAATTTGAAAGTAGATTGCTATGAATTGTGCTACCAGATGAATTGATTACTTTGAACCAATCAACTGTCAATCCCTCTCTGGCATCATTCGGAGAACCGTACTGCACCGAACTGTCTGTGTCTACAACATATCGGATTTTTGATGCCGTAGTTGCGCCAATCATTGCGGATGGTATTGAGAAATCTAAAACAATAAAACCACCAGATTCGTCAAAAACCATAGTTCCATTTGGCAATGTGTAACCACTACCAGGTATTGAACCTCTAGAACTACATGATGATGTAGTCGACCCACTTGAGGATGATATATCAGTCCAAGATGTTCCATTATTTGTCGACAATTCAATACAGAAATTATCGTACGAAGAACCTTCTAAATCGAATTCTAAGCGTGTTTGTATTTTTGATCCTGCGTTAGTGTTCGAAAGGTCGATTGAACTCTCTAAAGCACCTTCTGCATTATTGCTGTAAAAGCAATTAGCGGTCTGACTGTAGCAACCGTGATGCCAGAGTCCTACTGAATTACCGACATTTGTAACTGAAAAATCATCCAAAAACCAACCCGGCCTAGGTGTGCTACTGCTATCGGTCCAGATTTGGAATCTGAACTGCATGTATGTTGCATTTGACAATCCAGAGATATTATCGAGATTGAATAGTGCTGTTGTCCAGCCACTGTGATTGCCATCACCAAACACTCCGAACCCAGAGCCATTTGCTCCGTTAGGAACTGTTGCATTGCTAGAGATTGTAGAGGGGTATCCTTGCGATGGTTCAATGTAGGTCCATGCTCCATTGTCCAACTTATACTCGACCCATGCACCATCATTGACATCTAGATGGTGCCAATGGGAAAATGACAAATTGAAGTGGTTAATTGGTGAAGGGACCGTAAATTGTGGTGCTGTTAGTCTACCTGCAGTATTTGCAGGAAGAGCCTGCCCCGGAAGTGTAGCTGCAACTACTCCACCGTCAGCTGCAGTTGCAGGGACAAAACCATGTGCTAGAGTTCTTGTTGAACCCGTTACTGTACCATTCATACTCGAAGGATTTACTGCTTCCCAAATTGCTCCAGTGTGCGACCAAGTACTCGGAAGTTGTAGACTTGCAGAAGAAAATGTATCAATATTGGAAACTGCACTGTCTGGTGCAAGGGACATTGCTCCGTCGAATTTACCTGTCATCGTGTTAGTAAACTGCCCTGAACTAAAGTTTCCAGGTACATTCTCACCAGTCCAAGTTTCACCGTAGCCGTCCTCTAGATAGCCACTTTCATCTACATGAAGCCAAGCATCTATCACAGTTGCATTACCTGGGACCTCGAAGGCATCAGTAATGTTTCTTGAAGTACCAGCAAGACTGGAAGGACCATTCCAAAGACTGGTTGCCGCTGCTGCTACATGACTAATCATTAGTATTGTCAGAAACATTGCCAGCGGGGCCCTAAGTGATGATTTCATCTTTCCGACCAGACCCTACGGGTCTGCTACATCCTATCAACTCTACCCAAGAAGGTCATATTTGGAATATGGCAGATAAGCATGGAGCCACCAGCGAGAATTGAACTCGCGACCTCCTCATTACCAATGAGGTGCTATACCGCTAAGCCATGGTGGCGTAATCGTGGCGACCTACCATTGCGATATAATCGATTCGGAGTTATATGATGCGTTTTTCGACCGTTTCGGTTAAACATAGGGTGCCTGTCGCCAGCCTGTAGCCGAGATCGCATAGCCTGGTATTGCGCGCGACTGGAAATCGCGTGTCCTTGTGGCACGAGAGTTCAAATCTCTCTCTCGGCGCCACTACTTAGTCAGATGAAAAACTGAATTTAGCAAAGTTCAATCTATGAGGTATACTCGAATTGATTTTCGGATTCTTTCGATTCTTTGTATCCAATAAACCCTGCAGCAATAGACAGTCCTGCAGCTAAAAGTGCGAACCAAGGACCTCTTCCCCAGTCCAAATTGTCTGCTGCATCAGGCAACATCTGGTCCCAAATGAATAGTGACAAAACAATCAAGATACCAGCACTTATTGAGATTAAGTATGATTTTCTTTTCGAATCTGATCTGCCTTGTAAAACAAAAGCAGCAAAGAGCAATATTGTGGCGATTGTCATTAATATTGTAGTTGTTGTTCCTGCATTATACAAATCGGACCAAGGCCCACAATATTCATCGATTTCTTCATCGTAATATTCTTCATCATCATCATATTCAATCTCGTCTATACACATATCGTACAAATCTCCAAAGTTCTCTTGGTCAGAATATTCGCAATCTGTACCGTCAACACATGTCTCATACATCACTTGACGTAATCCAACATGCACTTCCTGTGTGAACACACTATCACCCCATTCGTCTCTGTCAATTGTCTGGGTCAACCAAACATCTTCAATAACTGAAACCGGCGCTAAAATGAAACTAGCAATAATCATGATGTACAGAATTTTAGATTTGGATTTTGGCTCTGAACTTGCAATTTCCGTATCACTGTTTTCCGCTGAATAATCTGAAGTTAGCGAGTTAACTTCTATCATTATTGATTTAGGAGGTTCAGCAGAGGTTCCATCCTGTAGTTGATTGAGATTTGACAATTCTTTCATGGTAGTCGTTTCAACAATTCCCGTATAAAGTTTAATCCGGAATTGTAGAATCAAACGGAGATTTTACCTTAGTACAATTGATATGTTTCCATTATTAGGCGGTGATATGAGCGACCCTGTATTGAGTCCAGATGGTAAATTCATGTGGACTGGTTCAGAATGGATTCCAGCACCTCCAACTGGAGGGAATAATATCGAGATGAAGGATTCAGTTATAGGAGGGGACGTAGTTAGTAATACGACAATAAACAATGATCCTCAAGTGGTAACTGAAGCTGTAATCAATGCCCTTCAGCAAATGGGTATGATTCAGCCACCATCAGTGCCTCAAGCACCTCCAACTCCCGAGATCGAATTACCTAATTCTTTCAGTGTAGGAGACCATGTTGAGTACCATAGTCCAACCAATCAACGCTGGTTAGATAGATGTAGAGTGATTGGAATAAATGATGATGGTACTTACAAAATTGAAGTGCCTTATCAGGACTCGGTTGTGCAAACTAAGCATGCTGTAGTCATCGGTTCTTCACCTGGTACAATTCGTCCTGCCAGCATTCCATATAATGTAGGAGACAGAGTTTTTGTAAATTGGAAAAACTATGGCCACTATTATCCCGGTAAAATAACTAAAGAAAATGAAAATCATACCTTCTTAATTCATTTTGATGATGGGGATGTAGAAGATTATGTAGAATGGGGTAGAATTGAGCCGTTGAATGAATCTTCTAGTGAAGTTCAAGAATACATCGCGCACGATTCTGAGGCAGAACGTGAATTAATTGAAGCCTTCCAAATGTTTGATACCAATGGAACAGGAACAATTTCTGCAAGAGAATATTTCCGGATTTTGACAGAAATTGGTGATGAACCACTGCCAGTAGATGAAGTGGTTCAAGAATTTGCAGATTTAGGTATCGAATTGGATTCTGAAATTGACTATCGAGCCCTGGCAAAATACATGATTGCCTCAGATGCTGCAGATGATACAGTTACTTTGAAGCCGGAAGTAGTAATCAAAGATGCATTCCTTGAAGTCGAAACACTGTTTGGTTATGCATATGCACACCCAAAATTGGGTGAAACCAATATCAGGTCCTCAACAGTATTAGGAATTTCATATGATGAGAGGGCAACTGCTAGAGTTGAAACTCGTAATACAATCTATGTCGTGGGCCCAACTGGATGGAAAATTAGGCCTGATAACCACCCTTTCAATAATCCATTTTCAGTTGGTCAAAGGGTCAAGGTCGAATGGCAAAATGGTTGGTGGGATGCTAGCATTCTGAAAATGGAACAAGATTCGTATTTCATCACATACGAAGGTTTTGATTCTAGTTGGGATGAATGGGTTGGCTCCTCAAGAATCAAGCCACTCGAATAAGATAGAGAAATTCCAAAATCCACCTCCTACGGAGGTGCAAACAACCGAAATGACTCAAAAGGGGAGCGCTCACCACTAACCATGGCGGAGGATACTGTAGTAACAGAAATCTCTGCCGATGTGCATGACGAAATGCCTTTCCGCTTAGGCCATGTCGAACTCGAAAAGAAGTTCGCTGACCTACATCCAATACTGAGTACTGTGGACCAAATTCGCCATGAATGGAAATTTCAATTCAAACTGATTCGTCATGAATGGGGTCAACCTCACCTGATGACAATGCTCACTGGAGTTTTAGCATTCCTTCTTGGTTCAATCTCCACTGATTTATTTGCAGGAGGCGACCCCAGAGTCACCGGCATCGATGGATTAGCTGAAATTGGAGGGTTCGCATTTTTCCAATTAGTAATATCCGCAATTCTATGGCTTTGGTTTTTCGTTCAAATTTCTGTTAATTTCCCTGTTATGCGTGGCCACGTAATCAATGTCATCATAATTTGGTCATCCATTTTCTTATCACAAGTTGTTCTACATGTAAATGCTCCAAACTTCCCAATCGGGGCTAATCTGGGTGATGCTCTGGGAGGAGTGATGTTGACAGCAGTTGGTTGTTTCTTCACATACTTCTTTTGGAAAGCTGTAACTGAGACCAGGGATTTCCACGTTCAAGAAAATCATGTTCACACTGATGTCCGAGTAATGGAAGAAGCGATGGCGGAACACAGTCTTTTTGCGTGGACTATTATGGTGATTATTTGGGTCCTAACAATGTCACTAAACGCGTGGTCCGGTGCCCATTTTATTGCTGATAGAAATGCTGTAGATTATGCTGTATATTCTATACATTTGAGTTCAGGAGTAATTATAATTTATTTGCTAATGCACATGCTATGGTTCCCACAACGAATGTTAGGAGAGGGAGCAAAAGTTCGAACTAAGGCGGCTGCTAATGCTGATGCTGATCTGTTGATTGAAGGCGTAATTCTAGCACCAGAAGGCGAATGTCCATCATGTGACGCAAGTGCTCCAATCAGCCTAAATGAGAGTGGCGAAACTATCGTTGATTGTGCTAGTAAAAATTGTAACAGTCGAGGAGTTGCAGGTGAAAACTGTGTAGGATGTGACGAAAAATATCCAACTCGATATACATGTTTAACTTGTGGAGTTAACAGTCCTGTTAATGATTTCATACCAGATAAGGAGGCATGGTGATGTTCTCCAAATTTCGAAAGGATTTCCCCACTTTAAACGGAGAAAACCCGCCAGTATACCTCGATAATGCCTGTATGACTTTGCGACCAAAATCTGTAATTGAGGCAATTCGTTCCTATTATGAAGAATCCCCGGGTTGCGGGGGTCGTTCAGTTCACAGGTATGCTACAACTGTTTCTCGCAAAATGGTGAATTGTAGAAAGAAAATGGCTGAATTGTTTAATGCTAATCAATCCGATGAAATTGTTTTTACAAAAAATGCCACTCATTCTCTAAATCAAGTTGCTAAGGGACTCTCATGGGAAAAAGGAGATATTGTACTAACCACTGATCGAGAACACAATTCTAATCTCGTGCCATGGCTACAACTTGAAGAAGAGCAAGGAATAGATCACAGAGTTATCAAATCTAATGATGATAACACATTCAATCTAGAAAATTTTGAGAACGCTTGTGCTGAAGCAGGAAATAATCTCAAGATGGTCTCGCTCTCCCATGTCGGAAATCTGGATGGAGTTGCTACACCAGTCAAAGAAGCCGCAAAAATCGCCAAAGATTTCGGCGCTATGGTTTGTATCGATGGAGCCCAATCTACACCTCACATGAAAGTTGATGTCAAAGATTTAGGAATTGATTTCATGGCGTTTTCTATTCACAAAATGATGGGCCCTTCTGGAATGGGTGGTCTTTGGGGCCGAATGGATTTGCTTGAAGGAATGCGTTCTATTCAATCGGGAGGAAGCACTGTTGATACATCATATTATGATTCATTAAAATGGTCAAAGCCACCTGCTCGTTTCGAAGGTGGATTAGGTAATTATGCGGGAATACTCGGAACGAATGCTGCAATTGACTATATCTCAAACATTGATTTGAATGAGGTACATGAGCATGAAGTTTCTCTTAATCGTGTAATGACTTCGATTCTAAAGGATGTCGATGGAATGAGAATTATAGGACCGGAAGACCCAGCCCAAAGAGGAGGTATTTGCTCAATTCTATTAGACAACATAGATGCTCACGACATTGCTATTCTATTGGATGAAGCTGCTGGCGTGATGGTGCGTAGTGGAATGCACTGTGTCCATTCTTGGTTCAATGCAAAAGGAATCGATAGAGGTTCATTACGTGCTAGTGCATATTTGTATAACACAGAGGATGAGGTCAAACTGTTCGCAGAAACACTAGTTGAAGCAATTGAGGCACTGGGGTGATTACATGCAACCTGCACCGGTAATTCCTGACGGTGAACTTGATAGTGATTTAGATTTCATCAAACAGATAACCGTAGTTGCCACTATAATCGTTTTAGCTGCAGCAGGAATCTTCGCCTACATGATTTTCACTGGCGAGATTAGTCTAACTGGACCTAGTGCTTTAGTTCTGGAAAAAGAAGAAGATTATGACAAGTTGATTGAGTATGATTCTGTAGATTATCTATCTGGAAATGGAGTTGATGTATGCATGGTCGACTCGGGCATAGATATGACGCATTCTGATTTATCAGATCTAAATTTAGCAGATTGGTCAGACTTCATTGCCAGTAAATCCAACCCGTATGACGATAATGGTCATGGCACAATGATGGCGGGAATTCTTGTTGCTGATGGAGCATTAACTGGAATTGCTACCGATGTAAATTTGTATGTAGCAAAGGCTTTGTCAGGTGCTGGTGAAGGAGACGATTCAACAGTTGCACAAGCTATTGATTGGTGTGTTTCTAAGAATGTTAATATCATCTCTTTATCGTTAGGAGGAAATGCCTCTGGATTCTCAATTATCTTAGGAGATGCAGTAGAGGATGCTGTTGAAAATGCATATGAGGCGGGAATAGTAGTTGTTGCCGCCGCTGGTAATGACGGACAAAATGACGATGGTGATGTCTCATCTCCTGGTATCGTAGATACAGTAATCTGCGTAGGAGGTGTTGATGTCAACGGAAATCTTTGGGACGGTTCCTCGATTGGAGATAATAACGGAAGAATTTGGCCCCCAATGCTCCCTAGAAATAGCCCCAATGAAAAACCAGAAGTGGTAGCCCCTGGTCACAAAGTTCCAGTGATAATGCAAGGAGATAGTTGGGGTCTTTCGTCAGGAACTAGTGCTGCTACAGTGTATGTTACAGGAGCGATTGCACTGATGTTTGAAGCACATCCTGAACTGAAAGACGGTGGTACTGGGATGCTCGATAATCTGAAACAATGGATAGCAGATTCTTCCAAAAAGCGCGCAGGCCAAGATGCTCACGACAACCACTACGGATACGGCATGCTGCAAATGGATGCTTTAATCGATGCAGCCGCACCTAATTCTTAGCCAACCAAGCCACAATTGTTCCACCAAATAATGGTGCAAATGCAACATAGTGAGTTTCATTTGAGTCGCGGACCAAATCCATCCACTTATTGAAACCAGTTACTTCTGAATCATTTTCTTCTCTGTCGCCTACTGGCGGGGTTGGCTCGACGGTGAACAGTACCCCGTTGACTGTTAACAACGGCAACATTGCACTAATGTCATCCGCTAATTTTTCGATTGGCGCATCTACAATAATTACATCTGCAGATTCTAAAATTGGTGAATCACCTGTTTTGGATATCCCCCATGCCTTCAATTCACTGGTTAACAAACCTGGAGAACCAACTACAATACTAGTGGGAACTGAAGAATATCTTTGACACAATCGTGTTAAAATAACTGCGAAGCGATTTCCTTCTTCGATGATTTGGAACCTTTCCAAGCCATCATTATTCTCGTAGTGATCAAGTATCCAAGCAGAAAGGTGACCAATACCCGAACCTGTTTGAATAATATTTTTTGGAGAAAGCCTAGCAATTGCATCTCTAATCCTACGACGAACAGAAATTGACCAAGTTGTCAACCCCATATGCTCTAGCTGTTGGCCAATGTTTGCTGCAACTTCTGGCTCATCACGAGATAGTTCCTTGTCGGCAGCTAAAATCGCTGCCAATACTTCCTCGCGCATGCATATCCCTCTCGACACCACTTGACAAGGCTTCGCATTTGCCGACAGGCTCAAAGGTGACTGGCATGGCCGGCAATAAGGGAGGAAGAGACATGGAAGACGAACACGTCGAAGAAGAAATTGTTGAAAATGTCACTGATTGTCCTAGTTGCGGAGAATTTTGTGGGCATGAAGTCCTCAAAGAAAAAAAGGCAGGAGAGGGCACAGACTATCTCCTTAAGTGTGAAGAATGCGGACATGTGCACACAGTTCAAATCCGACCCCCTCGTCCTATTAGCATCCCTTTTATTTTGAGCGAGGGTGCTTTTTCTAGAATTGTAAATATCGAAATTGATCATGATGAAGAATTGCATGTCGGCGATATTTTCGAACACGATGATGCAAGTTGGGAGATTAATCGTGTCGAAACAAAAACTGGTAATTCAAGAAGAAAATTAGTCGCTTCGAGGATTGGGAGAGCGAATGCAGTTCGCTCTGATGTAGTCATGGTAAGACTAACCCTTACTCGAGGTGAGTTTTCTGACAGTGACTCAATTTTTGTAGAAAGAGAAAAGATGTACAAAGCTGGTTCAATTATGGAACATGGTGGTTCAAAATGGAAAATTCGTGCAATCCACACTGGAGCAGGAAGGACAATGACCGGAAGAGTCCCTGCCCATGACATTAAGCGAATATACTTACACGAACCTCCAAGGCCTGAAGAAAACATTCCAATGACTCCGCGCGAACGAAGACAGGCTTGGAAGGAAGGAAGATTAGGAGATAATCCGAACCCGATAGTTCCTGATGCAGAAAAATCAGGGAAACCTAAGCAACAACGACCTGGAAGACGCCAGAAAAAGAAACGTAATTGATTAAGGTCGATTTGTCCACGGCATTAGGAACGCTTTAGCAACTTGTGTACCAATAGTTGGATTTTCTTTCAATCGACGAATTGAGTACTCATACCACTTTTCCCCATATGGGATGTAGACTCTTGTCCTATGGCCTTTTGCACGCAACTTTCGACGAAGAGGCCCTCGGACACCTAGCAGCATTTGGAACTCGTACCCTGGCCCTTTCTGTCGTCTTTGTGGGCCTGCATTCTCTCTTGGATCGACAGAATTAGGACCCATACTTCTTTTCTCTAAAGCTGCAAGCGTATGATTGATTACAGGATGGTCGTGACTTGCAATTCCAACATAGGAGCCGACATCTAGCATCTCATCGATACATTGGTTGGTAGCATCAATAATCGGTTGTCTATCGGTATGAGAAATCTCAGAGGGCTCCAAATAGATTCCTTTGCAGATTCGATAGTCAGCATTAGGACCCAATTTTTGCGCGATGTTTCGAATATCATCTAATGTTCGAAATAGTCTGCCCTGAAGCACAACTCCTACATTCGTAAGACCCTTTTCATGCATCTCGAGCATGACCTGAATTGTGTCATCCGTAACTCTGTGGTCTTCCATATCCAAACGTACAAACATGTCGTGTCCATGAGCCATACGAACAAGATTTTCGATATTTTCCATTCCCTTATCTCTATCTAAAAGCAATCCAAAAGCAGTGGGCTTAATCGATAAATTTGAATCAAAATCATTATCGATAATTGCAGTAACAACTCTCTTGTATTCTTCTAGGAAAAATGTTGCTTCTTCCATCGAACTGATTTCTTCACCAAGAACATCAATAGTGAAACAGGCACCTTCTTTCGAAAGCCTATGCATGACTTTGACAGCATCATCTAGCTTGGAACCTGCGACATAACGGCGGCTAACCCAACCGACAAACCACCGAGGCATCCGAATAGTCATGGCGACTATCATACGAGAGAATCGCCCGACCATATTGGGTGCAAGGGACGGAGATTCTTGACCGTTTTCATCCGATGATTTCAGCGCTTCTTAACAGAGGAACTCCTAATTCTTGTAATAAATCTCTAATTGCTTGACGTTGCCAACCTTTGAACGCCTTTTTATCCATGCTACAGACTATCTCGCCACCCGGAAATGCGGCTTTAGTAGAAGAAATAGCTTTACGAATACTATTTTCCCACATACCTGTGACATTATCATTTTCATCTTTAGAAAATGGTAGAGCATAAGTTGCCAACATGTGGCCAATCCAAACATGGTCATGTGATGCCAACAAATTACCCCTAGGAGCATAATGGCCACCCCCTAGAGTAACTACTACCTTTCCTTCTCCTTCCCATTTACCTAAACCCAAACTTCCATCGAGGCCAAGACCTCTGTGTATTATTCCTGCTAGCAATTTTGCTGCCTCATGATGGCCCCATGTTTTGGCAGTCGAACCGATTTCAATGAACAAAGAGGGGGTCTCAATCCAAGGACCGTGATGTGTGGTTTCCAAAGTTAAATCGAAATCATTCATGTTTTCTGCAACACGATTTAGTTCTCTCCACCAAGCAGCAATACGCGGATTAGGTGGAGGGCAATCTGCTGATCTACCGCCATATTCTGGCACCTCGTTTTCTGGAACTTGCATTGTGCCAATTGGATGCAAAGTGAGCGATGCGTTACCACTTGCGGCAGAGTGTCTTGATGGGAAAATAACCTCCACGGGGACCTCACCGGTGGCTTTGTGCCATCTTTTATCCAGGTCATCTTCCCACAAACATCCATCTTCAACCCACCACATCCTAGCATGCATGTAGGAATAGGCTGGCATTCCCTCGACAGATTCCAATTTTTCCCAATCACATAGTTTGAGTAATTCATCGGCTTGATTTGTAGAAGCGATGTCTCCTCCCGAAACCAGAATCAGGCTGACCATGAGTAGGCGTGTAGATGATGATTATTGAAGGAATTGTTACAATCTTGGTCGACTTGGCACAATCATGCAGAGCGCCCCGTGGAGAATTTTCAACCATGATGGGCGCGAAATAATCATCGATGTTGATGGAGGAATCACTATTGATGAACAAACTACAACTCCATTCCCTACCGATATTACACATGCGTCGTTATGTGATGGAGGGCTGATTGCAACTTGGGTGGAACACGAGTTACGTTTAGCTCGCATGGCGCTATTACCTTTAGATGAAAAATTGAAAGATGGAGTTTCTAAGGCAGAATTGAGATTGAGCAGAAACACTACGATGGTGGCCGGTTCAACTTGGTGCCATATTGTTGATGCTGAGCCACTAGCACTCAATGCAAAAGATGACAAAATAATCTTTGCACTTTGGATGAGAGGGTTGTATTGCATAGACTCTAATGACAATGAAATATGGAGATCACCACTATTCGAATCAAATGAAAAATCCCCTCCTCGTTCAGAT
The DNA here is from genome assembly GCA_002715725.1 of Methanobacteriota archaeon. Taxonomy (GTDB): domain Archaea; phylum Thermoplasmatota; class Poseidoniia; order Poseidoniales; family Poseidoniaceae; genus MGIIa-K1. The sequence goes on along the minus strand of PAZU01000046.1, from coordinate 691 downwards.
GAAATTGCAGCGATTTCGATTTTGGATGAATATATCATTGTCTGGACAAGAGGGGGCAAGTATCGTAAAATTGCGCTTGATAATGGTGAAATTTTGAGTGAGAAAGCACTTGATATCGAATGTGATTTAGAGGAAGTATTCAACCATGGTGAGAAATTCCTTCTATCTTCAAAAGACGGTTGGACATGGGAGTTTGAAAATGACCAGATTACTGTTGCCAGAAAATTACGAGGTACCGTTCAAGACGCTGTTTTCGACGCTGATGATTGGCGAATTATTTCTTGGCGAGATGACTTGATGCTTAGAGGTGAATCCATCCGTAGAACAGACCTTGGGGTTCAACTAATCCTCAAAGATGGGATTTGGATGGTTCTGGACAATCAAGGCAACTTTAGTCGCCACATGAATGATTCAGAATAATCATTCATTTTTCACTGTATAACCACAGCGACCACAGGATTTGCGGTCTGCGTGAACTGCAAGGAATACTCCAGGGCCACATTGAGGACAAAACTCTGCCTTACGGACTAACTTTCCGTCTTCGATACCATACTTGGACCATTTTGCACTAGCGTTTGGACTGGACATCATTCCTCACCTCCAGAAGCATCGCCAGAATCAACTGTTGCATCTTCTTTAGGCTCTGCACTTCCGGAACGCAATCCTGCATATCTCTCATGCATGTAATCTG
>PAZU01000045.1 GCA_002715725.1 Methanobacteriota archaeon | reverse complement strand
TTGAACCCATCCTTTGTGATTGGAACATGATTGAAGTATTACAGCCTCTAGGGCTGTTCATGCGAGTCGAGCAACTCAACGAGGATATGTGGGCGATGACCTATCTTGTGGTATGCGATTCAACCAAGAAAGCAACTCTGATTGACCCTGTTTGGGATAATCTAAGCGATTATCTATCCTTGCTAGAAAATGAAGGCCTAGAACTCGAATATGCCATGGCTACACACACACATGCAGACCACATCACGGGATGCTTCAAGTTGGCAGAGATGACTGGCTGCGAGTATGTAATGTGGAATGATACTCCTTCACTAGGCGTCACCATCTATGTTGATGAAGAGACTTCAATCTCTATGGGTGATTTAGAGTTCCACTACCACTTCGCTCCTGGACACACTGGAGATTCTATGATTATCGAATGTGGAGACTATATCTTCACTGGAGATTTCCTATTCACTGGAGATGGAGGAGTGGGCCGTGACGATTTACCAAGCGGTAGAACACACATGCATTGGCAAGCTCTAGATGTTCTAGAACGATTCTCGGGCGAGGTTCTTGTTTGCACGGGACATGACCCTCCGGGCACTGAAATGCAGTCAATGGAATGGAACCGTGAAAACAACCCTGTTTTGAAAATGGAATCATATGAGGAATATGCAGAATGGCAAGAATCAACCTCTGCAAACCTAGGTTATGTCTCAAAAATCAAGACCGCTCTTCCTGCAAATATCTTTGCTGAGATACCGGATGAAGTTCCCTGGATTAATTAATCATCAAGAGGGTTTTCTGGGCTCTTTAGGACCCCTTCATGCGCAGTGGGTAAATTATCCAAATCAGTGAATGTAAGATTCACACCTGGTCTAATTCCACCTTCAAGTCTTTCCGACATTGGACATCTAACATTCAATTGGATACGCCCCCTATTCCTAGTAAGGTCGTAAGATTGTGGATTTAATTTGTCAATCGCCTGTAATTCAAACTGCTTTCGCACCGTCTTACCATGCCACCATGCATATCCCCATTGGAAGGTCACTCCGACGGCTGTTGCACAATACAGTACCATGAGGACGGTTGCGGAGAATAGGATTGTATTACCGTCATCTCTAGCCTCGGTCATTAAATCACGGCCTAGTAAGAACAGAAGTCCTACTCCAATAATTGGAGTTAACATTGAATCCAACCAATCTGCAATTGGAATTATTCTCCCCCTTGCGGGATCGACCAATACGAGGTTGGATTCAAGTGCTGTAGCCACGATTCCAACAACTCCAAGCAAGAGTACATAGAATAATCCTGCAAGAATAAATTCAGTCATCAATGAATCGAGCCTTAATGTCCAGTGTATAATCAGCCAAGAAAACAATCCTAGGAATACAACACGTGGCACTTTGTGAAAGTGTACTGCGATATTCGAAGCATCTAGTACCTTTGAATCATTGCTACAGTGGCCGTTACCTGCATCAGGAATATGGATAATTTGCTTACCAAACCAAGTCTCTAGTAATTTGATTGCATTAATTAGTACACGTCTTCTAATCAATAAAACTTCAAGCAGGTATAGTACTGGGATTCCTAAAATGATAATTGGAAGAGTGACTATCGCAACTATTGGTAGAATGAATATCATTGGAATTAACAAAAAGTGTGTAACTGTCAGCGGATACAACATATCGGTTTCATTCAGTTTAGCTCTGCTAGCCTTTATTCCTAATCTTCTAGATTCCTCATCTAGAACTTCACGAAAATGTTCCACTTGCATTCCTGAATCAAGAATCTTCTGTACTGTGCTTCGGTAATTTCTCTCGGCTGGACCTACTCCCAAAATGACAGTTTGGTAGAGTAGTTTGGCAGGTAATGCAAGTAAAACCGGGAGGGCTAAAATCCCGACGGCCCACAACAGATTCCCGACATCGAGGGTTGAGGCCATATTACCTCGTGCAGGCCTACCCCTCAAGAATGTTCATGGAGGGACTAGGGCTGAACTACCGATAATGGCACGAATTGCTGTTACAGACGGTATGGCTCCGGCTGCAGTATCAGTTCTGGAAAAGGCTGGGCATGAGGTTGTTCAGGGATACATAGAAAAATCCGATTTGTCGTCTGGTGCATTAGCCGATTTTGACGCAATTATTGTCCGTAGTGCAACGAAGTTACCTGCGGATATTATTGAAGTGAGTAAAGGCCTTTCAGTAATAGGCCGAGCAGGAGTCGGTGTTGACAATATTGATCTCGAGGCTGCGGGTTCTGCAGGGATAATGGTAGTTAATGCTCCGAATGCTTCTACTCAATCAGTGGTTGAATTAACAATTGGCCATCTACTTGCATCTGTAAGACACATATCCAAGTCTGATAGGAGCATGCGCCAAAATAAATGGGAAAAGAAAGCGATGAAGGGAACCGAACTATCCGGCAAGTGCCTTGGTCTAATTGGATTTGGAAGAATTGCACAAGGTGTAGCAAATGTAGCTAAATCACTTGGAATGGAGATCCACACTTACGACCCATACCTGCCTCCAAAAGTAGCTAAAGCACAAGGTGCTTATCTTCACAAGAAGGTAGACTCTTTGTTCAAAACATGTACGCACATATCTATTCACTGTAATCTGACAGAGGAAACCCACCATCTAGTTAATGAGAAGAGAATGAAAATGATGCCTGGTAGGAAGGGCGGGATAGCCTGTGGCAACCACATTGTAAATTGCGCCCGTGGCGGCATTGTTGATGAAGAAGCCCTTCTTTCCGCATTAGATGATGGAACGATTACCAGTGCTGCATTGGATGTGTTTGAAGTTGAGCCAGTTCCAGAAGGATATCCACTAATTCTGCACGAGAATTTTCATGGTACTCCACATATTGGTGCAGCTACAATGGAGGCTCAACATAGAGTTGGAATTGATATCGCTAAAGCAGTAATTGCAGCATTGAAAGGCGATAAACCTTCAACTATTGTGAATTCTAAATTCCTTTGATTATGTTCTATCTAGTAGTACAAAGTAAACCAGAGTGATTTCAATCGCGAATAGAATCACAATTACTCCCCATCCTCCAGATACATCATAACTTACAGTCACATTGAAATCATCAACAAATGATTGCGGTTCTACTTCCTCATCAAAAGGCCAAGGATCATCTTCCTCCTCTTCTTCCTCTTCAGCATCTTCCAAAGAGCCAATCATGATGTGAAAATCCTCTCCATCAGGAATCCATTCGAACATTGAATCAGAGCCGGATGATGGGCCTCCGGCAATGAAATCGATATTCGAATCACACGATACAATTTCACCATCAGAATTCCCTCCAAGTTTTTCCAATGAATCATAATCTTCTACAGATATGATTCCTATCCAAACAGTATTGTCATCCCATGTGACTTCTACTTCAATGTCGATTAATGCACCAGCTCCTGGGACAGTGTCAAAAGAATCCTTTGTGACTCCACAAAGTCCAGCATCGGGTTTGGGAACATCGGGGATTAATTCCTCGCCCGAATAACCAATAATTGATGCTAGTATCAATAATCCCACAATTCCAGTGATGATTGACTTAGCATCGGACATTAGAACTCTTAGTCAATACTTATTCATCAAAGCATGGGTTCGCGTTCTTCAAAAACCCTCGACTTTCTAATCCTACCATGGCATCGAGGATACTAATCCATTGCGACCTTGATGCCTTTTTCGCTGCAGTAGAAACTTTACATCATAATTTAGACCCAAATGTTCCATTGATTTTAGGTTCAGATCCTAAAGACGGGAAAGGACGTGGAATCGTTTCAACTTGCAATTATGCTGCTAGGAAATATGGCATACGTTCTGCGATGCCAATTGGTGAAGCATGGAGGAGATGCCCAGGTCCGCCTCATGGTCAGGGAAATTATCTGAAGTCCACTCGTGGACTTTACTCTCGTGCTAGTAGGAAAGTAATGTCAATTCTTTCTAAAAACGCAGATAAATTTGAGCAAGCCAGTATAGATGAGGCGTACCTTGATGTTACTGAATATTGTGAAGGTGATTGGGACAAAGCGCTCGCTTTTGCAAAAAAATTGCAGACTCAAATCATGAACGAACTCGGGCTTTCAACTTCGTTTGGAATAGGTCCTACTCGTATTCTTGCAAAGATGGGGAGCGAGGAAAACAAGCCAGCAGGAATACATCGAACCTTGCCAGACCAAATTGAGGATTTCTTTGATAGCCGTTCAGTTCGTGAGGTCCCTGGAATAGGTCCGAAGACAGCAACACGCCTAGCAGAGTGGGGAATAAATACAATGTCTGAGGCTGCAGAGTATGGTGAAATAGCCCTAGCCAGATTTACCTCAGAGCGTTTTTCTTCGTGGATAATTAGGGTATTAGAAGGCGAGACAAGTAATGATGTCAGTCCGTTGCGAAGTAGAAAATCAGTTGGTAAAGAGCATACATTTGAATTCGACCAGACCGATATTGAGACTGTGTTGTTACAACTGTCAATATTAGTTGAGAAAGTGATGAAAAGAGCGAAAGAAATGAGTGTAGCAGGTAGGCTCGGTGAAGTAAAAATACGGTATCAAGGATTTGAAACTCACACACACGGTCGCTCTATTCCTGTAGCAATGGATGACGAGACTGTTTTCATGCGCTTAGCACATGGGCTATTTGCAGAAAACATTGAATTTGAACGCCCGATTAGGTTGGTTGGTTTTAGACTTGGCAATTTAGAAATGCCATTGACTAGACAATCAACACTTGATGTTGATGAGTGATCATTCTAGTTTGTGCATTTGTGTCAATATGCTGTTAAATTCACTCAATTCTTCAGGAATTGTAATTCCCGAAATTGGAGTATTTAGAGATAATCCTGAATCTTTCTTTTCTCTCCATGTTGAACCATTGAATTCTTCAATTACATTTGTTAGTTTTCTAAGTTGTTCATCATCAGGAGTTAGATTTGGGAACTCTCTAACATCAACTGCACTTTGTTCATACAAGGTACTGGAGATATGATGCGTAAAGAATGGACAAACCGGCGAAAGTGCGGACATCAAATCTCGCACGATTCTATGGATAGTCCAAGCAGCATTTGCATCCCCATCATATAGCCGAGATTTTGACATCTCTAGCCAGTGGCTAGGAAGAATTCCAGTTCCGAATGTCTTCAGTGCTTGGGTTGCAGTGTAGATGTCAAGGTTAGTCCATGCGGACTCAACTTTGTCCATAGTTTCAGCGAATTCAGCCAATATCCATCTGTCCTCTACTGAGAGATTTTCAGGCAAGGAATCCAGATTTTGTGGAACTTCGAATTGGCTAGCAAATCTTGCTACATTGAATAATTTGGTGAGTACTCCGAAATATTTTGCTTCTATTTCTTCTGGGTTGATATGGAAATCATCTCCTACTTGTGCATCACAGGCTTTCCACAATCTGAAACATTCTGAACCAATTTTGTTAGCTTTCAACTGTACGCTCTTTTCAGGACCTTTGACTCTCCATGAGCCAGTTCTTCCTCCTGCACCACATTCTAGAACACTATCTGCATCGATCCCATTGCCAAGGGATTTTGACATTTTTCTCCCCCATGGGTCCATCCCTAGTCCATCAATCCAAACATGCTTGAAACCAGGTTTGTCGAGCAATAGTGCACTTTTCAGGAGTGTGTAATAAAGCCAAGTTCGAACAATCTCCTTTCCTTGGGGTCGAATTGCTGTTGGGAAGGCCTTTTCGAAAGTATCCATCTCTGTCAAATATCCTGAAACGAATAGATTAGAATTGCTAGAATCCATCCAAGTATCGAATACTTTTTGTTCACCGACAATTCCCCCCAAATCATCTTTCAGATCCCCATACAATCCAAGAACCTCACGTGTTTCACGGTCTAGAACTTCACTATTTTCAGGTGGGGACTGGCACCACGGTTGAACATACACTCCAGAAGGAGCGCAAATCACTTTAGTGCCTTCATCCGCATACCAAATTGGAATTTCAGTGTGATACCATCTTCGTCTGCTAATTGGCCAGTCAATCGATATATTTTCCATCCAATCGAGTAGGAATTGTTTATTTCGAGGAGGATGGAATTCGATTTCTTTTGCTAGTTCTCTAATTCTGTCTTGTATGTGTGTTTGGCGCACATACCATTCTTTCAGCAGAATGATTTCAACAGGATTTTTTCCCCTCTCAGAAACAGGAACTTCCTGTTCCTTCTCTACGATTTGATGTACCTTACCTTCAGTCTCAAGATACTCGATAACCGACTTTCTAGCATCTGCCACTTTCATTCCTGCGAATGGGCCTGCTATTTTTGTCATACAACCTTCTAGGTCAATAGCTTGAAATGGAGTCAATCCTAAATCTCTGAATACAGCCACGTCATTTTGGTCACCAAAAGAACAAACCATTAGGATTCCGGAACCAAACTCACTTTTTACTGATGGGTGGGTAGATATTTCTACACTAATTTCTCTTCCTTCTACAGGGAGAGGCAACATTGCTTTCTTTCCGATTAAATGCTTGTACCTCTCATCATCAGGATGAACAACCACAATTCCACATGCACAGATTAGTTCAGGGCGAGTAGTTGAAATTATCAATTCTTCACCATTGTCTGTTTGCCATTTAACATCTACCAGTTTTGTTTTTCTTTGCAATCTTTCAACTTCAGCATCTGCGATGGTTGTACCTTCAACTGGGTCGTAGATATTTGGCCGGAGGTCTTCAATGATCGCTCCTCGCTTGAATAATTCAGTGAAAATAGTCTGAGTAACCATACGATAGTTTGGAGCATCAGTAAGATATTCGTTAGCGTAATCCATTGATAATCCAACCCTTCGGGCAGTATTTCTCATAGATTGAGTAAATTCTTCAATAGTTTCTTCACACAATTTGAGAAACTCAGCGCGGTCGTAGGTTTTCATTTTCCTACCTGTATTCTTCTCGACGGTAAATTCAACATTGATACCATTACGATCTACACCCCAAGGAAATTTAACTTCCTTTCCAAGTAGTCTTTGAGACCTAGCAATAACATCAATCATACTGTATTGAGCGACAGCTCCAATGTGCCAAGTACCGCTAGGATATGGCGGAGGAGTGTCGATTACGAATATCTCTTTACCCGAGTCAGGATTGAAACCATACCGCTCAGAATATGCAGCCTCATCTGCATAATGTTCCTCTTGGATTCTCTTCTCTAGGTCGATTGACCATCTCTTGTCGTTTAGTTTAGGAGCGGGCATATTGCTCACCAGCCCTGCGTGCGTTATCCTCACAGGTCCAATTGGGGCTGATGCGACTTACTTTTGAAGTGATTGGATGACCAAGATGGGTATGCTTTCAAATGGTCTAAGCGTGACGGGGTATTAGGGGGGCAATATGTCCGAAGATGAGTCTGGGCCGAAAGATGACTCCTCATCGCTGCAGGATAAACTGTCGCGAATCTTTGGTCATGGCCAAGAAAAACTTCGAGGTAGCGTCAAAGAATGGGACGCTAGAAAGACACTTGATGCAGTGTTAGATGCTCCAAAATCGCTTCAAAGGGAGTGGCAAAAACATGGAGCGACAGGAATCCTCACCAAATTTCCAATTTTCATGGTAACCATTTGCTTAATGGCTTCAGTATTCTTTGCCTACCATTCAGGTTTCGTAGATGGAACATCTATCAAGCCAGGAGATGAGCCATCATTGAATGTCAATGGTTCATTAGACGTATATTTGCCCGAGGGCTCTCCGGTTTTAGAGAGCATCAAGGATGTTGAGAAAAATTGGTCTACAAATGTGATGATTATTTACATTGACTCTCCTGAAAAGCCGATTGACGATAGAAGAATTTTGCAGGAAATGTCGTATGTCGAAACAAAATTGAATCCACGACTTTCTGATCCTACTGATGATGTAATTTATGCTCTATCATTATCCACAGTTGTCAAGGAAGTAAACTCCAGTCTTCCGAGGATTCAAGATGCCTTTTTAGATGAATTAGCAGCAGAGGTTTGCCCAGATAATGATGAGAATTGTATTGGCTATACTGTTGCAGATTTAGCTAAGGACGCTCTCGATTTAGGAGACCCAATTTGGGGAAATTATAGTATTCCATCTCAAACTACAATTGACACAATTGTCAATGAGATGTATGAGGATGATGGCACACCTTCTCCCGGTTTAGACAAGATGACTCGAGATACTGATGATGATGGGCTTTTGGACAAGGCTGTAATTATTATTGCAGTTGATTATGCAAAGACCGCTAAGGAAGTTATATCAAATACGCAAGAGATACTTGATAATATTTCAAAAGAAAAGCGCCCTTGTGAATACGACCAAAATGGCGACCCTATAGGAGCAGATTTGTGTGATTGGGAAGACCTTGGAATTTCGATGACTCTTACAGGTCCTGTTCCAATCACTAATGCAGTTACTGAGTTTTCGTTCAAATTATTCTGGCAGATTTTCCCTCTTGCAATTGTTCTAGTTGCACTAGGACTGTTTGTTTTCCACTCGGATGTTTTGCAGACTGGTTCTTGGAGGCCCATTCAAGGATTTAAGGTGGTAGTAATTGCCGGTTTGCCAACATTATGTTCGGTGTTTTGGACTCTTGGAATAATGGGGTATAGCGGTTATGAGGTTACGATGACGGTGATTATTGTAGGCCCTATTTTGCTAGCATTGGGTGTATCGTATGGATTGCACATCACCAACCGTTACGCTGAAGAAACTGGGACCAAGGATGAAAAGATAAGACAATCATTAGCATCTACTGGTCGTGCAGTATTCCTCTCAGCAGTCACAACTGTAATCGGATTTATTTCATTGACATTCACTCCTATGAAACCGATTGAGACGGTTGGAATTGCTCTATCTGGTGGAATTATCGTCGTCTATCTTCTTACCATGGCAATGGTGCCAAATCTAACCTTATTGCTCGATTTACGTAAGCCGAAACATCCTCCTTTGCCAGTATTCGAAAAAGTAGTTCAAGTTCCAATTCGATGGTCCAAAGCAGTAATTGCAGTTTTCTTAATTATGATATTTATTTCTGGTTATTGGGGTCAGGAAAATGTCGAAGAGAACATCGATCTATTGGGCATGGCTCCTGAAGACGAACCATCTGTAATTACTATGAAGCAGTATTCCCGAGATTTCAATGCGGGTCAAGTCGGAATGGTTCTAATTCATGGTGACATTTCTGGTAATGCTCCGATAACTGAGGCCGAACCGGTTGAAAAATTGCTTGGTTTATCGGCCTTGGAAGATAACCTCAATACTATTGAACAAACCAATGCTGTTAGTATTGTGTTCTTGATGAAATCAGTAGGGTTTGGAGGGAATGTCAGTGGCACACCTCTTTGGAATCTAACCGACAATCCATTGGTGCCTGAAGATTTGAAAGATGCACTAGAACCTTATCTCAATCGTCAGTATTCTGAAGACGTAACCTTCTGGGAAGTTCTGACAGCCCCACGTGCAAATGGTACTGAGAATGAGAACGCAGAGAGATTCCTTCTGAATGTATTTTATTCTAGCCTAACTGATGAAACAAGAGGCCTATTTATTTCAGATGATTATAGTAGAAATTTGATTTATGTAGATATGCCATTCGTTCCCGTAGCAGAAACTTCTGAAGCTGTGGCTCAAGTTAATGATTACACATCCAGAGATTATGAAGGCAATATATATGCTGGCGACCTAACTGGTGTTGCTGCAACTGCGATTGCGGTGAACGAATTGATTGTTGGAAGTCAATGGTCTTCGCTTGGATTCGCTGTAGCACTTACTTTGATGACATTAGCGATTGTTTTCAAGGACATAAGATTCTCTTTCTGGACCACTGCTCCTGTTATTGCAACAGTTGCATTACAATGGTTGGTTATGTGGAGAATGGATGTATCTCTCTCTTTGGTAACTGTTATGATTGGTTCAATTCTAGTTGGAGTAGGTGTTGATTTCTCCATCCACATAGCCAACCGTATACGCGAATTAGGCGGAGGTATTGAAGCGATACGAACATCGACTGTTAGTACCGGTATGTCGTTATTCGAAGCCGCTACTGTAACAACCCTAGGTATGGTTACAGCATATCAAATTCCAATTCCTGAAATCAAGCCATTCATTACTGTAATCATTATTCTACTATGGATTGCAGCCGCCAGTGCATTGATTTTGTTGCCAGCGATTTTCGTATTACTAGAGGAACTAGGAATTGGTTCTACAGGTGGTGCTAGTTCGATGGCACGAAAACTAGGATTGGGACGTGTTGCGGCGAGAGGAGACCTCGATGTAGTTGATGCTGCTCTTATTCCAGACCATGGCGATGCATGGTGAAATCTAAGGGATGTCGCTTAGACGCCCCCTACATGGTGAACTATTGGCTGATGAAGTCCGAGCCCGACGTCTACCCATTTTCTCAATTGGTTGCAGACGGGTCAACGCATTGGGATGGTGTGAGAAATTATCAGGCTAGAAATATGATGCGTGACAAGATGAAAATGGGCGACATGGTACTATTTTATCACTCCAATACAAAACCACCTCATGTCGCTGGAATTGCTAGGGTTTGCCGAGAAGGTTATCCAGATCATACCTCATGGGATCCAAATTGCAAATACTTCGATGAGAAGTCAACTCCGGATAACCCGAGATGGATGATGGTTGATATAGAGCCAATCCAGGAATTGGAAATGGTTAGTTTGGTTGATATCAAAGCCAATCCGGCTTTGGATGATATGCCCTTGGTTCAGAGGGGGCAGAGGTTATCGGTTCAACCAGTTTCCAAAGAACAGTATGACGAGATTTGCAGGATGGGTGGAATCTCGTGATTCCAGTTTCCTCTCGTGCTTCAACAATCGAATATGCGATTAGAGATGTGGTTGTTCCAGCAACCAAATTAGAAGCGGAGGGGCATGAAATAATCAAACTGAATATCGGTGATCCAATCGCTTATCCAGGACTACCTACACCTGAGCACATGGTTGAAGCATACAGGGAAGGACTGGCAGCAGGGAATAATGGATATTCTCCATCGTATGGTCTACCAAAATTACGCTCTGCAATTGCTGCTGATGAAAGTCGGAAGGGATGGACTTGTGGAACTGATGATGTTTATGTCTGCCACGGAGTAACCGAAGCTCTACAGATTATTTTTGCTGCAACACTAGATGAAGGCACGAAAGTTTTGGCCCCCGGTCCTCACTATCCACCATACATGGCCTATCCGCAAATGTATGGTGCAACCACAATTGAATATTCACTAAAATCAGATGATGGTTGGGCTATAGACCTAGATGACATTGCATCAAAGATGGATTCGGATGTCCGTTTGTTAGTACTCATCAATCCAAACAATCCGACTGGAAATGTTGCTGGAGAAGACGAAATAGAAAAACTCCTTGAGATTGCTAAGAACTGGCCGAATTGTATGATAATCGCTGATGAAATTTACGACGGTTTAGATTTCAGTGGTAAACATGTTTCAGTAGCTTCAATTTCCAAGGAGGTGCCAGTCTTCTCTTTGAATGGTGTCTCAAAAGTATACTACGCTCCAGGGTGGAGAATTGGTTACATGGCCATTCATGACCCTACTAACGTTCTAGTTGATGTTAGAGACGGTATTGAGAGGTTGTTGCGTTCAAGATTGTGTGCTAGTACACCGGCTCAATTGGGTTATTTGGCGGGACTAGAAGGAGACCGTTCGTGGATGAATGAACATTCTTCCAAAGTTCAAAGTCGAAGACAGTTGTGCCTAGATCGGATTGCCAATATCGATGGTCTAGAGGTTGAAGAACCAGGCGGGGCATTCTACATGTTTGTTCGATTGACTGATGAACTCTGGTCAACAAATGACAAAGATTTCGTGCTAGGATTACTACATGAAGAACATGTATTAGTGGTTCATGGAAGTGGTTTTTCACCCGAGAAGGGATTGGGTCATATTAGAATTGTATATCTTGCAGATGAAGTAACACTGAACACCGCTTTCGATAGAATTGACTCATTCCTTTCTCGCCACAGATTGGCGAAGAAGTCATGAAGTCATAGCCACAGGCTTAACCGATGAGGAAGTGGATACTCGCTTGTTTTGTTTGCTTGGTTCTAACACCATTAGCAAGCGCAGGAACAATTGAGAATCCAACAAACCTTTCTATTACTCACGCAATCCCATTTCTACTTGCTCTATTAACAGCACTTATTCTATGGAAATGGATGATTCCCACCCAATTGTCTGGTCTGCAAGTCGGTTTTGAGATAGATGATGGTTTGTATGAAGTTCACAGTCTTACCGAGGGCCGTGGTGGTGTAAAACGCTTATTGAAATTACAGAATGTTGGTTTTGGTATTGCTCTTTACATGATGGCAATGACTGGTGTTCTTCTATTAATTTCAGAGTTAATTTTTGAACCTGAAGTATACTACTTGCCGAATCTTATACTGATGGGAATTCTTGTAATTATTCCAATATTAATATCACCATGGGAGTCACTTAATGGGCAATTAGTTGGCAAGCGCATTGGGGTAACTAAAAATAAATTTTTCAAATTACTTTTCAGGCGTACAGGTACACTGATTGGCTTATTTGCAGTTTCAATTGGAACATACCTTTTGTTAGTACCTAGAATAGATGAATCACAAAAACCACTTGCGTTGGCAATAGCAGTTTTAGTATTCATGGGTCCTACAATTCTTGCTTATGGTCGGATTATGGGGGCATCATGGAATATGCTAATGGTGGGGAAGTTCCGAACTTGGCTTGGTAAGCCGAATCCAATAGATGCCAAGAAATTGGGATTCATCGGAAGAACATTCGCATTCATTCTAATTTTGTTCTTGCTAACCATGCCGATTACAGCTGTTAATGGCATAGTTACTGTTGCTCTAGTCATGATAAATGACCCTGCAAATTCAGAAGAGATACTAAACTATGGAGGTATTTTGGGTCATCAGGTATATCTACAAATTCAAGAAGACCCTTTACTTGCTGAGTGGGAAGCACTCAAGAGTTTGCCAGAGATTTTGGCAGCCTATTTGTCACTTAACATTGCGATTGTAGGTCTGGCTTTCATTTTCGAACTTATTCGCAACTTATTCCTTGGAGGACAGGCATTCGGAGGCTTGGGTGGAGTTCTGCTTGCCACTCCTCGAGAAATCCGTTCTGAAGATAAGGCACAAGCAAGGGTCCTATACTTCGCATTCGCAGGTTTCAGCGGATATACTGCATTACTTCTAATATTGGTGTGCTACAAAGAATTCGGAGATTTGATGCCATTCATTGAATGGTTTGAAGGTAAAGGATTTGATGAGGAATATCGTCTATTGGTTACATGGATATTCATCGCTGTCGGTCAAGCAATTTTCTTGTTAACATGGGTCCTTTCCATCTCCAAATTTAATCCATTAAGAAATCTAAAGTTTGATTTGAATCCAGATAAACGAAGAGAAGGTGCCATCATGAGTGGTGGTGGAAATTGGATGTTTGATTTGGTGGAAGAATCTGCACTAAAGAATGATCTAGATGCACTAATAAGATTCCAAGACCGTTCTATTGGAGAGGATGAAGCAGTTGTACGCTTGGCTAAGAGTCGTGCTCGAATGATAGAGATGGGGATACGTGGATTATGGCCAAGTGCAATTGAAGAGGCTAAGAAACTACTCGCTCAATCCGGTGGCGATAATGATGAAGCAAGAATGATAATTGCTGCAGGACATATTGCTTGTCGCAGGCTAGATGCTGCTAGGGAGGCACTTCACAATTTACAACTTCCAGAAGGCTATGATGAACCAGAATTACTTGGATTTATTTGTGAGTGGTTTGACCCTTGGAATGGTTCAGTTGATGAAGACGATTTGTGGGATTGGGAGAACAACCCGTGCATCGATCATCTGAACGATTTGATGCGAATGCTGCGTTCTTGGAGTCCACAACCAGTTGACGGAGCACTTCACAAGGATAACCTTTCAATCAATGCAAGACTTTCGTATATCGCTCTCCTACGTGCTCAAAATTTGCATAAAGAGGCTATGGAGATCGCCTTGAGATTAGTGCGTGAAAACCCGCTCATGGCACGTCCTCGAATTGCCGCAGCGCTATGTCTTATCGACAAAGGCGAATGGCATAGCGCATTGAGTGTTCTAACAGAATTAGAAGAGACTGATTCATTCGACCCGAGGGTTCGTGCGCTAGCTAATATTTTGGGTAGACCTAAGTCTAATGACCAAGATGATGTACTTGAAATAGCATTGACTAAGCCATTAACAAAGCGTTCACGAAGATGGATTGATGATGCTCCAGTTAATCCGATTGCAGCATTGATGGTGAAAGGTGGAGTTGATGAAGCAGTCAATGCCAACGTTATGATTACAGCAGCAGCGGCTGTTGAAAGAAAGATGACTCCGAGATATACCTCTGGAATAATTTCGCAGGTTTTCCATTGGGGTGTATTAACTCCAATATGGTTGCTTGCAGGCATTTATGCTTCTGGTGAAATCGGGCTTCTAGAAGGAATTACAATTGCGATAGGGATGATTTTCATCCATCAAAGTGCAAGACGATTTAGTAAGCAGCAAAATAAGGTGATTCGACATAGAGATCAGAAGGCTATGGTTGCATATGCCAAGAGAATGAAACGACATAAAATAAAATTACAACGAAGTGAACTTCCTGTTGGAACCCATTTGCTACTTTCAGGGATGTTATTGACAATTAACGGAATAGTTTACGATATTGGATTCCCTGGTTGGATGACCAATTTAGTTGCGAAGGAAAGTGAAAGGTCTGTTCGACCTAAGTTAGCACGAAGAGCTAATTCAATGAAAAGAGAGAGGGATGCTCGCATGCAAAATTTGACTCCCGGGTGGTGGTTAAAACGCCCTAAGGAAGAAGGCTCAGAAGTTCCAGCAATGGAGAGATTAGTCGGTCCAGTTGCATATCGTGGACGATCTCAGCAGATTCAAAGAAAATCTGGCCGTGCAGCAAAACCTCTTGGTCGTAACAAAAACCCTCGTGACATAATGTCGACAAACTTAGGCCGTAAAGGAATTCCACACAATACCATTCGCTCTGAAAAGCAATCAAGGGCTACAAGAAGAGGCGGCCCTAGAAGACCTAGTTGAGTTGCAAGACTCCTAACGATGATTCCAAAGGGTCAAAGGCCGTGTGCTAAAGGAACGTCTATGTTAGGTTCCAAAGGTGATTGGAGAGCGAGTCCGGAAAACCTGAGTCATGCACAAACTGTTTTGGATGCTGTTGCCGATAGTGGGACCCTTTACCGAGATGGTTTAGGTATGATTGCTAGTGAGAATATTGTTTCTCCAATGGTACAGAAAATAGT
The DNA here is from genome assembly GCA_002715725.1 of Methanobacteriota archaeon. Taxonomy (GTDB): domain Archaea; phylum Thermoplasmatota; class Poseidoniia; order Poseidoniales; family Poseidoniaceae; genus MGIIa-K1. The sequence continues at coordinate 28,426 of PAZU01000045.1, read as the reverse complement.
TTCTAGTGACCTCCATGGAAGATATGCTGAAGGCCTGCCTTTCAAACGCTATTACCAAGGTTGTGGCGGCTTCGATACAATTGAAGAATTAGGAATCAATCTTGCGAAAAATTTGTTCAATGTACCATTTGCCAATATACAATCCACTAGTGGTACAGTTTCCAATATTGCTGCATTGAAGGCCCTTGCCAAACCAGGTGATGATATTACTGCGGTATCTACTGCTGACGGAGGTCACATTTCTCATGCTAGGATGGGTGCAGTCGGATTGCGTGATCTCAATCTTTCGACATACCCTTGGGATGAAGAGAGAATGGAACCTGATATTGATGCATCAGCCAAATTAATTCGTGAAGTAGCACCCAAAATTGCACTGTTCGGGCAATCTGTATTTCTATTTCCAACCCCGCTTAAGGAACTAGCTGACGCTGCACATGAAGTTGGTTCAACAGTAATGTACGATGGTGCACATGTTCTCGGACTAATTGCCGGAGGTTGTTTCCAAGACCCGCTCCATGAAGGAGCAGATGTAATGACAGGTTCATCACACAAAACTTTCCCTGGACCACAAGGTGGTTTCATTTTATCATCTTCAGATGATGAAAAATTCCAGCGTAAATTGAACAATGCTGTTTTCCCAGGAACTTGCTCTTCTTACCATTTACACCACGTTGCAGGCAAAGTGGTAGCCCTTTCTGAGTTTATTGAATATGGCGAGGATTTGTCAAAGAATACCGTTGCTAACGCTCAATCTTTTGCTGCTGCTTTGGCGGCAGAAGGATTCGATGTTTTAGCAGAATCACGCGGATACACAGCATCTCACCAAGTTCTGACTAGGCACGGTGAATTAGATTCTGGTGCAGGAGCCAAAGCCGCAGATTTGCTTGAAAGAGCAGGAATAATCACCAACATGAACATGCTTCCAGGAGATACCAAAGCGATGTCTCCTTCAGGGCTAAGGCTTGGTGTGCAGGAACTAACGCGCGTTGGAATGGGGACAGATGAAATGACGGATGTAGCAAGATTCTATGCTCGGGTTCTGCTAGAACAAGAAGACCCTTCTAAAGTGAAGGATGATGTTCGAGAATTCAAATCCAATTATCAGATTATAAGATATTGCTTCAATGAGGGTAATGTAAGCGGCTATCCAATGTGATAATTATGCCTTTAATCGATGAAACGGAATCACTTCTGGATAAATCGTTAATGTCTTCTTTGGAACAGAATTTCTCAACTAGGGATGGCTTGATTATCGACAAACAAGGATATTGTTGGTATAGATGGCGTATCGATGCATTGGAAGCATGGTGGCGAATGTTCGAGGAAATTATTGATGCACCAATGGGTCGAAAATTAGCCAACGCAGCATGTGATGAGGAAGAATTGCTGCTAAATTCTGGTGTACTTGATCATACAGGATTTTTCCGGAAAAAGAAAATCACTCAAGCGTTAGAAGCGAGGTGGAAAATACATGGCTGGGGAATGCCAAATGTGAAATCTCCAAGTTTTGATAGTAATGGATTAACACCTGTGTTTGCAGGTATTTTTCAAGCAGATTTTGAAAGAATTAATTCCAAAAGATATCGCATGCGTTGGGAGGAAAAATCATTGGAAACTTGTGTATTATCACTAGATGAAACCAATCTTCCAATCACTGCTTCAAAGCCGACGGGCAAGAAATATTTGCCTGGAGATCCATACCGAATAGCAGTTGAGAAAGAATGGAGAATTGATGGTTTGAAGTACCATTTACTGCCGATGGGAATGTTTGAGCGTCTGCAGGAATCATGCGCAGGTCTCGTAGCAAACATTAGTGATGATGAAAGAAATTCCTGGCCTGAAATAAGTGATGGATTTCTTTCATTCGCAATTGCTGCTAAGCGTTTATTCATTGCTGGAGAAGAGATATTTTTAGCTGCAGATACAAAAGGTTGGATTGACAGTTGTAAGTCATACTTCGCACCGAGAGGTATGTCTGTGCCAATATCTGCTGTAGAACTTGATTCAAATGGTGGAATTGAATTGAAATTCACTGAAATTCCGCTTCTTTCTCTGACTGCTGGATTGCTTGCAGGTGCATGGGTTAGGTGTGAAGGAAGACCGGTCAAAGTATCAATTCGCAACGAAAATGAATTCCAGTTTGTATCTCTCCAATCGAGGTATGATTTGACCTGATTTTTCACCCGTAGGGTGAGTATTTGGTAAAATCATCTACCGTGAAGGTTTATTTGTAGGACTGTAGTGGATGAAGTTGCTTAGTCTACGGAGAGTACCAATATGTCAATGTCACATAATCAAATGGCTTACGTTGCAATTGTATCAACTTTGATTTTCGGTTCATTATTCGTGGGAGCATCAGGATTCTTCCAAACTAGTGAAGGAGCGGGTGATTTCGATCCTGCAGCCGAGGACGATTTGATAGGAGAGGGATCTAATACAGGACAGTCCATGGACTCTGATGGTGATGGATTAGTCGATGCTGTTGAAGCACAATACGGAACTGATCCATTCGACCCAGATACCGATAAAGACACAATGTCAGATGGTTGGGAAGTCGAAAATGGACTAAATCCACTTGACAATGGTGAATCCGACGACGCAGAAAATGACCCTAGTGAAGCAGCTTCCGAAGGCGCTGAAGAGCAAGAGGAAGAAGATTCTTGGCCAGACCCTGATGACGGGCCTAAAGGTGACCCAGACCGTGACGGTCTAATCAATTCAGTTGAAGTTGAAGAAGGAACAAATCCTAGATTGGCAGATACAGACGGTGATGGATTAAACGATAAGTGGGAAGTAACCTACAAGCAAGTTGTTAACCACCCTGCTGGAAATTACACATTATTCGACCCTCTGTCTGGAAACTGGGATTGTGTTGAGCTAACCGATGCGATGGAGGAAACTTTGGAGGACCATTTCAATGGTGAAAACGGAGTAGCTAACTGGGATGACCTAGCAAATGCAGCAGGCGAACACTCTTGCGACCAAGTACTAGATTCTGACAATGATGAATTATTCAATCTAGAGGAAGAGGAATACGGAACTGACCCTACAAAGGCAGATTCAGATGGTGACATGTTGAATGATATTCACGAGATTTCAAATTCCACGATTTGGGTTATGATGGCAACTGGACAAAATTGTGGCCTAGATTTGCTTGACCCAGTTAACCGTCAAGCACCATTCGCTGCCGATGCATTAGAGCACGGCTTAGCATGGTTCAAAGAAGATATGGATGGAGACGGCCAACTCAACGGACCATCCGATTGGGATACTGATGGCGATGGAATGCCAGATGGATTTGAATTCTGTTTTTCCAATGTATTGGAGCACCCTAGCACTGGAGCAACAGCAGCGTCTCAAACGCTTGACCCCGCTAACAATTCAGACGGATACGGAGACTGGGATGAAGATGGAATGAACAATATTGAAGAATATCAAGTCGCACTAGCATTTGGTGAAGACAAGTTCACATCCCCTTGGCACGAAGATACGGATGAAGATGGAATGCCAGATGGCTGGGAAGCGACAAACGGTTTAGATCCTCGTGACGGTTCGAACGGTGATATTGATTCAGACAGAGATGGTTATGATGCAGATGGAGATGGATCTGTAACATTTGACCAACTTGAGAATGTGGCTTTAGTTGTTGCAATCGATGTTGAATTAGATGATTGGGTTAGCGCAAATCAGACTGTTGCAAGAGCAAGAATAACACTCTCTGGTGGAAACCAGCAAGTGATTCCACTAGTTGCTCCAGTCGAAGGATATGTCTACTCGATTAACGTTGAAGTCGGCGATACAATCGAGAGTCGACTCGATGTGTGGGTAGAGATTGTTGAATTGGATGAAATGTTTACCAATTTGATGGAATACAATGCTAGAGATTCAGATGGCGATGGTATCATTGATGGACGTTCTACTGACCCTCTAAATCCAGATACAGATGGTGATGGATTGAAAGATGGAATTGAAGTAATAGGATGGGAAATCCTTGTTGTCAATCGCGGTGTACAGAATACCCATGTAACATCAGATCCAGGATTGTGGGATACTGATGAAGATGGGTTATCAGATTTCAAAGAATTCAATGATGTGTGTGGCACTGGTTCAAACGCATCCAATGCTGATACCGATGGTGACGGCTTAGGTGACCAAGCAGAAGCATTGAATGGTTTCTCTTGGTATGGTGAAGAATACTTCACTAGTCCGTGCATGTACGATACTGACAACGATGGATTGGAAGATGGTGAGGAAGTCATTCTAGGGCAGGACAACTTCCTAACACATGCCAACAATTCGGATACTGATAATGATGGCTTAATCGACGGAAATGAGGTTCTTTTCGTCCCTAGACCATATCAAAATCCTACCAACCCTCTAATCAATGATACTGATTCTGATGGAATGTTAGATGGATGGGAGATGCAGGTTGAATCAGTAGAAGATAATTCCAAATCTCATTCTCTCTGGGTCGCTACCGATCTTTGGCTACCTCCTGGTTGTGATTCCATGATTGAGTGTGGACTAGACGAGGGTGGATACATTTGGAAGAATTGGCTTGGTGGATTCATATTAGAGAAGAAGTACGAAGTGTTTGAAATGAATCTAACTAATTTCCCAGTTCCAGCAAACCCTCTGTGTAACGGATGTTATGCTAGGTGGGCCTTAGACCCGTCTGAGGGTTCGATGAAAGACGATACCTATGATATCGATAATGACACTCTTGCAAATGGTGCGGAAGCTCCAGACCGATGGAATACCAACCCTGTCAATGATGATACTGATGGTGATATGTTGCCAGATGGTTGGGAAGTAAAGTATTCTGAGGAAGCACTAATCATAGGTTTAGTTGACAATTCAACTTACAGTGCATATGGTGCCCGTGGTGTTATGGACCCTGCACTGAAAGATTCTGATGGTGATGGAATTGATGATGGAATGGAAGACCCTGACAATGACGGTTTGAATCGTACTGGGCTGATTGCTAAATATTGTCCTTCTTATGAAGATCCACAATCGAGTAATTGTCATATCGACCCTGATACTCCAGATGGAAAGTTGTTTTATGACAATCTAGAAAACTACACCAGTTTCGAAGAGTTTGTTAACGGAACAAATCCGATTCGCAACGATACTGATGGTGATGATTGGGACGATGGTCCTGAAGTCTTTTACCAAGATCATGATGATGACGGAATGGCTACAGGTTGGGAGTATTACTTCAATTTCGATCCTTACGATGATGCTGACCGTATGGTAGATACCGACGGTGATGGTCACGTAAACTACTGTGAATACAAGTGGGATACTAACCCGCGTGACATCAATAGTTTCCCAGGTCAAGGACAGTTGTGTAATCCATTTGAGGAGTAGTAAATGAATCAATATTCGAAGTCTTACATCATATTGACTTCGATATTATTGATGTCTTTGCCAATTGTTAATTCTTCTAGTGTTGATTCAGAGCTTGGTCACAAATTAACCAGCCCAATCGAAGATGGCATTTGGGTGAATGATACATTAGAAGTTAATGGGTCAACCACTTTGCCACCACAGGGTGCAGATTGGGTATTGTATGATGTGACTGATCCAAACATGGAGTTCCCAATAATTCTAGCAAGTGGTGAATTTTTCACTTCAGTAACACCAATCGATGAAGATTTATGGATTTGGTCGATAGTAATCGATGTTTCTGGTTTTAATTGTACATGTTTGTTAGAGGTAACACAGATGGATGATTCAGGTGAGGAATTACTAAATCGAATTATTTTCATTGGCGAAGGACCTCACAACCCTGTTGTTAATCATAATCATGATACAAGTATTATTGTCGATGGAGAGTATGTTATCTCATCTCGAGCAATCCTTGCAGATTCTCAAACTATTGATTCGAAATTGATACTGAATTGGTGTTTGGCTCCTAATGGTGCATGTGATGGAACATTGTTTGATTCTGAAGTAAATGTTAGTTGGGAAAACGACATTGGTACATTTTCGATTAATGTTAGTAGTTTAGGACTAGATGACGGAGTGTGGAAATTTACATATTATTTACAAGACGTCTATCTGAGAACATCAGCAGAAATTGAAATGACAGTATTTGTAGACCAAACAAATCCCACTTCTGTATTAATCTGCCCCGAAAATGCACTTGAGGGCGAAATGATTGTCATCGATGGTAGTGGTTCAACAGATGGTGTTTGGAGCAATAATCTTCAATCAATTTGGTATGTCACTGATCCTGATGGCATCACCTATTTGCCAACATCAAACACGACTGATGAAATGCTCAACATAGCCCTGAGTAAATCTGGAAATTATACTGTAAGATTAGATGTAATCGATTGGGTTGGACGTATGTCATCTTCGAACACAACCATACTTGTGTCAAACGTACCTCCAATAATTGATTTACAGTTAGAAGGTAGTAGTGTGAAAAACCCAAATTCTTGGCAATTTTTGCAGGATGAAAGTTTGGAACTTGTTGCTGCTGCTATTGAGACTGGTGATGACTCCAATTCTTTGATTTATTCGTGGTATCTCAACGATGAATTGATTTCGACATCAGTTAATTTGTCACTTTCTGATTTGGATGTTGGCGTTCACAATTTACGATTGGTTGTAACCGATAATGATGGAGCGGAGGATTCTCACGAGATTGAGGTAACAGTCAATGCACAGTCTAAATCCGAATCAAACAATTTCAATATTACTGCAGTGCTTGTGCTTGTAGGAATTATTGGCTTCAGCATCATGATTTTCCGTAGAATGAGAATGTCAGAAAACGAGGCTTCAGTTTTACCAAAGTGGGACTCAAATCATAAATCGAATTCTGCGAATAAAGGAACCGAACGGGTTTCGGAAAATGATATGTGGACTGACGAAGATACTTCCTAAGTATGCAAGGAATGAAAAATCAAGCCATGTACCGCATACACATGTGGGAGGATTCTCTTCAGGCAGTGGGGCATGAACCTGCTGGGATAAGTAACGATGAATATCGTTCACGTCAGTCGAGATTATTTTCTCAATTACGCCCTGGAGATTTGCTGATTATCACTGCACCTCATGAGTCGACTCGCTCAAATGATGTTCACTATCCTTACCGTACTAGTAGCGATATGTTGTATCTGTGTGGATGGGAAGACCCAGATGCGGTTTTCTGTGCCTTCAATGAAGATGGAATGTGGAAAACAACACTGTTTGTTCAGCCTAAAGATGTCCTGAAGGAAATTTGGGAAGGCCGTAGGCCAGGAGCTGAAGGAGCTGTAGCCAATTGGCCAGTTGATTCAGCAGTGTCGCACGAGCAACTGGATGACAGACTTTCTTCAATGCTAGTTGAGTGTTCACGTGTTTTTGTCAAAATGGGAATCGACTCTGATGTTGATGAGTTGGTTGAAAAAGAAATGAAATCCAACTCGCGCGAGCGTCAGAAGTTTGGCATGGGCCCAGTAAGCATCGTAGACCCTTCAGCAATGATTAACGAACTTAGACTTCGAAAATCGGATGCTGAAATCGAGTTGATGCGTCATTCAGCAAAGATCGCTTCACAAGCACATATACAAGCAATGGCAAATACAAAGCCAGGTGTTGGTGAATGGCAGTTAGAAGGTATAATCGAGGGGCTGTTCAAGTATTGTAAAACCTCTGGAATCGCCTATCCTTGCATTATTGGTAGCGGAGAAAATGCAACAATATTGCATTATAATGTAAACGATGATACCTGTGATGATGGTGAGGTTATTCTAATCGATGCAGGATGTGAATACAAAGGATATGCATCTGATATCACTCGCTCATGGCCAGTAAATGGTAAGTTTAGCGAGGCACAAGCGGAAATATACCAAATTGTGTTAGATTCTCAAATAGCCGCTATTGAGGAATGTCGTGTCGGCAATACCTACGATGCACCTCATAATGCAGCAAGACGTGTTCTTGCTGAAGGTCTGATAAAGTTAGGTGTCATTGAGCAAACCCTTGATGAGGCGCTGTCGCCAGATGGAGATTTGAAAAAATGGTACATGCACAATACTGGTCACTGGTTGGGAATTGATGTTCACGATGTAGGAATTTATCGCCCAGATGACGAACCACGTTTATTCGAAGAAGGTATGGTAATTACAGTTGAGCCAGGATTGTATTTTGGTGCATGGCGACCTGATGTTGAATGTCCAGAAAGATATGCAAATATTGGTATTAGAATCGAAGACGATGTTCTAGTTACTAAAGACGGACCTGATGTATTATCAGGAGATTGCCCTAAAACAATCGCTAATATTGAATCAATTGTAGGTTCAGCATGAGTGGTCGGTATGTTCTGGAGTGAAATCCTTGAATCTCATATGGCCAGCAGGTCTAGATTGAGCCAAGAGGATGCAGTAATTTTGTACCGAGATGCACCACTACATGCTCTTCGCCGCGCAGCGAATCGAAGGCGAGTAGAAATTAATGGTGACAAACAGGTAACTTACCTAATTGATAGAAATATCAATTACACCAATGTATGTACGATAAATTGCCAATTCTGTTCATTCTATCGCCCTCCTGGACATGAGGAGACGTATACTCAAACTCTAGATGAAATTAGCCAGAGAGTGAGTGAACTGGAGGCGATCGATGGGACAAGAATTCTCATGCAGGGAGGCGTCAATCCCGAACTGGGGATTGAATACTATACCAATCTACTCAAATCGTTAAGAGAAATGCATCCAACAATAGACCTCGATTGTTTCTCGCCAATTGAAATCGAAGGAATTGCAGAAGTTGCGAATTTGTCTACTCTTGAAGTCCTAACTCATCTCAAGAATGCTGGAATGCATGGCCTACCTGGTGGAGGAGCAGAGATGTTAGTTGAATCAGTACGCAAAGATGTCTCACCCAAAAAAGGCTTGCCAGATAATTGGTTACGAGTAATGAGTGAAGCCCAATCGCTTGGTTTGATTACTAGTGCAACCAATGTGTTTGGATTTGGTGAATCTATTGAGAATCGTGTAGAGCACATGCACAGAATAAGGGAGTTACAAGATTCGAGTCTTGAAAATTATTCAAATGGTTTTACTTCATTTATTGCATGGCCAGTACAATTAGAGAATAACACATACGGTAAGCGTAATCGTGGAAGAAATAAATTCGAGTTAGGTGCTGGGCCCACCGAATATCTTCGCCATGTGGCTGTTTCAAGATTATTCTTCGACAACATTGACCACATTCAAGCATCATGGCCCACAATGGGTCTATCAATAGCGCAGATGGCACTCTTAGGAGGTGCAGATGATGCTGGTTCTACAATGATGGAAGAAAATGTGGTCTCCGCTTCTGGCACCAGCAAAATTCAGGCTAGTGAATTAGAGTTACAGGATGCAATAGTTAGGGCTGGCTTTGTTCCTAGAAGGCGCAATTCTCGCTATGAAAATCTAGAAACTCCTTCACCTGAAACAAAACTAACTGGCTTAGCAGCCCCGCCACCGTCTCAGTTCTGATCGTACCAGACTAACCAGATGTTAGCTCTGATTTCTCTTCCACCGCCATTGGTATCTTGTGGAACATACTCCTGTCCATTGAATAGGCCTTTGTAGCGCAAATTGTTCGTAGTTGAATTATCTACCCAGTCAGTTATGTCATATGTCCATTGTTTGACATCCTGTCCAGCACACCAACCAGCTCGGCCATATGGCCAAGAACCATACTGATTTGCTACCACTCCTCTATCTACTTCTTTCTCACAACCTTGGCTATCGGAAACGATAGGATGCCATTCATATGCAGTATTACCATTGAGATAGTAGTGATGCTCGTGGTCGCAGAATTCAGCACAATTGGCCTGGTCTTGATTGAAACCGTGACCGGTAATTGTAGCAACAATTTTCACACTATGGTAATCGGCAAGTGTACTGAAATTATGTTGTCTCTTATACTGTGATTCATTATTGTATTCGCCACGGAATTGACCTCCTGTAAACACTTGCTCACCGCTAGTACTTCTTTCACCAATGCCCCAGTCAGAAAACAATAATTTGACAGTCATCGTTCCTTTGTTTGCACCTTGATACTTGAATGTGCGAACATCATTTTCTTCTAGCATGAATAGGTAAGGAGTAATGTCGGTTAGCCATCTCCCTTCTCTACCATATGTTGTTATCCAGCGCATGAATTCAGTGCCACATTTACTGGTATTATCACGGTCACAAATTTTCATGTATGCAAGATAATCCCATTCATGGCATCCACCATAACTACCATCGGACTTAGCATATCGATTTCGCCTTTCTTCACATGCATGCTCATGGAATACTTCTAGTGTGTCATAAGATGTTATGTTGTTAGGCAAATTGATGCTAACATTTTCGTAAGTAGAAGTATATCCTCCACTCCAACCCCCGCTATGCCACAATTCATCTACGACAGTTACAGAATGCACATTTGGGTCAGTTTCTCTTACTTCTGTTGGGAATTCATAGTTATACATTCGAGCTTCATATGCCCAGTGAATGATATCATTAGTTTGTGATGTCCAAGCATAAATCGAACCGATTTCACGTGCACGCTGGAATCTGTCTATTCCGTAATACAGTGAATTCCAATTGCTGATTAAATCTCCCAATCCACCACTGGCTGTTGACATATCTTGGTCAATGTAATGGATTCTATCCTTCCACTTCAACTCCTCATCAGCGTTTAATGCATTTTGCACAGCAGTCTTTCTTGCTTTTACATCATTATTGTATGAATTATCAAACGAACCGTAGAACAAGTGTGCATTATCTGGTAATTGACGAATCATAGATCCAGGGTTCTTGGACCAATCAGCATTGTTTCCATTTCCAGATGAATCTGTGTATTTAAACAGGAAGATGTAAACATCTTCACCATTCCATTCATTCCTAAACGACCATGTCCCATCTAAGGTCGGGACTGAGAAATGAGCCACTGTATCCATTCTTGCATTACCATGGCCACTTTCTTTCCACGCTACCGGGAGTTGGTAGACTGCACATCCTAATGCATCTGGAGTCCATTTAGCCTGAGTATTAGCACAATCGTCAACATTTGAAAACACTCCATCTCCGTCTAGGTCTGCACAGCCAACGGAATTTACTACATTTCCTAATGGTGTTCCTGGACAGGAGTCATCAGAGTCCATTACACCATCATTGTCGGTATCTCTCTCTGTTGCATCACAACCTCTCTCGTCAACATCTTGGGCATCCAAAGGTGTTCGAGGACACTCATCTAATGTTACACCGGTTAGATTGACATCGTTAACCCCATCATTGTCGTCGTCATCATCTTCGCTTAGGTCGTTACAACCATCACCATCATAATCGAATTCATCGTTACTAACCCAATTCGACAAACCTCTCCAACAGTCATCGACTGTGTCGTTTACCTGGTCATTATCATCATCCTGGTCTTCACTGAAGTCGTTACATCCGTCACCGTCCCAGTCGGTGTAAGGTTTTGATTCCCAACCTATTTGACCTGTAGGGCAGGAATCATATTCATCATAAATATCGTCGTTATCGTCATCTGAATCTTCTGTAGAATCAGCACATCCATCTCTGTCATAATCATTCATTTCAGTACTGACCCAACCGATTTCTGAAGCACATTGGTCATCAATATCAGGAATCATATCATTGTCATCATCAATGTCCTCTTCAAAATCATGACAACCATCACCATCTCGATCTGTAGTTGGGTTTGGATTCCAGCCATCATCTTCTCCATATCCATTTGGGCAGGCATCAGAATCATCAGGAATGCCATCCCCGTCCATGTCATTTCCTGCAGATAATATGATTCGTACTGTTCTTGAATCCTGGCTTTCAGTCCAGATTCCACATACAGCTGTAATCGTGATATTGTAAGATTCTTCAACAACTCCCTGGCCTAGATTAAATTCTCCTGCATTATTAGCAGACTGTGAATTTGAACCATCAGAAACAGTACAAGACGTTGGATTTGAATGAATTACTTTGCCGCTTATTGAAAGCGGTGCAGAACTCTCCATTTCGATTATTGAATCAACAGACAGTATAGTTTCACCTTCGTTTGGCGGAAGGACTTCGAAGTCCACATCACTCTTCAATGAGTCATTTATTCCTGATACAATTAGACGTCCTACAATTTTCCATTCACCAGGTTCATCAGGCATCAAAATTAATCTCATTCCGGAATCGAATTCGCTAAGAGTTACATCAACAGGTCTTATGCCACTAGGTGTAATTATATCGTACTCGAAGAAATATTCAGCATTGTTTTGATTAATTTCAACTATGCCTTCAACTACAACAATATCGCCTACAGAAAATATGTTTTCACTTAACGACATTGAATAATTAGCAAAAATTTCAGTCTTCTCTTCATCTTCAACAGTCTCTTTAACCGAATCTTCTGAACCGAGGCAGCCAGATAGAAGCATGATGAGAGTTAAGAAGACAGCACTGACTCCTTTGCGCTCCATGAACGGTGAGATTGAGAGAGGCAAATGAAACCTTGCATCTATAATGCATCACTTTCAGAACGACCATCCGAGATTGTAATATTCTCATTGACTATTTCATCTTCACCGTGTAGGACTGTTAATGGTTCGACCCAAAGTAATGGACCACCACTTTCCCTTTCGATGTGGATGAGCAACTCCCAATGGACTCGAACAAGCCCTCCGTATACTGTTCCAGGCCACTCACCCGGAGGGTTTTGTAATTCAAACTCTCCACCTTCGAGTTCAATATTTACAGATTCACTAGAACTCATGATTCGCATCGGGCGCAAGAACACACCTCCGGGAACATCATGTCGTTCCATAGGAGCATCTTCCCCCATGCCAGTACCATCATCTAGCCCTTTCTCCCAATGATGCGGTAAAGGTGTTGTGAGGCCTGGAGGCGGTTGTCCTGAAGGATCACGATTTAGAGCTGCGAAGACTTTGTGTCTAGCAGGTGGGAGAATACCAACTCGCCATGATAATTTCATCCTCTTCCAATCTTCTCGAGAATCTAGAAATTTTATTTTTCCTTTGAGATTTGAGCCAGTTTCGGTTTCTTCAAAATTAATTTCTGGCCTAGGTGGCGAATTGAGTAAGAAAAAATTCTGCCTCCGTAAATCACCCAAATTTGCAGCAACTCTGAGCGCTATTGGAATTAGCATTAACGGTACAATAATCACTGCTAGTAGTGGATAATCAAGCAGCCCAAGACGAACTTTTCCTGTTCCAAAAGTAGGAATTCCAAGAGAGGTTTGTAATGGAGTTGAAAATAAATAGAATAGGCATGCCAATAACACTACAACAACAAAATTGATGAATTTACGAGCCTTTGCATGAATCGGATGTGGTAATAAATACCACCCAGTCCTCTGTTTTTCGATTATTTGTGGAACCTTGCCGTGGTATTTACTATCGGTTTCATAATTTCCTTCGATGACTCTCTCTACATGCCAAGAATTGGTTTTTCCAAGTTTGAATGGAGGGATTACAGGGCCATCGATTTCAAAGGAATATTCCACAACAGGAATTTGCTCTGCATTTAGTTTTCCTGATTCGAATGGAGGATAGCGAATTCTGTGTGTAATATGTACCATTAAATCACCTAAGCAAATAGCAACTTGAACCCAGCCTTAACAGCCAATTTACGGAATTCAGGAACTTTTCTAAGCAATGTCATGCCCAAAGGAACAGGATGTTCAATATCGCCTTCTTTGTTGATTAAATCCAGTATTTCCGGCCGATTGAACATCCTGAAATGCGAATCCAATTCTTCATCATCTGGAATCGTGACAAGCAATTCGCGAAGAGCTCTGGCTCTATCCTGTTCCTTTCTAAATGCCTTGAATGGTTTACAAACTGAAGATAGACTACCCGTCTCTAATTTGTCTTTTTCGATTGCTTTGACTAACTTTTCAATAATTGCTTCTACCTGTCTGAAGCCTGGGCCTATGCCGCCCCCAGTAGTTGGCTTCGCCATTCCTGCTGCGTCGCCAATAACCATTACTCGATCCTTGAATGGTTTACGAATAACTCCACATGGAACTGGGCCACAATAGCGTGCAATTTCTTTCATATTTGCAAATCTATCTTTCCATAGAGGGTGATTAATCAATGAATTATAACACTCTTCGACACTTTTTCCATCCAAGTCCTGTGCCCTTGACCAAACTCCTATTCGATGTGTATTGTTTCCTGTAGGGATTACCCAAGCGAACAATCCTGGTGCAATGTCCCTTCCGGTGTACATCTCTAGCCAGTTGTCCTTACCTGATAGTCCAGTGACATCAGATTGGAAACCAATCATCATTTCTTTTGGCCGACCCATTTTGAAGAAACGTCTTGTCCAAGAATGAGCGCCATCTGCTCCAATTAGTAGATTACATCTGAGATCAACAATTTCTCCTTCGCGCTCAATTTTCAGGCTCACTCCGTTTTTGTCAACCTTAGCGTCTAACGGCCGAGATAGTAGCCAAAGATGTGCCCCTGAATTCATGGCTTGTGCGACTACACCTTGGTCGAATTTTTTCCTGCACACAACATGAGTTCGAATTCTTCCATCTTTTCCGACTGGAACCATAATTCCTGATGGTGAGTGAATAAGTGCTCCATCCACATTTTGCAAGATTGTTTCTTCTAATCCAACCATTTGCATAGCTGGAGGATTTACTAGACCTGCGCACTGAAATGGTCTGCCGATTTCAGCATGTTCTTCAATCATTAAAGTGGAAACTCCACGCGATGCTAATTCGGTTGCCAATCGACCTCCGACAGGGCCAGCACCGATAATGACAACTTGGTACATCAAGAGGGTCTGCATGCATCACCAATGTCAAGGTTATGCCGCTTCACTTCTTTGCAAAGCGATATCCGATGTTTCCGTCCCGCTTCAAGTATAAACTTGCAGTGAATGGTTTTCCGGCTTTAGAAGTGAAATCTTCGAATGGTCCGAGTTTTCCTTTCTCAACAAGAGTTTTTGCTTCATCACGCGTAATTGTGCGCTTGCTTATTTCACGCAAAAACGAAATTTTACATCCCTCTGAATTTTCTTCAGCCTGATAATGTGTTTCAGTCTCGATTACCCCAATGTTGGTTTTGGGACAAAGCCCAACTATTCCTTCTACTACTGGAAATTTCTTTGCATCTGCTGGAGGTGCACGTGGAGGGAATTCAAACCCGACTTTATTTGATTCAAGTACAAGATAAGCAGGGAAATTTCTGCCTCGCTTTGAAATGAAATCTTCAATCAAATCGGATTTTCCTTCTGTGAGAATTTTCTTAGCTTCATCAACAGAAATGTCTCGTTTGCAAATATTTTTGCCAAGTCCTCTGAATGTACATTCTGCATTATCACAAGCATATGTTGATTCACCAACTCTAATTGTACCGTGATCACATTTTGGACAGGCACATAATTCAGCATCATCCGAACCTGTAGTTTCGGCAGAACTACCAGCAACAGCCACCTTTCCACTATCATCGATGCTAACAGTAACATCGTATGATTCACCACTTCGGGAAAAGAAACCATGCAAATTCTCAATCGACTTTTCCTCTAATAAACGGGTTGCAGTATTTCGATCAAACCACCGTCCACTAGCGTCTTTCCACATTACGAATGAACATCCTTTGCCTCTACCTTCGTTTTTATCACAAATGTATGATAAAATTGTTTCACCGACATTTGAACCACACAGTGGACAGGCTCCAAGTGATTCTTGTTCAGCGTATAATTTTGAACGGTCATGGTCACGTATTCTATCTACCATTTCTTGGACTCTATCTTGGATTTCTGACATGTATGTTTCTCTTTGATTTGTACCTCGTTGCACACCATCAAGTTTCGACTCCATATCACCCGTCAACTCAGCTGATGTTATCCATTCAACTGGTATTTTTCTTAGAATGTCAATCATTTTGATTCCGTGCGGTGTAGCACGCAGTGATCCGCCTTTTCCACGACCTATGAATTCTCTAGAAATCAATTTCTCAATAGTATCGGCTCTAGTTGCTGGAGTCCCCAATCCTTTACCCTTCATTGCTGCTGCAAGTTCTTCGTCCTCGATTTTCTTACCAGCATGCTCCATCAATCTTAGAAGTCCGGCCTCCTTAAGTCGGCCAGGAGGTTTGGTCTTTTCTTCTTTGAAGTCATGTGATGACAGGGCTGCAGGTCCCGGATTAGAAGGTAATACTCCCCAGCCTTCAGGTAGATTCTGTTTCTTTGGTCTAACTGCACGCCATCCTGGAGTGGATAGGCTTCTTGCTTCTTTTACGAAATTTTGCCCTTGCTTCGTAGCGATTCTTTTCTCTACTTTCCAAATTGCTTCTGGATGGAATGAAGAAAGAAATTGCCTTGAAATCAAGTCATACAATTTTGCTGCATCAGTACTTAGACCACTAGTAGGAATTTTCCCAGTTGGAATTATAGCGTAGTGATCAGAAACTTTGGAGTTATCGAAATTTCTTTTGACATTCTTTAATCCATTATCGATTAGTCTTTGTGAATGTTTGTTCAAGTCATCTTGAGCTCCCAACTGGCGAATTGTTTTGGAAATCGATTCCATCATGTCTTCAGGTAAGAATCGTGAATCTGTTCGAGGGTAGGTTGTGAGTTTGTGGGTGTCATACAAATCTTGGGCAACAGATAGAGTGCGTTTTGCTGACCATGACCACATATTGTTAGCTTCTCTTTGCAAACTAGTCAAATCAAAATTAAGCGGCGGTTTTTCGGTTGAATTTCTATCGGTTTGAGAAACTGAAAAATCTCCTTCTGCCTTCAAAACGCCTTCCAACATTTCCTTTTCGCTAGCCTCAACAATTCTATGCGCCTTAAGTTCTGGCCTATCTGGGTCATCTTTATGGCCGCTGCGTTCCCACCTCGCAATCCATTTTGCATCACCACTCTCAAATTCTGCTTCCAGTTCCCAGAAAGGTGCAGGATTGTGTGCAAGAATTGAAATTTCATGATCTACTATCATCGCAAGTGTAGCAGTTTGTACACGACCTAGGGACAAGGATTTCTTATCGTTCCGGCTGGTTCGCAGAAATGTTGCAGCAACTCTAGACCCATTCATTCCGATAATCCAATCAGCCTCGGCTCTGGAAACGGCAGCGTCTCTAAGCGGCTGATAATCAGATGATGATACTCGGTTATCCCACGCAGATTGAATTGCATCATTTGTAAGTGATTGTAACCACATTCTAGTCGTTGGGGATTTGACTTTTGCATACTCAACAATTCTTCTAAAAATCAATTCACCTTCTCTAGCAGCGTCACAGGCGTTAACAACTTCTGTGCAGTCCTTGGAAGTAATCATCTTCTTAATCGCAGTCAATTGTTTTCTGTTGTTCCCTCTACCTGTTATTGGTTTGAGTTGAAATTTATCGGGAATGAACGGAAGTTTATCGATAGATTTCCTCCAATTCTTGAAAGAATCGTCGTACTCTTCAGGAGTCTTCAATTCCAATAAGTGACCTACGGCCCAAGTTATCCAAACCGCCTCTGATTGCCAATGCGTATCTTGTTTTGAGTTGACGCCAAGAACCTTGGCAATATCAGCCGCCACACTTGGCTTCTCAGCAATAACAACGACCGGCATGATTCGGCGGGGGAAATCAGGCGATACTTGAAGGCTCGGTTTTGACCGTTTTCAAACAGGTACTATAGTACCTGTAAAAAATCATGATATTTTTTTACTCAAAAATCCGGACTCGCCGAAGTTGTTCATTCCATTCTTCTTCAGCACCGGGGCCACCACAACCAACACAACCAGGATAACCGGCCTTGAGAAGGTCAATCACTTGCTCAGAAAAATCATCCCATCCACAATTTGGCACCCAGCAAATATCGATTGAAGGCTCTTTTCCACCTATCTGTGCAAGACCAACAACTGCTAAATCACCTTTGACAACAGTTGGAAGATCGATTTTGGACGGCACATAATCTGCAATCATTTGCACAATTTTCCACCCAGCATCGATTAACTCCTCAGGTATTGATAGCGTACATCCGTCCTCGCGCAAAAATCTACGTGCGGCTTCTCGCAGCGAGGGCCAACGGGGGTCGCTCATGTCCACATTGCAGTCCATAACAGGGCAAGATTTGAAGGATGCCCTTGGTGAGAGATAGTCAATGGGCCTAGGATATTCACTTTTTGTCCGCCCCTTCCTGGCGTTGATGGATAGTGAAAAAGCACATAGTCGCGCTATATTAGGTCTCAAGATGTTCTCATTCACAGTTCTTGGTAGAATGTTTCTTCGAGTCCTATACCGACCTCGTAATTTAGAAACAAGCACATTAGGTCTAGATTTCTCTAATCCATTGGGATTAGCAGCAGGTATGGACAAGAAGGCTGAAGCAATGCGTGGCTGGGAAGCATTGGGTTTTGGTTTCATCGAGGTTGGTGGTGTCACGGAACATGAGCAGATTGGCAATCCAAAGCCTAGAATGTTTAGGTCTTCCAAGCACAACGCTCTAATCAATAGGATGGGTTTTAACAATCCAGGTAGCGAAAAAATGGCTACGCATTTGGCAAGATGTAGAAAACCATCGGTTCCTTTGTTTTTGAACGTGGGGAAGTCTAAGAAAACCAGTTTGGAAGATGCGCATCTAGATTATGCAAAAACAGTCGAAAGATGTGCCCAGTATGTCGATGGTGTAGTAATCAATGTCTCCTCACCTAATACTCCAAATCTAAGAGAGTTGCAGAAAGACGAGGACTTAGCTAGAATTATTGAAGCCGTCCAGGTCTACTCGAACGATAAGCCATTGTTGGTAAAAATCGCTCCAGATCTCGAGGATATGCAAATCAAATCTATTGTTGATACTGCTAGGGGTTTAGGTTGTGCAGGAATTATTGCAACGAATACAACGATTTCTCGTCCTGATGACTCAAAAATAATGTCGGAAACTGGTGGTCTTTCTGGAAGACCTTTGAAATCTCGTTCAACCGAAGTGATTAGGTTAATTGCTGACCATACAGATGGTAATTGGCCAATAATTGGAGTTGGAGGTATAGCCAACGCAGATGATGCTTGGGAAAAAATCACTAACGGAGCAAGCCTTATCCAAATTTATTCATCAATGGTGTTTAATGGTGCATCCGTAATCAAGGGAATTGTAAATGGCCTAGATAGAAAACTGAAGTCTAAAGGCTTAGATAATTTAGAGCAAGCCATCGGCTTAGCTAGGGGTGATTGATTGCTAACACATCGCTCAAGGTTGCTTATCATAGGGGCAGTTCTAACCATTGCTCTGGCTGCTACTTTGCTCATAAATACCCCTGAAGCCACTCGAACCGTTGATGAGGTAATGGAAGACCCAGAAAGTCTAGAAGGACGGCAAATCGCCATTAGAGGCGAAGTTTTGGATGGTTCTATCGATAACACGACGTCGACATTTATTCTTCACGGCGAAAATGAACAGATAATTATTGATTTTAGTGATGCTTCTGTTTCGAACGGTTTGGATGATAATCGAACAGTGTATGCTGAAGGAATCCTAATCGAGAGGGATGGAAATTGGGTGTTTGAGGCGGAGATTATCAAGACAAGTTGTCCCTCAAAATATGAAGAAGCAGCCGAAGAATGACCTACGGTGGGTTCAAAATACCCGAAGGTTACGGACGCATGGGATAGGAGGGGAGTTTGCGTGCCCTCTTCCGCAAATCGCAAATGGCGGTCCGAAAGCCAAGGGGCGGCTCAGCCGGTCCATGGGTTCCCATAGGCGGACGTCGATGTCTCGCCCCCACGTGACCCGGGTGTCATGAACCGAAACCGGAAGGAGTCGGGAACTGAATAACCGGGGGAACAGGTCAGGCCGGGAACGGAGCAGCCCTACCTGGGGCCATGGGTGCCGTGGGGTAACGGGACGGAGGAAGCCTGTGGATTTGGCTCATGGATACGAGGGTCCACCTTTGGAATTCCCACTTGCTTTCATACAAAATATTGTAAACTTAGAACTGTAGTAGTTACTGAGGCAATTAAATGGATTTGATGAGCGCAACTTTCTGGTTTTCTTCGATTTTCATATTCCCACTATGGGTTTTGATGTGGTTTTTTCCAAAGCACGAAATTACCAAAAAAATTGTTGGTGACCTCAGAATATGTTCATTCCCATTGATTGCTTCATATGCCATTCTATTGTTGCCAAACGCAGCAGATGTGTTGGTTACATTAGGATCTGAAATGCCTACTCCAAACCTTGTGATAGAACTCTTTTCAAGCGATGAAATGATAATTTTAGCATGGCTACATTTCTTAGTGATGGATACTTTCATTGGTAGATATATTTGGATGCGAATGTTGGCAGCAGGTAGGCCAATTCAAATCTCTATGCCTGTGCTTTTGACTTGCATGATGTTAGGTCCGATTGGATTGTTAATTGGTATCCTTGCAACGTTAGATGTCGAAGACGACATCTCCATACCATCCAGGACCGTCGAATGAAGGTACTTCTTCCCATTCAGAAGGAATTGTTTCATCTTGCTCAACTTCTCTAAATGCAAATTCATGTGTTGTAACAGCCTTGATTTCAATTTCAAAATCGACATCATCTTTTGACACAAATGATACTTGTGCCTCAATCATGTCATCTTTAATCATAGGTTGGCATTCAAGCAAAAATTCGTCATTGACTTCAGATCTGTATAGCACTTCATCTAACCATTTTACTACCAATATCTCAATGTCACCGTTGTGTGAGACTTCCCATCTTGCAGTTTTTCTTGTTATTGAATTCAAGTCTTGATTCTCAGCTAAAAGAATAGATTGCATCCCAATTGTCATCTCTTTTACGAGATCATTGGCATTCTTTCCAAATGCACGAATACCAATGTCGGCTGTAGTGGGTCGAACCCAATAACTCAAGATTTCACCTCTGGGAAATTTGCAGACTCCAAGCCACTTCACCTAGGCGATTTGCTAGATCATCACTTGTAAGTGTGAAATTTTGTGTACCGCTCATGATACATTCACAAGCAGCATTAGCTAAGTGGGCAATATCTGTAACCTCAAGTCCAAGATTCACTCCTGCCGCTACCGCTACTGCAGCGGCATCAATGATTCCGATTGCACCACGAGGTTCTGCTAGTGTGCATGGCGATGAAATAATCTGTTCATCACTAGTGTAAATTGTCACTCCATTTTCACCTTGCAGCACTACAAGGTTATTCCAATCATTCTCATTTATCAGCATCTTTGCTGCTTCTGAAGAATCACTACATGCCATTCTCTTGGCCATCAAGTCCAAACCTCTAGTTTGGAAAATCACCCAATCAGCACCTGCTGTTCTATGCAATCCAGTTAGTTTTGGATCACAGATAACCGGCACTCCAGCGATTTTCGCAGCATTGATTAATCTAGCAGCGCCATCGTCGGTTACAACTCCTTGTCCGTAGTCAGAGATTACTAGAACATCCGCTGTTGCAATTCTTGAAACTGCTTGGTCTATGATCGAAGAATGAGCCTCAGAATCAATCGGTGTATCATCTTCAATGTCCCATCTTAACAATAATTGCTGACTGGAAATCAAATACTCTCTACCCGCAATCATTCGTGTTTTTACAGTTGTAACCCTGTCTTCAATTATTGCAATACCATCACATTCGACTTCTTCTTCTTCAAGGGCCTCGAGAATGTTTCCCCCAGGTAAGTCATCTCCGATTACTCCGAACAATATTGCATCAAGTCCAATATTCTCTAAACCTCTAGCAACATGTGCAGCAGCACCTACGTCCTCGTATCTTTCTGTTTCTTTGAGAACAGGAACTGGAGCGCGTGAGTTTAGATTATTTGCATATCCATGGATATATCTGTCAAGCATGATATCTCCTACCAAGACGATATCACCCGACATATTCTTGATTTGAGTTTGTAAATTGATTAATCTGTCATGAATCTCATGCTCTACATCGCTCATTCCCATATCTGTCCCTCACTGGTTCTGCTTTTCAATCATCTCTATCCAATAGTTCTGCCAACAAACTTGCATGACGTGAATCAGAAATTCCAAGATTTTCCCTAAGTGTACGTAACATCGCTTCCTCGTCATGCGTAATCATGCCATCTGCAAGTGCTGTTACAAGCGTTGCACGATATGTGAATGTAGCCTCATCCAAAATCGGGTCTGCTCTTGCTTCATCAAGCAACCTTTCGTGAGTTTCCATATCGATTTGGAATGCATCACGCATTGTTGTTAACAAGGAAATTTCATCCTCTACAATCTCCCCATCGACCAAAGCCTGCCGCAGCATATCACGATAAACATCCTCCGGTGGCGGAGCATTTTGAGCTCTTCTGGCATCATCGGAAAGTCGTCCTACTCTTTCAGGGTGCATTCCTAGGAAGGTTACGACCTCTGTAATCAGTTGTTGTTCATCCTTCGTAATCTTGCCATCTTCCCAAGCACGAGCAAACATTCTCTTGACAAGACTCTCTCCTGCTTGTGCGTCTAGAGAAGCGGTACCTTCCGGGTTTGATACTGGAGAAATGACTCTGCTTTCATGGAATACTAGTCCTTCATCGAGATAAGAGAGCAAGTCAAGAGTCATTTGACCTCCCTTTCTCAGGGAACCTAAGACGATTTTTTCACCATTTTTCAACACCATTTCATTAAGAATTCTATCCCTTAATTCACCTGCGCGCGCTCTACCGCTAGCTGTCAATCCATAGACTCGTCTACGCTGTTTAGCACCAGGTACATGCCTTTGCCCAGATATCAACTCATCTCTATTTTCTAGACGCTTTAGAGTTCTAGGAACATGCTTTCTTTGTACATGAACCGCAGCTGATATCCCTGCTTGTGTAACTGCGAAAGGTGCCTCCCATTGACCTTCTGGAAGTAGATTGTCGAATAGGTGCAAAAGAGTACGTTCTTCGGTTGTCATCGTTCCCAGATAACCGTCGACCATACTGCTCCCTCGTATCCCTACTAAGGGGGAGGCACATAAGACTGGTCACTATGCGCCTAACATGGCAGATGGTAGGAAGTCCAGACCAAGGTCTAGGCCAACCCGGCCAATTGGGTTGTCAGGAGAGGGTGCTCCTGCAAAACCAAATATGCCTCCTGCTAAGCATGAATCAGGATGGTTTGTCGCAGAGCCACTTTCTAATCGACTTTATCAAAAATCGGCTTTGGGTAAGCCGATTGACGGTGGAATAGTACTAACTGAAGAGGAGGTCATGTTTTGCCACTGGCACAGGCACATACCTCTTGAAGAAGGATGGGTTGACAATCGTCTTTCAGAGGATCCTCATTTTGCACATAAATCGGTAGCATTTGACGTCATTCGTAGCGCAGGAGAAAAGGTAGTGCCAGTTGATGGTAAATGGCTAAGATGGTCCAGAGAATCTCATCCTAGCAAAGGTGATGCAGAAGCAGAAGTGAGATGGTCTCTTGCAAAAGATGAGTTTGATATCAATGAATTATTAGATTGGACTATGTCTTTATCAGAAAATAGTCGTAAGGCAGAAATTGCTATTGTTGATGATGAGATGGATGTTACCATGTATCGACTATC
Organism: Methanobacteriota archaeon; assembly: GCA_002715725.1. Classification (GTDB taxonomy): domain Archaea; phylum Thermoplasmatota; class Poseidoniia; order Poseidoniales; family Poseidoniaceae; genus MGIIa-K1. The sequence continues at coordinate 4,924 of PAZU01000045.1, read as the reverse complement.
TATAATCGAACCAAAAGGAAAATTAGTTCCTGCAACTAAGAGTGATTACCCTTTACTCGGTGTAGAACATCTTTCTCGAAAATTTATGCGTGAAGAAGAATTAGATTGGGTAAATGGTGTTCAGAATCCTGTAACCGATTTATTCGATGAACTGAATTCTCGTGGATTATTGATGCGACCTGGCTTCAAGTATGGATGTAGGTGGAGAGTATATGCTACACCTGTGGAGGAAGATCATGCACCATGGCTAATGCAAATGGAAGTAGATGCCCCCTCAAATTGGGAAGGTGTTTGCCTTTCAGTACGTCTCGCCGAAGGGGTCAACAAAAGTTGGGTCATCGCCATAAAGAGGAGTAGTTGGCACTTCCTTGTTATCAGTCGCCACCTCCCTGGTAGGTGACTTGATTCCTAGCACGATCCATATCGCACATAAACCAAGGGCGATTGGAATTAATTTGGCTGGACTAGTCCATTCCTCAATTGTAGATTCTTCTTCATCCCCAGCTACTAATTCGATATTGATGTGGTAATTATGTCCAGAATCCGACGCTAAAATGACTTCGCCTCGAATCACCATACCTTCTACAAGTAGGCCGGATGGATTGATGTCAAGTACAATCTTTGAGCCATCTGATAGTTCTTGATTTACTTGAGTTTCAGCAACTCTTGACAAAGGACCATCAAGACCTACTAGCCACATTTGTGTTCCATCACCTTTGAATTGAACTGGGACTTCAATTGTCGATGATTCCACAGTAGGAATATTTGCTTCAAATGTTGATTCAATGGGTATATTACCTAATATTTCGAATTCGTGTTTGACATCGAAATCTGTACCTTGTGCACAAGAAATAGTCCCCGTAATTAATCCAACAACACCCACAATTCCAGAAGATGCAAACTTAATTTCGCCATTTTCTACAGAAAGTTCTCTTCCATCGCTGCTAATTAAGTCGAACTCAATTCCAGCGCATTCTGCAGTGATAGGAATATTATCTCCCGGTGTAAGAACCGATCCGTAATCTGGGAGTTCAATATCTGCAATATGTCCACATTCTAGGGAAGAAAACTCTACGCTATATGTTCCATTATCTACTGAAACAACCGCTTTCCAATCTACGAGAACCCCATCCCGATTTCTGATTGTAATTCCTTCCGAACCGAATGACTCACCATCACCGAAAACATCGCTTTCTTCACCATCATTGTTTCCAGCAACCATATTCTGTTCCCCATCCGCTTCAATTACTTTTAGCCATGCTCTTTCAGGATGTGAATTAACTAAGTTATCTTCAATCTCACCTGCTCGCAGGTCCTGTTGCAAAACAAGTAATCCATTGCCAGGTAGATTAGAATCATATCCTGAGTCACTACGGTACTCTATCCAAATATACTCTTGCTCGCCAATAGGTATTTTCAGAGAGTCACCTCCTTCTGAATGTCCCTCAAATGTGTAAACTGGACCTGTGCAGTTAGTGCCAGGCATCCATTCAAGTCTCAAATCTTGATGTCTTTCACCACCGATCAACTCGATACTTGGACTAGACGGAAGTGCAGGCCATGCTCCATTACCATTCCAATTTCCACTTGCCATTATGTCCCATTTTCCAATACCTTTCCAGTTTTGATTAACAGTGTCATCGTGAACTGCGTATAGATCTGCAGCTCCTAATTGATGATACATCTCATGCATTATCGTTCCAAAGTTGTTAGATGAGTGCTGACTGGAAATCGTATAATGAGAAATCTTTAGTTCGTCCGGCAGTTCTACAACTTCTTCAATTGAAGAAAAATGTGACCAGATCCGTGAACTTGAACCGCCCCCATCCTCTTGTGGCTTTACACAATGAAGAATTAGAAAACGGTCTACCCATCCATCATCGTTCAAATCATATTTTGACCAGTCTGGGACTTCATCCTTAATCTCAAGTACTATTTCCTGAGCAAGTGTGTGTGGATTTACTCCTTTCCTGCCAACATCATTCTCACCATCAACATCGTGACCATAGTCTGCCATACCATAATCTGTGGACACTATTCTATCATGATAATCGATCTCCAACGTTGATTCAGGACTGAATCCTTGGTTCAAATGGTCTCTTGCACCCTGGTCAATCAAATTTGATGCTCGTTGTTGGTCGCAATTTGAATTTTCATTTTGGTCTGGGAAATCAATCAATACGACTAGCCACACTTCTTGTTCAGTAATTCCAACTAACGGCCCTTCCTCTTCATCCTGAATTGTAATTGCATGCTCCTTAACCCACTCATTTAGGGCTTCTCCATTTGCAAATGCTACTACGGAAAGTAGTGATAGCACAATTGCAATAGGCCAACCAATTCCGGGTCGCATTGGAATTATTGTGAGTGTTATGCTCTTTGAATCAATTGCTGCAATACTTCACCGATATGCCTAATTCTTCTATTTTGTCAATTAGCGATTCAGTTGGACTTGCAATCCAAGCTTCGTAAGATTGAAGGTTCAAGCCAAATGGTATTTTTTCACCTACGTGAATAGTTGAAATATTTGAATCAGAAATCAATTTCACACACCTTTCAATCGCACTCTCTTCACTCCATGGAACTGTTTGCCATGCCATTGATAATCTCAAATCAATATCGTTTTTATCTGTTCTAGCGACACTGATTTGTGCAAGATTCAATGTCGATGCACTACATCCTAAGAATCTCAATGAGTCCATGTAATCTACCGGCATCGAATCAATTGCACATCCTGAAAATACAGATTTACTTACATTAAATCTCTTCACTACATCTAGTAAGTGATCTTGCTCTTCTTCAGTTCTGCATACAGATGAATATCCGACTCTTCCCATGCCCTTTAATGGTCTGATTTTTGGAGAGGTTCCACAGCATTCACAATCAACATACAAAACACGATGAACACCACCTTCTGAGTCTAATAGGTCACGCATTCCATGGCCTATTGGCATCGGTGCTCTGAACGATTTCCATCCGATTAGTTCAACCACTCCAGATGCCAAAATAGTCAGAGTAAATAGAAGTCCAGGCAGGTCAGCAGGTATTACCAACCATAGTAACATCAACATAATGCCGTGAATTCTTAGGCGCCACCATCCAGCATTTCCGGACCAAATTAGTTTAGATATTCCTGCAATTGTTACGACACTCATAGCTGCTAAAACTAGAATCATGGCCCAAGCAATCGAAATTGAGATCCGCAACATTTCTGCAGCATCGTATCTCCCAATTAATCCGCTGTCAATATTGAATGAATGCCCGTATGCATATAGCCATGGCAAAAATTCAGCGACTGTGAATACAAGTGAACTAAATGCTAATATCCACATCATAATCATCCAAATTACGAACGCTCTTCTTTCGCTAGGTAGCAATCCGGGTTTAGCAAAAGAATACGCTTGTGTCATCGCAAAAGGTGCTGCAGTCAATAGTCCCAAAAGTGCTGCACTTAACCAACGTGTTCCCGCCCATTCATCTGGAGAAAATATGTTGACACAAGATACATCGCAAGGATCTAAACGATCAAGGATATATCGCAAAATTTCATCTATGGATATTGACCATATTCCTGTTAGTATTATTACTAAAATTATGACAGATGTTAAGCGCCCTGATAGTTCATCAAGATGTGATTGAATGCTGCTCCTGTCGTCACTGGACAGGTGTAGGTCTTCCATGTTATCAGACCAAATCCATGTCTTGCTTTTCAGCACGCGCTTGCACTACAGTTCGGTAAACACCGAATAAGCCCCAAAGGAGACACATTCCTATCACCAGAGTGTATCCCCATGGCAGTGCGGTATCAATAGCCCATCCGAATCCGATCGCTAAACCAAGTGTAATTGCTCCTCGACGGATACCTTGGGGTATTGCCAAACTCATGTCTAGATGTGGTGGGCCTCCTCCGAATCTTCGTTCATAGAATTCGCCTTGAATCACTGCTGCTACAATGAGTATAGATAATGTTGTCCAGAAATATAGATTTCCTTGTTCAAGGTATCCACTAGCAATTTCAGCTTGCTTTTCTGCTTCAATCTCCTCAGGAGATTTTTGTCCAAACAGTGCATCATAGTTTCCAACACTTATGGTTCTGAGGCTTGCATCAGCATCTGGTGTGGCCGTACCTGGTGCACTAACTGTAAATGTTAGAATTGTCCAATGGTCACCTGCATCTGGCGCACCACTTCCATCTACTATGTTTCCAGCAAGTGAGAAGTGAACGTCCCCAGTGTCAGATTCAGGCGCAGTCCAGACAATTTCCCAATCATTTCCAACATTGTCATGAGATAGAGCACCTCCTGAATCTTTGACATACTTTGAACCGTCACTAGGAGTAAAGTTTCCATCGGCATAATCCCATATCATGTATCCACCGGCTACATATGTTTGATGTGCTAAACTGATAGTCAAATTGTAAGAAGCACCCGTTTCGTAAACTCTAGGCACCCCAGTAATCGAAAGAATCACTTCATCTGAGGGAGAACCTCCTGCTCCGTGACAGGTACATCCTTCTTCTGGGATGATGCGATCATTATGCATCCAAGGTGGGCCCTGTGAGTTTCCAAATGCAGGAGCGGCCAGCATTAAAGCCAAAGTCGCTACCAGCAGGATAGAGTACCTACGGGACATTAATCGATGCCACCTGTGATTGCCTATTGAACATTGTCACAATTTGCCGCCCCTTTAGGGGCGGATAACGGAATCACAGATCTTTGATTGCGTTGTTTAATTCTGTCATCATTGCCTTACCATCACCAAACAACATCATCGTCTTATCTTCGTAGAATAAATCGTTATCTACTCCCGCATAACCTACTGATAAACTTCGCTTAATTATCACAACAGTTCTTGCCTTGTCTGCATCTATGATCGGCATTCCAGCAAGCGGTCCTTCTCCACTTCTAGCAGCAGGATTACAGGT